>NZ_JAHUWM010000005.1:0-454986 GCF_019218985.1 Pseudomonas sp. PDM30
AATCAGAATGGGTGCCTCGTAGTGGCTACAGCAAGATCGAGGAAGCCAAAACCGATATGGTGCGCTTCTTCATGTACTACAACCGCACCAGGCTCCACAGCTACAACAACTATCTGTCGCCAATAGCCATGGAGCAAAAAGCGGCATAAACACCGTAACCGGTGTCCGGGATTACTTGACCAGTTCAAGCTCGCTCCCACAGAGGATTTGTGCCGGGCACAATTACTGCGTTCGCCAATGTAGCCCTGTGGGAGCGAGCTTGCTCGCGATGAACGATGACGCGGTATCAACCCAGCAAACGAATCGGAGCACCCGCCGACCAGGCCTGAATGTCCTCGATCATTTGCGAGAAAAACAGCCGGTAGTTCTGTTGGCTCACGTACCCGACATGGGGCGTCGCCAGTACATTGTCCAGGGTCCGGAACGGATGGTGGGCGGGCAGCGGTTCCTGCTCGAAGACGTCCAGGGCGGCACCGGCCAGTCGTTGTTTCTGCAGCGCCTTGATCAGCGCCGCTTCATCGACAATGGGGCCACGCGCGGTGTTCACCAGCAGCGCCGAGGGCTTCATCCAGCCAAGGGCTTGTGTGTCCACCAGACCGCGGCTGCGCTCGCTGAGCACCAGGTGCACCGACAGCACGTCGGCCTGTTCGAACAGTTCCTGTTTGCTGACACGGGTCACACCGACCTGCGCCGCGCGTTCGGCGGTGAGGTTTTCACTCCAGGCGATGACACGCATGCCGAACACTTGACCGAACTGCGCGACTCGCTGGCCGATGCTGCCCAGACCGAGGATGGCCAGTGTCTTGCCATGCAAGTCGCCACCCAGGCCTTGTTGCCATTGCCCGGCGCGCAGGGCATTGGCCTCGACCACCAGGTTGCGGGTTGCGGCCATGATCAGCGCCCAGGTCAGTTCCGGCGCGGCGTGTTTGTAGCTGTCGGTACCGCTGACCTGAATGCCCAGCGCGGCAGCGGTTTTCAGGTCCAGGGCCGCGTTGCGCATACCGCCTGTCACCAGCAGCTTGAGCTTGGGCAGGCGCCTCAGCAGGTCTTCATCGAAGCGGGTGCGCTCGCGCATCACGCAGATCACCTCGAACCCGTCCAGGCGCTCGGCCAGGGATGAGGTATCGGTGGGGTAATCATGGAGAAAACTTACCTCACCGACGCTGTCCAGTGCCGACCAGTCCACTGCATTGCGCGCCACATCCTGCCAATCATCGATCACTGCAATCTGCACAGGCATAAGCCTTTCCTCTTCAACGCACGGGGTTGGTCTTGTTCAGCCAGGCGAGCAGGGCCTGGTGGAATCGGGCCGGTTCTTCCATTTGTGGCGCGTGGCCCATACCGGGGAATTCGACCAGCGTGGACTGGGGAATCAGCCCGGCTACCTGTTTGCCGAGGACGTCGTAGTGCCCGATCTTCGCCTTGACCTCGGGTGGGGCGATGTCACTGCCGATGGCGGTGGTGTCGGATGTTCCGATCAACAGCAGGGTCGGCATCTTCAGGTTCTGGAATTCGTAAAACACCGGTTGCGTGAAGATCATGTCGTAGATCAGTGCCGAGTTCCACGCGACTTGCGTATGTCCCGGGCCTTTGTTCAGACCGGCGAGCATGTCGACCCAACGATCGAACTCCGGCTTCCAGCGACCGCCGTAATAGGTGGTGCGTTCGTAGTTGCGGATACCCTCGGCACTGAGTTTGAGTTCGCGCTCGTACCATTGATCAACCGTGCGATAGGGCACACCGAGGGCTTTCCAGTCTTCCAGGCCGATGGGGTTGACCAGCGCCAGTTGCTCGACCTGTTCGGGGTATTGCAAGGCGTAGCGAGTGGCGAGCATGCCGCCGGTGGAATGCCCCAGCAGGGTGGCTTTCTGGATGCCCAGCGCCTTGAGCAATTGCTGGGTGTTCGTCGCCAGTTGCTGGAAGCTGTACTGATAGTGCGCCGGCTTGCTGGAGGTGCAGAAGCCGATCTGGTCCGGGGCGATGACCCGATAGCCGGCGTCGCTGAGGGCTTTGATCGAACTGTCCCAGGTGGCGCCGCAGAAATTCTTGCCGTGCATCAGCACCACGCTGCGGCCATTGGCCTTGCCGTTGGCGGCGACGTCCATGTAACCCATTTGCAGGGATTGGCCCTGGGAATCAAAGGCGAAGTGCTTGAGCGTGTAGGGGTAGTCGAAACCTTGCAACTCGGGGCCGTATTGTGGCCCTTCGGCGTGGGCGATGACGGGCAGGACGGCGGTCAGCAACAGGCTGGGTAACCAGCGGGAGAAGGGGCGCGACATGGGAGAGCTCCATGGAAAATCCGCCTATGTTGGATCGACACGATTAGGGCGGCATTAATCACAGGCAATCGCCGCCCTTGAAGGTTCAACCCATCCAGCCCAAAGTCGCCAACGCCAGCACGCTGTAGCGGGCGCCTTTGGCCAGGGTGACGATCAGCAGGAAGCGCCCCAGCGGCTCGCGCATGACCCCGGCGACCAGCGTCAGCGGATCGCCGATCACCGGCAGCCAACTGAGCAGCAATGACCAATGGCCGTAGCGTTGGTAATGAAGCCGGGCCTTTTCCAGATGCCGGGGGCTCACCGGAAACCAGCGTCGGTCGCGGAACCGCTCGATCCCGCGCCCCAGCCACCAGTTGATTAGCGAGCCCAGAACGTTGCCGAACGTTGCCACCGCCAGCAGTGCCCAGAGCCAATAGCGATCGCTGAGCAGCAGTCCGACCAGCACGGCTTCGGATTGCAACGGCAGCAGCGTGGCGGCACCGAATGCCGCGAAAAACAATCCGAAGTACGCGCCGGACATCAATGGGCGGGGTAGTCCGCAACCACCACGTCAGTGCCGTCCTTTTTCAGGCCGATGACCTGATAGGCATCGCTCATGCCGTCCATTTCCATGCCGGGCGAACCCATGGGCATGCCGGGGGCCGCGACGCCCAGCAGATCGTCGCGTTTGCTCAAGGCCAGGACCTGATCGGCCGGGACATGGCCTTCAACGAATTTGCCATTGATCAATGCGGTGTGGCACGACGCCAGGCGTGGCGGCACGCCGTGCTGTTGCTTGAATTCGCTCATGCTGGCTTCTACGTGGTCATCGACCTTGAAGCCATTGGCCTCCAGGTGGGTGATCCATTTTTTGCAGCAACCACAATTGGCGTCGCGATGAACCTCGATCGGAATGAGGTCGGCGGCCTGGACCAGGGAAGACATGAACAGGGCACTCAGGGCGATCAGACGCAGAGGGTTTCGCATGGGATTCGTCTCGGCTAACGGGCAAAAAACGCATTCTGACCATTTTTATGGGTCAGGCATTCAAGGAGTGTTTCCAGTTGCTACAAGATAGGCCATTCAATGATGGTAGATCAACGCTGTCAGGGAGATAAGGGGGACATTACAAAATTGTCAGCTTGAAATGTCGAGGGTAAGTATTGGTGTTGATATAAACCAACTATCCGCCCTGTACGAAAAGTCTGAAAGACTATTCATCAATCTTCCGAAGTCCAATAAACATGAAGTTTTACAGCATGTATCTGAATTGTACGAAAATTGTTAAAGTGCTGAATTAAAGTTTGGTGGCGTTAGTGCTCCGGCCGATACTTCTGAGCCTCTAACTTGATCAAAAAGAAGGAGTTTTCAATGACTATCGGTTATACCGGCGCCTGGACCCCGAAGGCGGGCCTGTTGGTTCGAGATACCGCCAGCAGATCAAAGCCTGTTCCCCAGAGCGTCAAGGTCAGGCAGATGCTTGACCTGGTGGGCAACAATCCAGTTGAACTGGATACAGTCAAGATGGACAAGATGAAATTGCGCAAGCAGATGAAGGGTTTTGATCCCACTAATATTTCAGTCAAGTCCATGGGCAGTCTCAGTGTCTTACTGAAAGAACGCGGCCTGATCAGTGATGTGACGGCCGTCACGCTGAGTAATGCCGGTGACAAGTTCGACCGGTTTGGCATCAAGGACCCTGATGCGAAGTTCAATGCGCTGGAATATTTCGCGACGCAACTGGAGAACATCCAGAACAACAATTTGAAGGGTAACAAGTACGCCAATTACTTGGTTCCCGAGTTCAAGAAAGCGATCTACGTGCTGCAAAACCTGGAAACTTATGGCAAAAGCAACGGCCCCATGGTGAGGCCGGGCACTGTTCTCTCGGACGAAGCCTGACGCCCTGTTGCCCGGCCCGCCCGGTTCATTGAGCGGGCCGGCGACCCTTAGCGGTCGAGCAGCTTCATGACTTCTTCCGGATAACGCAGGCCAGCGGTGGCATTCGCCGCAAAGACCGCTTCCAGCGTGTGCAGTTCTTCGGTGCTCAGCGTCACCTCCAGAGCGGCCACGTTTTCTTCCAGGTATTTACGTTGCTTGGTGCCCGGAATCGGAATCAGGTAATCACCCTGGGCCAGTACCCACGCCAGCGCCAGTTGGCCCGCCGTCACGCCTTTTTCTGCCGCCAGCGCTTGTACCTGTTGCACCAGCAGCAGGTTTTTCACGAAGTTTTCGCCCTGAAAGCGCGGGCTGAAACGACGGTAATCGTCGGCCGCGAAATCATCCGGGCTTTTCAACGCGCCGGTCAGAAACCCTCGGCCCAATGGGCTATAAGGCACAAAGGCGACGCCCAGGCGTTGGCAGGCCGCCAGGCAACCGTTTTCTTCCTGATCGCGGCTCCACAACGAGTACTCGCTTTGCAACGCACTGATCGGATGAACCTTGTGCGCTCGTTCCAAGGTCGCCGCCGAGGCCTCGCTCAAGCCCAGATAACGTACCTTGCCGGCACTGACCAGTTCGGCCATGGCACCGACGGTTTCTTCGATGGCCACCTGCGGGTCGATTCGGTGTTGGTAATACAGGTCGAGGGTGTCCACGCCCAGGCGCTTCAACGTGCCGTCGATGGACTGGCGAATGTATTGCGGCCGACCGTTGACGCCACGGGCGGTGGGGTTGGCCGGATCGCGGACGATCCCGAACTTGCTGGCCAGGAACACCTGATCGCGCTTGCCGGCAATGGCCTTGCCGATCAGCTCTTCATTGGTGTGCGGGCCGTACATATCGGCGGTATCGAGCAGGTTGACGCCCAGTTCCAGCGCGCGATGCAGGGTGGCCGTGGCTTCGCGGGCGTCGGTGCCGGTGGTGTAGAAATCCGGCAACTGGAGGAGGGGCGTTTGTGTGAAGTGCTGAGGGAAGTGCCGCCACCGGGCATGCCGATGACGGCGCTTTATCCGCCGCACCGCCAGTTATCCCGGCGGGTGCGTGTGTTCGTCGATTGGTTGGTGGGACTGTGCGCCCAGCCGGGCAATGACTTTTACCGAAAGGATTCAGGCCGTTGAGCCACTGTTAACGATGTGGGTAGTAACCTGGTCCGCCATGGTTGGCATAGTGATCGTGATGCCAGCCCCCGTGGGGGAAAACAATGCATCCGCTCAGGGTCAGGATGGCAAGCAGGGGAATCAGCAATGTGATTCGACGCAACATTTGAAAGTCCTCATGGTTATCGCCGTAATGAAGCCAAAACTCTTCATCGGCTGTAACATGAGACCCCGCTTGTAGCCGCTTATCCCCGAAACAGGGTAAGCGCTTGGCATGCGCGTCGATACAAACCGGATACATTTTCAGATTCAGGAACCCGCAATGACTCAGTCGCAACGTTTGAAATACTCGATTCTGATCTCCCTGGTGGTGCTGGGGATCATGTTTGGCCTTTCCTGGTTGCAGAACACCGGCGTCATCAGCGAAAAACTGTTCCAGTACATCGCCATTGGCGTGGCGGTGGTCGTGGTGGTCATCAATGGCGTGATGCGCCGCAAGGTCAAAGCCTGATCATTCGATCATCGGTTACGCAAAATGGCAGCAGCTTGGGGATGCAGGCTGTAGCTCTTGTCGGGGTTGAGGACAATCACGCCTTCGCTGCACAAGCGCTTCAGCACTTCACGCACGCTGAGAAAGGACAGGGGAATATCCAGGTCCAGCAATTGGCTGTGCACGCCACGCACGCCAAGGCTGCGGTCGTTTTCGGCGGCCGTCAGCAGGGCATCGATGACTTTCAGACGGATCAGACTGGTTCGAAGGCCAAAGCTTTTGAGCAGGATCCTGATCCGCTCGTTGCCGTGGCGATCGGTACGCGGCTCGAATACGCCGACTCCCATGGAAGTACCCTTTGGCGCGTTGCTACCGTCCGTTGGCAGTTGCGAGTTGTACATTGCAAAACTCCTTTCAGAGCCTGATCAGGAAAAAATGGGCGCTCTTACAACATTAGACGTATGAGCAGCCAGAATCATGAAGGCTCGAATGTAGAAATTTTGTCGCCATCGCGTGATCAACCTGTCAGACCATGGGGCGTTGCGCAGTAATCTCTAAAATTTTTGTAGTGAGCTTCGTCCCTACAGGGAGGCCCGGTGCGCGTGGGTATGCGCAGCCGTGACCATCGTTTTTTCGATCAGGAGCGAGCGTGATTATTTCCAGCCAGTTAACCAGGTTGAGCCTGGTGGGTGTGACTCTGGGGTTGAGCCTGGGGCTGAGCCTTGCGGCGAGCGCGAGCGATACGCCTGCGCAAACGAGCGCCGAGATCCGCCGCACCGGTTTCGGCGTGCCGCACATCCGCGCCGACAACGAGCGAGGGCTCGGCTACGGCATCGGCTATGCCTACGCCCAGGACAACCTGTGCCTGTTGGCCAACGTAATCACTACGGTCAACGGTGAACGTTCGCGGTACTTCGGGCCGGATCAGTTCACCGTCGAAGAGCGCGAGAACCTGGCCAGCGATGTATTTTTCACCTGGCTGAACACTCCGCAAGCCGTCGCCGGTTTCTGGCAGGCCCAGACCCCGCCAGTGCGTGAGTTGGTCGAAGGCTATGTGGCGGGGTACAACCGCTCCTTGAGCGAGCGTCGCGTCCAGGGATTGCCGCCGCAGTGCCAGGGAGATTGGGTGCGCGACATTACCACGTCGGATCTGGTCAAGCTGACCCGGCGCCTGTTGGTCGAAGGTGGCGTCGGCCAGTTTGCCGAAGCCCTGGCTGGTGCCACGCCGCCCCAGGCCGTGGCCCGGGCGTCGAGCGCACAGGCAGCGTTCCAGGTGGCCGCTACGCGGATGCAGCGTTTTGCCCTGGACCGTGGCAGCAACGCCGTTGCGGTCGGCAGCGAGCGCTCTTTCAACGGACGCGGCATGTTGCTGGCCAATCCGCACTTTCCGTGGGTGGGCGGCATGCGTTTTTATCAGATGCACCTGACCATTCCCGGCAAACTGGACGTGATGGGCGCGGCGTTGCCCGGCCTGCCGGTGATCAACATCGGTTTCAATCAACATCTGGCCTGGACCCACACCGTAGATTCGTCCAGGCATTTCACGCTGTATCGCCTGCAGCTCGATCCCAAGGATTCGACTCGTTACCTGCTCGACGGCCAGTCCTTGCCTATGGACAAGCAGACCGTGACCGTCAACGTCAGGCAGGCGGACGGGCAGGTCCGGGCAATTTCCCACGAGGTCTACAGCTCGAAATTCGGTCCGGTGGTGCAATGGCCGGGAAAACTGGATTGGGATCATCAATATGCCTACAGCCTGCGCGACGCCAATCTGGACAACGACCGGGTTCTGCAGCAGTGGTATGCAATGAACCGCGCTGAAAACCTCAAGGATTTCCAGGCTTCGGTGCACGAGATCCAGGGCATTCCGTGGGTCAATACGCTGGCAGCGGACGATCAGGGGCAGACGCTGTACATGAACCTCTCGGTGGTGCCCAACGTCAGTGTCGACAAGCTGGCGCAATGCAGTGATCCGCGCGCTGGCTTGCAGATGATCATTCTCGACGGCTCCAACAGCGCCTGTGCCTGGGACATCGACCCGCAGGCTGCACAACAGGGTATCTATGCAGCGGACAAGTTGCCGCAATTGCTACGCAAGGACTTTGTCCAGCACTCCAACGACTCGGCATGGATGGCCAACCCGGCGCAACCGCTGACCGGCTATTCGCCGTTGATCAGTCAGGACAGTCAGCCACTGGGGCTGCGATCGCGCTTTGCCCTGGACCGTTTGAGCGCGCTGGCCCAGGCCGGCAAGATCGAGGCAGCGGACTTGCAACACATGGTCATGGATGATCGGGTTTATCAAGCCAGTCTAGTGATGCCGGACCTCCTGCAATTCTGCGCGGCGGATCTCGGTACCGATGCCAAAACGCTCGCGCCACTGTGCGCCAGCCTCAAGGCCTGGGACCGCAACGCCAACCTGGGCAGCGGTCTGGGCTTTGTACACTTCCAGAATGTCATGGAGGCGTTGGAGCCGGTGCCGGACGTATGGCGTGTGGCATTCGATCCGCGGGATCCGCAACATACCCCACGGGGTCTGGCAGTCGATCACCCGCAGGTGGCGAAGGCGCTACGGGCAGCGATGCTGGCTTCGGCTGAACAGGTCAAGGCGGCAGGACTCAAGCCGGACAGTCGCTGGGGCGATATCCAGGTGGTCAGCAGCGGCGGACAACAGACACCGATCCACGGCGGGCCGGGAACGTTAGGGGTCTACAATGCCATCCAGAGCGTACCGCGCAGCGATGGCAAGCGCGAAGTGGTCAGCGGCACGAGCTATCTGCAAGTGGTGACCTTTGACGAAAACGGACCGCAGGCCAAAGGGCTGCTGGCATTCTCGTTGTCCAGCGACCCGGCCTCGAAGTATTCACGGGACCAGACGCAGGCCTTTTCCAGGAAGCAATGGAGCGTGCTGCCTTTCACCGAGCAACAGATCCTGTCCGATCCGGACTATCAGGTGCAGACGATCCGCCGGCAGGATGCCAAAGTGGCCGCGCAGTAAGGTAGTGGGGTTTTTGCATGAACGCTGAAGGCCGCATCCGCAAGGGTGGCGGCCTTTTCAGCTTTTCGGGGAGATTTGCGGAATCGCGTTGACCACCAGATTGCCGTTCTGGTTACGGGTCAGGTAGACCGGCAGGACCCGCGGCAAGGACTTTACCAGGCCGTTGATCTCTTTGATGTTGTAGATGCCGCCGATATGGATCGAGCCGGTGCTGTGGTCAGCCACCATCAACGGTTTGTCCAGGTAGCGATTGATCAACGGCAGCGCATCGCTCAAGGCCAGATCGTCGAGCACCAGCTTGCCCTGGCGCCAGGCCAGCGAACTGTCATTGTCATAGGTCTGGCTGATGCGGGGAATGAAGTCGCCGCGGCGATAACTGGCCTGCATCGCCGGGCCAAGGCGCAAACCGTCGCCTTGCAGGTCGGCGTTGCTGCTGACCAGTACCGAACCTTCGATCAGGTTGACCTTGACCTGGTCTTCATACATCCAGACGTTGAATTGGGTGCCGGTCACGCGAATCCGGCCTTCGGCGGCCTTGACCACGAAGGGGTGGCGGGTGTCATGGCTGACCCTGAAGAAGGCTTCGCCTTTATCCAGCGTGACTTGCCGCTGATCCTTGTAGTTGCTGTACGTTAGCTCGCTGCCCAGGTTCAGCTCCACCTGGCTGCCGTCTTTCAAGGTGACGGTACGCACATTGTCGGTCGCTTCGAAATGCTGGTACGCATTCGGTACCCACCCCAGGTGCCAGCCGCCATAACCGGCCAAAGGCAGTGCCAGGGCACATACCGCCACGGCAATGGCCAGGCGGCGCCACGGGGTTTCGGGTTGGTGGCGAACCAGCGGCACGACGGGTTCGGGACGAGGCAACTCGCCGGCGACATCCCAGATCTCCAGCATCGCTTCGTACTCGAAGGCATGGAGCGGATGTGCATCACGCCATTGCTCGAACGCCTGGCGCTCTTGCTCGGTGCAGTCACTGGCGTGCAGACGCATGCACCAATGCGCGGCAGCATCGGTGATAGCGTCGTATTCGGCTTCCGAAAGTGTGTGGTCGGTCATTGGCCCTTCCTGATTTCCTGCATTCTAACCTTGGGGGAAGTCTGCGAGAACATCAGTCATGGCATTTAACCATCAATGTGTTGTTTTTTTTTCAACGCATCGCCTTTGGAACATCTGTTGTCGAATAAACAGTATCCATAGGGTGCGTGAAAAAAACATCAAGTCAAACACCGTTGTGCTGCGCAGACCCGGGGATCTGCGCGTTGTTACGCCGCGGTCAGGTTTCAGCGGTCGGAGTGACCGGCACCGGGTCCAGTTGCCGGCCCATTTCGCAGATCAAAAAGGCGATCGAGTCGGCATTGTGCAAAATGACGTCGGTTCGGAACTTCGATTCCTGCCTGTTTAAAAAAGCTTCCCGTGCCTTATCCATGGTCTGGCTGCCCGTCAGCCGTAGAATGGCCTTGCCAATGTGATAAGAATCCGGAATCGAATCCAGGCTGATCCAGGATTGCAGGCCACTGTTCCAGCGTGCGAACAGTTCCTCTTTCGGCGTTTTCATCGATAAGGCTTCTCGCTGGAAATCCAGCTGAGACTGTTTCTTTGCCGCGCCATAGCCGGTGACCGACGCTACCAGATCGCTGAACGGCAGCCTGGCCTCAAGGTATGCAATGTCAACGGCCCCGGAAAACAAATGAGCGAATTCGTGTATCAGGGTCGCGGCCTGGCTGTGGCCGTCGACATCGAAGGGCTGTGTCAGGCTGGATTTGTACCAGTCGAGTTGTTGATTGAAGAATTTTTCCGTGAAATGGACATTGCGCTGTAGATCCTTGTCCACGACAAACGCGATGAGGTTGTCCTTCGGGTCCCGACTTGAACCCACGATAAAGCGTTGCGAGTTCATCCAGTCTTCATCGGGATCGACCAGCGCGTTGCAGACGGGGACGATGGCCTGTTTGATTTTTTCGAGCAGTGCTTTGTCGACCTGACCAACATCAAAGAACTGTTTGAGGAAGGTATCGAGCCGTGTGCCCGGGAGGAGTTTCCTGAGTTGCACCAGATTGTGCAGGCTGTTGAACGCATAATAACGAGCCATGTCGATGGCCTGCACGATCATGCGGGCTTTAGCGGGATGCTTTGCCCGGATTTCGTCCATCCCCCGGGCCTCGATGTTCAGGACCGCCCGCGCAACATAGGCGTTGGCATACTGATTGTGCATTTTCGAGACGACTTTGCCGAAGTGAACGGTGTGGAAATCCGGGTCGATGACCAATTGTTTGTCAGGAGTAGTCGTTAACACGGGGCCTTCTTCCTTGCCTTTGATCGTTCTCCAGACCGCTCCGGTCTTGTTCACGCCGTACACCTTTCCGGCAATGGCGGCATAGGTTTTCTTGCTGCCCGCGTCCACATAGGTGCCGTCAGTGCTGTTTTTCGCCAGGTCCTTGAGTTCAACCGTGGTTTCGAACGGTTGCAGCCGGGTGCGCATTGCTGCTGTCGACCGAATCTTCGACCAGGGTTGAGCGATCACGGGGGTGACAACCGGTGTAGCAACGGCTTCGCCGGTTTCCTGGGCGCTTTCGCCCCATCCTTCAAGTGACAGCCGGCCCAATGACAGGATTTGCGCCGCCCCGGCAATAAACTCGCGCAACGCGGTCATCCAGTGATGGTCCTGCAAGGCTTCGGCCGAATTGAGGGCATCCTTGTAGGCTTTCCAAAGAAACTGCACGTATGCGAGTTTGCCCGGCAGCAGGCTTGAAATGCGCTCGATGCCGGCACCGAACAGGTGTTTAACGGCCTCCCAGTCCGACTGACCGCTAGCGTGTGACTGGCTGGCGAGCATCTTCACCAACAGTTGGGTGTTGTCATGGAACAAATGGGTGAGCAGGTTGCCGCCGATGGGGTTGGACGCAAGGGTGATTTCGCTTGACTGGCCGACGGTGGACTCCAACAGGTTGCGAAACACCGTTTGCTCACTGTCCGGCAGGCGACGTATCAACATGTCCTGCAATGGCCCCGGTGTGTTGAGTGCCGAAACAACGCTGGCCTCATTGTTGAATTCAACGAAGGGTGAACCGCCCGGGTGGTAAGGGGCATAGAGGATTTGTGGGCCTGCCTTGCCCGAGCCTGGACCAATCAGGTACAGACCCAGCGCCTTGACGGCGGCGGCACCGGTTGTCTTGATCAGTTCCAATGGTCGGGCAATGGCGTGAGCACCTTCTACGGTCGCCCGGGCGATGGCGTCCGGCATGTCGAATACTTGCCGAAGCAAATCGAAAGCGCTGTCGGAAAGCCGTTGCTGCAGTTTCAGTTCGTGTGCGTGTTGCAGCAGTTGCCAGGGCAGTTGCTTGACGAAGCGCAACATCTTGCTTTCGACGTCGGCCGCTTGATTCGACAAGCTGTCCGTGACCTGTTTGGCGTAGTTTTGCGCGATGTCCAGTGATCGCAACAGTTGGCGGACAGCCGCCTGATCCAGATTCCGGGGCAGCGTTTGAGTGGTCGCCGACCCGACCTTGAACCCTGTGCCTTGCGCAATGTTGATGTGCTGCAAGGCGAACTCGGTGAGGCTCCGGGCGGGGCCGACCAGGGCCAGGTCCGGGGTGATTTCGATATTGTCAGGGTCCAGCGCTGTTGCGGGGAAGCGGCTGGCGAGCAACGATTTCAGTGTTTCCTGCACATACGACTTGAGGGGTTTGGTCCCGTGTAAATAGTCTTTGTCCTCAACAACGCTGTGGCGGTATTGCTCCAGCAGTTCAAGGTGCAGTCGCTGCTCTTGCAGCGGGGCCATTCCCAGCCAGGCGGGCAGGGACTGCTGCTGGCTGATCGCCCGGGCAATCGACGTGGCTCTTCCCAGGTTGGTGTTGAGGACCGTTGTGGTCAGGTCTTCAAGGGCTTTTTTCTGCTTCGTGTCGCTCAGGTCGAAAGTACGTACGTGTTCGCAGCGAGCCAAAAAGTGCTCGATGGACGATTGCGCGACCCGTTCCAACACAGACCCTTCAATCAGCCGCAACGGTCCCAGTGAGTAGCGTTGGTGAAAGACGCGCTGGGCCGGGGTCAGGTTTTCCAACAGCGCCAGGCGTTGCTGCGGCTCGAGCAGGCGGCGGTTCAGTTCCAGCCGTGCACGACTGATGGTGTCAAAGACTTCCAGGCCCTCGGCGGGCGTCCACAGGATCGTCCGGCCGGAATGCGAGGGATCGAGTCCGCCACGCTCGGTCACGAGTAGACAATGGGCCAGGGGCAGGACATCCTGCTGGCCGGAGCGCTCCAGCGTCAACGAGTAGGCATCGGGGCGGAAACCCTTGAGTGACAGGCGGTTTTGTCGGTCGGGCTGGTCCGGGTTGAAGACTGTTTCGACAATGGCCCGATCCGCATCCCGCAGTGTTGCGCCAAGCACCCGCAGGCTGGCCTCGCCACGCAGGCCAACGGCAAGTGCATGGGCCAGGCGGGGTTTCATGTTTTCCAGATAGACCCGTTGCAAGGCCAGAGACGCAACCGGTTGTGCTGCAAAATCCGCGTTGATCAGAGTTTCGATGTCGCGGAAGGTTTTGACGAAAGCTGCCGCTGTATCGGCCAGCACGGTGGAGGGATGCTGATTGCCGGATAACACGGGGCGTGTGCTCCAGCGTCCGCCGGCATCCAGCGTCAGCAGTCGCTCGCTGATCATCGAGCGGATATCCAGCGCCTTGTCGAACAGGGCGTGGATGTCCACGTTGCCGTCACTGTGACGGAACACCTGCAGGGCATATTCCATGTTCTGCCGTTGCTTGCTGATGATCCCGTCGAAGAGCTTGGGGAAGATCGCGCCGCCAATCACTTCCCCGGTCACCTTCGGCCGGTCAAAACCAATGAAACGCTGGCGTTCATCCAGGCTCAGCAGACCATAGAGTTCATCCTCATGACCGGCCGCACTGAACTTGCTCAGCACCGTATCGCTCAAGTCCTGATAGTTCTCGAGCACCTGCAGGCCTGCGGTGGGCGTGTAGAGAAACGCATTGCCGGCGCTGACCATCAGTGAGCCGGCCAACTCTACATAGTTGGCCTGGTACTCCCACAGACGCACGGTTTCGACCGTCATAGCTTTGTTCGTCCGGCTGGCCGTCGAGATCAACGCGTGCAAGTCCTGGCTTTGCTCAGGGGTGATGATCCCGGCTTCGCGCTTGAGCAGCAGTTGTACCCTCGCCTGGTCGGCGATGGCCTGGCCGAAGAACTGGCGACGCGATGCACCTTCGGTGCTCGCCGCAGCCCAGTAACCTTCGAGCTGCCCGATCAGCAGGCCGATCAGTTGGCGCGAGATTGTCGTGACGGCTGTTTCCCAGAGTGGCTGGTCGGCTTTTGCCGGGGACTTTCCCGGATGGGAAAATTCATGGGACTGCCCGGATGGCCAACGCTGATGGCGATAGTGCAGGAGTACCGCGTCACTCAGGGAAAGGGTGTTGACCCAGCGTCGCGCCGGATGGCTTACGCCCGCATTTTCTGGCGTTGTAGCCAGGTAGAAGTTCACTTGGGTCCGGCTCTGATCTAGACCGGGAAACGACGCCGCCAGACGTTGACTCAGCAATGTGTCGAGCAGAGAGGTCAGGGACGGCAGCGCTTTCAATTCGTCGAGCAGGGCCTGGTCGTTAAGTTGCTGCTGGGTGGAGAGGGTGTTGCGCTGGTCTTCGAACACGTCCCCGTCGATGGTTTGAAAGTCCAGTTCGATGTCGGTGGCGCCCACCACGGCCTTGCGTTGAGACAGCGCCATGAAGGCCAGCAGGTCGTCGTCTTCACCGGCCGCTTTGAGTTGCGTCATCAGCTGTTCGGTCAGGGCCGTACGGTCAGCGAACTTTTTTATTCCCGCGTACGGAGTGTAGAGAATCACGCCATTGTCATCGGGCGTCGCAGTCAGCAAAAAACTGCCGGCCAGCGCCACGGGTTCCAGTCCAGGGATTTTCAGCAGGATTTTCTTCGCCAGCATGGGCGGCGTCTGCTCGTCGCGCAGTGCCTGGGTGGCCAGTTCGATATGGCTGAACCATTCGAAGTCCCTTCGCGTCAGCCCGTGGGTTTGGCCAAGTTCTCTCCAGAGACCGCGCAACGTCAGCGCCTCGGGGAAAAACAGCGGAGTTAATGGTGTAGACATCGTCGAGTCTCGTTCTAGGTGCCACTCAAAGGCGCCTGTGGATTGAGCATCGAGACTAAAAGCCGGTGCGTTGACGTGGGTGGTAAATAGATAACGCACGGGTCGCGGGCGTTTGTGACAGGGATATACCTCATCGACCCTGAGCGAAAGGTTGACAGTTCGCACGCCGCGCGTTGTTAATCGGCGGGTCTTTGTACGCTGTTGCCCCCTCCAATAATTAGTCTGGAGCTTCAGATGTCTGCGCCACACGATCACGCCTCTACCGCGGTCCCGTCACACCTGTCACTCGAAGCGCTGAGCGCTTTGCTGGAGAAGATTTTTCTGCGTCACGGCACGTCGGCCGAGGTTGCCCGGGTGCTGGCGCAAAACTGCGCCAGTGCCGAGCGCGACGGCGCGCACAGTCACGGGGTATTCCGCATTCCTGGTTATGTTTCGACGCTGCAAAGCGGCTGGGTCAATGGCCAGGCCGTTCCGCTGGTCGAAGATGTGGCTTCAGGGTTTGTGCGGGTCGACGCCAATAACGGTTTTGCGCAGCCGGCCCTGGCGGCGGCACGCGAGTTACTGGTGCAGAAGGCCCGAAGTGCCGGCATCGCGGTGCTGGCGATCCGTAACTCGCACCATTTCGCGGCCTTGTGGCCGGATGTCGAACCCTTCGCTGAAGAGGGCCTTGTGGCATTGAGCGTGGTCAACAGCATGACCTGCGTGGTGCCCCACGGTGCCGACCGGCCGCTGTTCGGCACCAACCCGATTGCCTTCGCTGCACCGCGGGCCGAGGGCGGGCCGATTGTCTTCGACCTGGCCACCAGCGCCATTGCCCATGGCGATGTGCAAATTGCCGCCCGCGAAGGTGAACGCTTGCCGGAAGGGATGGGCGTAGACAGCCTCGGCCAGCCGACCACGGACCCGAAGGCGATTCTCGAGGGCGGCGCGTTGCTGCCTTTCGGCGGGCACAAGGGCTCGGCGTTGTCGATGATGGTCGAGTTGCTCGCGGCGGCACTGACCGGCGGCAACTTTTCCTTCGAGTTCGACTGGAAGAACCACCCTGGCGCCAAGACCCCCTGGACTGGCCAGTTGCTTATCGTGATCGATCCGGACAAGGCAGCGGGGCAAAGCTTTGCCGAGCGCAGCCAGGAACTGGTGCGGCAAATGCACGGTGTCGGCCTGAAGCGTTTGCCGGGTGACCGGCGTCATCATCAGCGCGCTAGGTCGCTGGCCAACGGCATTGAGCTGGATGCCCGGACGCTGGCGAACTTGCGGGAGCTGGCGGGTCTCTAAAGGAAAAGTTTTGCGCAACCCCTGTGGGAGCAAGCTCGCTCCCACAGGGGGGATTCATGGCTGACAGATCGCGTGCTTAGCGACGACCCAGCAGCAACCCCACCACCAGGCCGAACCCGGCGGAAATCGCCACGGTTTGCCATGGATGCCCGCCGATATAGGTTTCAGTGGCCTCGACCGCGGGCAGGGTGCGGTCGCGTACGCTGCTCACCGAATCCCCTGCCTGTCGGAGTTTCAGGGCTATTTGTCCACGAAGGGTCTCTGCTTCTTCCCCGACCAGCGAGGCGCTGCTTTTCAGCAGCTTTTCCGATTCTTCGATCAGCGTTTGAAGTTCGCTGAAGGCTTGATCCTTGATTTGATCTTCGGCGGCTTGCACGGCGGTTTTGCGGGCCATTGAAGTACTCCTTGCAGGTAAGTGGACAGTGAACAATGGAGTCTGCCGTCGTCGGAAAAGTTGCAGCTATTTTGCCCGGGGAGGCCATCTTGCTGAAAAACCGGCGCAGGACCTTTCGTCCTACAGTGTAAGATGTCGCCTATTTTACGCAGCAGGAAATTCCCATGAGCTTCAATCTGGCCGACAAACCCCTCGCCGAGCGCGCAGCGCTTGAAGACGAGAAATCCCGTCTGTTCGAACTCTGGCAAAACAACCTGGGCAAGGCCAAGGGTGAGGCTGCGCGGTTGTTCGGCGAACGGGCCAAGCGCAAAGGCAAATGGGCCGAATGGGTGCGCGCCGAACTGGACGGCATGTCGCCGCCGGAATACGCCAACATGGTGCGCAGTGAAGTCAATCGCCTGATGGCGGCCAACAAGTAACAACGGCTGTCAGGCGAAACTCGCGACGATTGCCTCGCGCACTTTCAAGAGCACCGGGTCGAGTTGGGTGCTGGTCCGCCAGCCCAGTTCGATCGGGTAGCGCGGCAACGCCAGGGGGCAGGGCAGCAGCGCCAGCCCGCTGAGCGTTGCGATGCTTTGGGCGGCATGGGCCGGAATGGTCGCCACCGCCCGACTGCCTTTTAGCAAGTGCGGCAACGCGGCAAAATGCGTGGTCGAGGCGCACACCCTCCGGCTCAGCCCCAGCGCCGCCAATCCCTCATCGGTAATCCCGATAAAACCGCCGGACGACACCAGAATGTGTTCGCGGGCCACAAACTCCTCGAGACCGATGCTCTGCTGGCCCTCGACCAGGCTCGACGGGTCCACCAGGCACAGATAGCCACCTTCCCCCAGCACCTGACGGCTGAGCAACCGCTCGGCAAACCCGCCCGCGGCAATCGCCAGGTCAATACTGCGCTCCATCAACGCCTGGGCGACGATCTGGCTGTGGGTCTGGCGGAAAATCAGCCGCAGTTTCGGCGCGCAACGGGCGATTTCTTCGATCAGCCGCCGGCCGTAGGCAATCTCGAAATCATCCGACATGCCGACCGTGACCGAGCGACCTTCGTACTGTTGCGCAGCCGGATCGACCATCGCCAGGCTCTGCCGGCATTTGTTCAGGGCATCGCTGACCACCGGTTTGAGCTGATTGGCCTTGAGCGAGGGGGCCAGGCCGCGTCCGGTGCGCACGAACAGCTGATCGCCATACAGCTCGCGCAAGCGACGCAAGGCCGCGCTGACGGCCGATTGCGTCACGCCCAGGCGCAGCGCGGCACGGCTGGCGCTGGACTCTTCGTGCAGCGCTTCGAAGACTTTGAGCAGGTTGAGGTCGACGTCGGTGATATTCATCTGGTTCATATCATTCAGCAGTGAATCGGTCTTTATTGATGATTGCCTGACGCCGGAGAATGAGCAACACCTGATGCGAATGGAGTTTCCAAGATGCCCAAATCAATTGTCGCGGCCCTGCAGATCGGCGCCTTGCCCGGCGGCAAGGCTGAAACCCTGGAACAGATCCTGTCCTATGAAAACGCAATCATCGAATCCGGCGCCGGGTTGGTGGTGATGCCGGAAGCGCTGCTGGGCGGTTATCCCAAAGGCGAAGGCTTTGGTACGCAATTGGGCTATCGCCTGCCGCAAGGGCGCGAAGCCTTTGCCCGCTATTTTGCCAATGCCATCGATGTACCCGGCGCGGAAACCGAGGCGCTGGCGGCACTGTCCGCACGCACCGGGGCCAATCTGGTGATCGGCGTGATCGAGCGCGCCGGCAGCACCTTGTACTGCACCGCGCTGTATTTCGATCCGCAGGCCGGGCTGGTGGCCAAACACCGCAAACTGATGCCCACCGGCACCGAGCGGCTGATCTGGGGCAAGGGCGATGGCTCGACCTTGCCGGTGATCGACAGTCAGGTCGGGCGTGTCGGTGCGCTGGTGTGCTGGGAAAACATGATGCCGCTGCTGCGCACGGCGATGTACGCCAAAGGCGTGGAGGTATGGTGCGCGCCGACCGTGGACGAACGGGAGATGTGGCAAGTCAGCATGCGCCACATTGCCCATGAGGGGCGCTGTTTCGTGGTCAGCGCCTGCCAGGTCCAGGCATCGCCCCAGGCCCTGGGCCTGGACATCGCCAACTGGCCGGCGGATCGACCGTTGATTGCCGGTGGCAGTGTGATCGTAGGTCCCATGGGCGACATCCTCGCCGGACCATTGCGCGACAGTGCCGGGCTGCTCACTGCGCAAATCGACACCGACGACCTGGTGCGCGCCCGCTACGACTATGACGTGGTCGGCCACTACGCGCGGCCGGATGTGTTCGAACTGACCGTGGACGAACGCGCCAGGCCCGGGGTGCGCTTCACCTCCTGATGCCCAGCGGGCTTTGGCCAAAGCAGTCAGACAACTTGATAGCTTTGACCATTGCCCGGTAACCCGCGCAGAGCGAGTATTTCCCTGTTGATTACGGTTCCCCCCAACCTAATAAAAAACACAGTGGGATTCTGGCAATGCGCGATTACTTGTCTGCTACTTCTCAGTTCAATTATCAGCACACCGTCGATGCCGCGCTCGCGGGCGACTTGACGGCCCTCAACGCCTGTGTCGAATGCTGTGACCGGCATGCCTTGCCGGGTCGCATCGCGCTGTTCTGGGAAGGACGCGATGGCGCTGGTGCTTCGTACACCTTCACCGACTTGCAGGACAAGGCCGCGCGTTTCGCCAACTACCTGCTGGCCCAGGGCGTGAAGAAAGGCGACAAGGTCGCCGGCCTGTTGCCCCGCAATATCGAACTGTTGATCGCCGTGTTCGCCACCTGGCGCATCGGCGCAGTGTATCAACCGCTGTTTACCGCATTCGGCCCCAAGGCCATCGAGCACCGCCTGGGCAGCTCTGGCGCCAAAGTGGTGGTGACCGATGCAGTGAACCGGCCGAAACTCGCCGAAGTCGCCGATTGCCCGGCCATCGTGACTGTCACCGGTGCCAAAGGGCAGGGCCTGGTGCATGGCGATTTCAGTTTCTGGGCCGAACTGGCCAACTATTCCGCCGACTGTGAACCGGTGCTGCTGACCGGCGAAGATCCGTTCCTGCTGATGTTCACCTCGGGCACCACCGGCCCGTCGAAAGCGCTGTCGGTGCCACTCAAGGCCATCGTAGCGTTCCAGAGCTACACCCGCGATGCCGTGGATCTGCGCCCGGAAGACGCCTTCTGGAACGTCGCCGACCCGGGCTGGGCCTACGGCATTTATTTCGGTGTCACGGGGCCAATGTCCATGGGCCATCCGATCACCTTTTACGATGGCCCGTTCACCCTCGAAAGCACCTGCCGGGTGATCAACAAATACGGGATCACCAACCTCACCGGTTCGCCCACGGCCTACCGCTTGCTGATTGCCGGCGGCGATGAATTCGCCAAGTCGATCAAGGGCAAGCTGCGTATCGTCAGCAGCGCCGGCGAGCCGCTGAACCCGGAAGTGATCCGATGGTTCGCCGATAACCTCGACGTGGTCATCCACGACCACTACGGCCAGACCGAACTGGGCATGGTGCTGTGCAACCACCACGGCCTGGAGCACCCGATTCACATGGGCGCCGCCGGTTTTGCCTCGCCGGGCCACCGCATTGTGGTGCTGGATGACGAGTACAAGGAACTCGGCGTTGGGCAGCCGGGCATCCTGGCTATCGACCGCAGCCAGTCGCCGATGTGCTGGTTCGCCGGCTACGAAGGCGGGCCGACCAAGGCCTTTGTCGGCAACTACTACTTGAGTGGCGACACCGTGGAGTGGAACCCGGACGGCAGCATCAGCTTCGTCGGTCGCAGTGATGACGTGATCACCACCTCCGGCTACCGGGTAGGTCCCTTCGACGTGGAAAGTGCGCTGATCGAACACCCGGCCGTGGTCGAGGCCGCCGTGGTCGGCAAGCCCGATCCGGAGCGCACCGAACTGGTCAAGGCGTTCGTCGTGCTCAGCCCGCAATACCGTGCCGCCTCCGAGTTGGCCGAAGAGCTGCGCCAGCACGTGCGCAAGCGTCTGGCGGCGCACTCGTACCCCCGTGAAATCGAATTTGTCAGCGAATTGCCGAAAACCCCCAGCGGCAAATTGCAGCGCTTTATCTTGCGCAACCAGGAAATCGCCAAGGCTCAAGAGGCCGCGGCGAAGAACCTTCCAGCTTGAATCCAGGGAAATAATGATGCAGATCCAGAACAAGATTTTTATCGTCACCGGTGGCGCTTCCGGCCTCGGTGCCGCCACCGCCGAGGTGCTGGTCGCCGCCGGTGCCAAAGTGATGCTGGTGGACATGAACGCCGAAGCCGTTGCAGCCCAGGCCCAGCGCCTTGGTGCACAAAGCGTGGTGGCGGACATCAGCAACGAAGCCGCGGCCGAAGCAGCCGTGCAGGCAACGGTCAAGGCCTTTGGCGGCCTCAATGGCCTGGTGAACTGCGCCGGCATCGTGCGTGGCGAGAAGATTCTCGGCAAGACAGGTCCGCATGCGCTGGCCAGTTTCAGCCAGGTGATCAACGTCAACCTGATCGGCAGCTTCAACATGCTGCGCCTTGCGGCTGCGGCGATTGCCGAGACCGAAGCGGATGCCGATGGCGAGCGCGGCGTGATCATCAACACGGCGTCTGCCGCGGCTTACGACGGCCAGATCGGCCAGGCGGCTTACTCGGCGTCCAAGGGCGCGATTGTCAGCCTGACCTTGCCGGCGGCCCGTGAGCTGGCGCGCTTCGGCATCCGTGTCATGACGATCGCCCCCGGCATCTTCGAGACGCCGATGATGGCCGGCATGACCCAGGAAGTCCGCGATTCCCTGGCCGCTGGCGTGCCATTCCCGCCGCGTTTGGGCAAACCGAGCGAGTATGCCGGGCTGGTCAAGCATATTATTGAAAACAGCATGCTCAATGGCGAGGTGATCCGTCTCGACGGTGCCTTGCGCATGGCCGCCAAGTAAGGAGGATTTGTCATGACAATGTCCAACGATCCAATTGTTATCGTCAGCGCCGTCCGCACCCCGATGGGCGGTTTCCAGGGCGAACTGAAAAGCCTGACCGCACCGCAACTCGGTGCGGCCGCCATCAAGGCCGCCGTCGAACGTGCCGGTGTTGCCAGTGATAGCGTCGACGAAGTGCTGTTCGGTTGCGTGCTGCCGGCAGGCCTTGGCCAGGCCCCTGCGCGTCAGGCGGCGCTGGGCGCGGGGCTGGATAAATCGACCCGCTGCACCACCCTGAACAAGATGTGCGGCTCCGGCATGGAAGCGGCGATTCTGGCCCATGACATGCTGCTGGCGGGCAGCGCCGACGTGGTGGTTGCCGGTGGCATGGAAAGCATGTCCAACGCGCCTTACCTGCTGGATCGCGCCCGTGCCGGATACCGCATGGGCCATGGTCGGGTGCAGGACTCGATGTTCCTGGACGGCCTCGAAGACGCCTACGACAAGGGCCGCCTGATGGGCACCTTCGCCGAAGAGTGCGCCGAAACCAACGGCTTCAGCCGTGAAGCCCAGGACGCGTTTGCCATTGCCTCGACCACTCGCGCGCAACAGGCGATCAAGGACGGCAGCTTCAAGGCCGAAATCGTGCCGCTGACCGTGACGGTCGGCAAAGAGCAGGTGGTGATCAGCAACGACGAGCAGCCGCCAAAGGCCAGGCTGGACAAGATTGCTTCGCTGAAGCCGGCGTTCCGCGAAGGCGGTACGGTGACGGCGGCCAACTCCAGTTCGATCTCCGACGGTGCCGCCGCGCTGGTGCTGATGCGCCAGTCCCAGGCACAGAAACAAGGCCTGAAACCCTTGGCGGTGATTCATGGCCACGCTGCGTTCGCCGACACCCCGGGCCTGTTCCCGGTGGCACCGATTGGTGCAATCAAGAAGTTGATGAAGAAAACCGGCTGGTCGCTCAATGACGTGGATCTGGTGGAAGTCAACGAAGCCTTCGCCGTGGTCGGCATGGCCGCGATGACTCATCTGGAAATCCCTCACGAGAAACTCAACGTGCACGGCGGCGCGTGCGCCCTCGGGCACCCGATCGGTGCGTCCGGTGCGCGGATTCTGGTGACCCTGCTTTCGGCCCTGCGCCAGAAAGGCCTCAAACGTGGTGTTGCGGCGATCTGCATTGGCGGCGGTGAAGCGACGGCGATGGCCGTGGAATGCCTCTACTGAGGCCAACACCAATCCCTGTGGGAGCGAGCTTGCTCGCGATAGCGGTGGGTCAGATAGCAATAAAGTTGACTGACACGGCCCCATCGCGAGCAAGCTCGCTCCCACAGGGTTTCGCATTTAGCTTGATTTAAGGATTCACCATGATCCCCAATGACGACCAACAACAGATCCGCGACATGGCCCGGGACTTTGCCCAGGAACGGCTGAAGCCCTTCGCTGCCGAGTGGGACCGCGAGCACCGTTTTCCCAAGGAAGCCATCGGCGAAATGGCCGGGCTGGGCTTCTTCGGCATGCTGGTGCCGGAGCAGTGGGGCGGATGCGACACCGGTTACCTGGCCTATGCCATGGCGCTGGAAGAAATCGCCGCCGGCGATGGTGCCTGCTCGACCATCATGAGCGTGCACAACTCCGTGGGTTGCGTACCGATCCTCAACTACGGCACCGATGAGCAGAAAGAGCGCTTCCTCAAACCATTGGCCAGCGGTGCGATGCTCGGTGCCTTTGCGCTGACCGAGCCCCAGGCCGGTTCCGACGCCAGCGGCCTGAAAACCCGTGCACGCCTGGAAGGCGATCATTATGTGCTCAACGGCTGCAAGCAGTTCATCACCTCCGGGCAGAATGCCGGGGTGGTGATCGTGTTTGCGGTGACCGATCCGAGTGCCGGCAAACGTGGCATCAGCGCCTTTATAGTGCCGACCGATTCGCCGGGCTACAAAGTCGCGCGGGTCGAAGACAAGCTCGGCCAGCATGCGTCCGACACCTGCCAGATCCTCTTCGAAGACGTGAAGGTGCCGCTGGCCAATCGCTTGGGCGAGGAGGGCGAAGGCTACAGAATTGCCCTGGCCAACCTTGAAGGCGGCCGCGTCGGCATCGCTTCGCAATCGGTGGGCATGGCCCGTGCCGCGTTCGAAGCGGCGCGCGATTACGCCCGTGAGCGCGAGAGCTTCGGCAAGCCGATCATCGAGCACCAGGCCGTGGCCTTCCGCCTGGCGGACATGGCGACCCAGATCGCCGTGGCGCGGCAAATGGTGCACTACGCCGCCGCTCTGCGTGACAGTGGCAAACCGGCCCTGGTCGAAGCGTCGATGGCCAAGTTGTTCGCCTCGGAAATGGCCGAGAAGGTATGCTCCTCGGCGCTGCAAACCCTGGGCGGTTACGGTTACCTCAACGATTTCCCGGTGGAGCGGATCTACCGCGACGTACGGGTCTGCCAGATCTACGAAGGCACCAGCGATATTCAACGCATGGTCATTTCGCGCAATTTATAAGAAGGAGTCCCCTGTGAGCTACGAAACGATTTTGCTGGAAACCCACGGCCGCGTTGGCCTGATCACCCTCAACCGTCCACAAGCGCTGAATGCGCTGAATGCGCAGATCGTCAGCGAACTGAACCAGGCCCTTGATGGTTTCGAGGCTGACTCGAACATCGGCTGTATCGTCCTGACCGGTTCGAAAAAAGCCTTTGCCGCCGGTGCCGACATCAAGGAAATGGCGGAGCTGACCTATCCGCAGATCTACATCGACGACCTGTTCAGCGACAGCGATCGTGTGGCCAACCGCCGCAAGCCGATCATCGCGGCGGTCAACGGCTTCGCCCTGGGCGGCGGCTGTGAGCTGGCGTTGATGTGCGATTTCATCCTGGCCGGTGACAACGCCAGATTCGGCCAGCCGGAAATCAACCTCGGCGTGTTGCCGGGCATGGGCGGCACCCAGCGCCTGACCCGCGCCGTGGGCAAGGCCAAGGCCATGGAAATGTGCCTGAGCGGCCGCTTGATCGATGCCGTGGAAGCGGAACGTTGCGGCATCGTGGCGCGTATCGTGCCGAGCGATGAGCTGCTGGATGAAGCGCTGAAAGTCGCGGCATTGATCGCTAAAAAATCGTTGCCGATTGCGATGATGGTCAAGGAAAGCGTCAACCGTGCCTTTGAAGTGAGCCTGGCCGAAGGCGTGCGCTTTGAGCGTCGGGTGTTCCATGCGGCGTTTGCGACGCAGGATCAGAAGGAAGGGATGGCGGCGTTCATTGCCAAGCGTGAGGCTGAGTTCCAAGGCAAGTAATGTAGCGGTCTTGCGGGCCTCATCGCGAGCAGGCTCGCTCCCACATTGGATCTCAGCGTTTATGAGATCCCTTGTAGGAGCGAGCCTGCTCGCGAAAAACCCAAGGGCACCGGGTTGATTCAGGCGCCCCGCGTTATCGTTGACCTCCATCGCGAGCGAGCTCGCTCCTACAGGGCATTACACCAGGTAGTTCTTCAGCTCGCGGGCAATCACCATCCGCTGAATTTCGCTCGACCCTTCGTAGATCTGCGTGATCCGCGCATCCCGGTAGTACTTCTCCACCGGATAGTCTTCCAGATACCCGTAGCCGCCATGAATCTGAATCGCGGACGAGCAGACCTTTTCAGCCATTTCCGACGCAAACAGCTTGGCTTGTGACGCCTCCGACAGACAGGGCTTGCCGGCCGTGCGCAGGCGTGCGGCATGCAGGATCATCAATCGCGCGGCGTTCAACTGCATGTGCATGTCGGCCAGCAGGTTGGCGATGCTCTGGTGTTCATTGATCGTTTTGCCAAACTGCACACGATCACGGGAATAAGCCAGTGCAGCCTCAAACGCTGCGCGGGCGATGCCCAGTGCCTGGGCGGCGATGCCGATGCGGCCGCCTTCGAGGTTGGACAAGGCGATGGCCAGGCCCTTGCCGCGCTCGCCCAGCAAATTGGCTTCGGGGATGGTGCAGTTGTTCAGGGTCACCGCGCAGGTGTCGGAAGCACGGATGCCCATCTTGTGTTCGGTGCGGTCGACGATAAAACCGGCGGTGTCGGTCGGTACCAGGAACGCCGAGATGCCACGTTTGCCCAGGTCCGGATCGGTCACGGCAAACACAATCGCCAGTTTGGCGCGCTTGCCGTTGCTGACGAATTGTTTGGCGCCATTGATCACCCACTGGCCGTCGCGCAGTTCGGCGCGGGTGCGCAGGTTGTGCGCCTCGGAACCGGCCTGGGGTTCGGTCAGGCAGAAACAGCCGATGACCTGGCCGCTGGCAAGGTCCGCCAGCCAGGTCTGCTTCTGTTCTTCGCTGCCGTAGTTGAGCACCGGCCCGCAGCCCACGGAGTTGTGGATGCTCATGAAGGCGCCGGTAGCACCGTCGCCGGCGGAAATTTCTTCTACCGCCAATGCATAGGCCACATAGTCGACATAGGTGCCGCCCCATTCCTCTGGGACCACCATGCCCAGCAAGCCCAGTTCGCCCATTTTCGCCACCAGACCGTCATCGATCCAGCCGGCCTTTTCCCAGGCCTGGGCATGGGGCGCGATTTCGCCGCGGGCAAAATCCCGGGCCATGTCGCGGATCATGACTTGTTCTTCACTCAATTCGATATCGTGCATGGCTCAGCTCTCGCTCCGGTCAAACTCGCTGAAGAAGCTCGCCACGTGTTCGGCGTCCAGTGCCTGGAGGGTGGGCGGGTTCCAGCGTGGTGTCTTGTCTTTGTCGATCAGCAAGGCGCGCACGCCTTCGATCAGGTCGCCGCGCTCGAACCACTGACGGTCCAGGTGCAGCTCAAGGGCGAAACATTGTTCAAGGGGCAGCTCGCGTCCGCGACGGAGCATTTCCAGGGTCACGGCCATGGCCAGCGGCGAGCGGGTTTCCAGCAGGTCGGCGGTGGTGACGGCCCACTCATGGCTGTCGGCGACCGTTACCTGGCGTAGTTGTTCCACAATACTCGGCACATCGGGTTGGGCGAAGAAGTGGTCGATGGCCGGGCGCAAAGTCGCCAGTGGCGCATCGGGCAGTTGCTGCACGGCGAATTTCGCCAGCAGGCCTTGCAGGTCCTTGAGCGGCGTATCGTGCCATTCGAGCTGGTCGAGTTTTTCGTCCAGGACGCCAAGCTTGTCGCTTTCCAGGTACCAGTCGGCCAGGCCGCAATACAGCGCATCGGCGGCGCGAATCTGCACGCCGCTGACGCCGAGGTAAATCCCCAGTTCACCGGGGATGCGCGACAGGAAGTAACTGCCGCCGACGTCCGGGAAATAACCGATGCCGACTTCCGGCATTGCCAGGCGGCTTTTCTCTGTGACCACGCGCAGGTCTGCGCCTTGCACCAGTCCCATGCCGCCGCCGAGGACAAAACCGTCCATCAGGGCCAGCACCGGTTTGCGGTAGTGGTGGATCGCGAGGTCGAGGGCGTATTCCTCGACAAAGAAATCTTCGTGCAGGGTGTCTCCGCTTTTGAAGCTGTCATGCAGCGAGCGAATGTCGCCGCCGGCGCAGAAGGCTTTTTCCCCGGCACCGCGCAAGACCACGGCATGGACTTGCGAATCCTGGGCCCAGGCGTCGAGCTGGCGGTGCAGGTTGCGCACCATGTCCAGGGTGAGGGCATTGAGGCCGGCGGGGCGGTTGAGGGTCAGGTGACCAATGTGGTTGCGAACCTCGGCCAGCACTTCGTTTTGCATGGCATCCATGGACTGAGTCCCGGGAGAAAAAACCTGAGCAGTCATCACTAACTCCCTGCTTTTATTGTTCTTTATCAAGATGCTCGCGCGCGAGCGATGGCGGATCGTATCAGTGCAAATTTGCCTTGTACAACCCGGATAAGTGCAGGTTATCTGTGCATTTTTGCATGACAGTGTCCGGCATTGTTACAGCGTAGACCACGACGTAGTCAGGCAAACGCCGCGAGCAGATCCTCTTCGAATGCCTTTTGTGCATCGCCGGCCACTTGCGCCCGGTGCCGGGCCAGATGAAACGCGACATCGAAACTCATGTCGCCTCGACGCACGGCCCTGAGCAAACCCTTGTTTTCCCAGGCATGGGCGAAGTGGCTGGGCAAATAACCGACATGCTTGCCGGAAAGGATAAAGGCGAGGGTGCCTTCGACTTGTTCCGAGCGCGCCGAACACAGCTTGCCCTGGAAGGGTTCGTCACTGCGCAGGAAACGGTAGGGGTGATCGACCCGGTCGCTGGCCTGCAGATCCTGATCGCAGGGGGCCGGGTTGGTGAACAGCGGATGGCCGGGGGCGCAATACAGATGCTGGGTTTCAATGAACAATTGGCGGTAGTCAAACGCGCTTTGCACTTGCGAGAAATAGCCGATGGCCAGGTCCAGCCGCTGTTGCAGTAGCAAGCGCTCCATTTCGCCGGGCATGGCGCTGATCAGTTCGATGCGCACGGACTCGTCCCGCTCACGGAAGCGCCGGATCGCCTCGGCCACCCGTTGCAGCACCGATTGATCCAGGGCTTCGGACAGACCCAGGCGCACTTCACCGATCAAGCGCCCGGCCACGCCGTTGGATTGATGACGGAAGGCTTCGATGGATTCGAACAGGGTGCGTGTGGCGCTGAGGAGTTGTTCGCCCTTGGCGGTGACCTTGAATCCGCCCTTGCCG
This sequence comes from Pseudomonas sp. PDM30, assembly GCF_019218985.1. Taxonomy (NCBI): domain Bacteria; kingdom Pseudomonadati; phylum Pseudomonadota; class Gammaproteobacteria; order Pseudomonadales; family Pseudomonadaceae; genus Pseudomonas; species Pseudomonas sp. PDM30. The sequence continues at coordinate 28,076 of NZ_JAHUWM010000005.1, forward strand.
CGGCTGCACAGGCGATAGCCAAGGCGGGTTTCCAGCTTGGCCATTTGCTGGCTGATGCTCGACTGGCTCAACCCCAGCTCACCCTGTGCGGCACTGAAACCGCCGCACTCCACCACGCTGACAAACAGACGCAGCAATTGCAGGTCCAGATCATGGAGTTGGCCGAGCATCAAACATTACTCCGTCATAAAGTCAGGTTAATTAACTTGATATTTTACCAATGTATCCGACGACGCATCCTGCAACCACTTCCTCTGGTCAGGTGTTCGTCATGGCTCCCATGTTCAAGCTGTGTTTACCCGCGCTGTTGCTCGCCGTGGCTGTTTCGGCCCAGGCCGAAGACAAGGTGGTCAATCTGTACAGTTGGGCCGATTACGTGGCCCCCGAAACCCTGCAGCGGTTCGAGCAGGAAACCGGCATCCATGTGCGCTACGACACCTTCGATTCTTCGGAAGTACTGGAGACCAAGCTGCTCACCGGCGGCAGCGGTTATGACGTGGTGGTGCCGTCCTCCAGTGTGCTGGCCCGGGGGCTTGCAGCCGGGGCGTTGAAACCGATTCCCCGCGAAGGACTCAAGGGTTACGCCAACCTCGATCCGGACTTGCTGGAAAAACTCGCCGCTGTCGATCCCGGCAACCGCTATGGCGTGCCTTATACCTGGGGCACGCTGGGATTGGGCATGAACGTCGAGGCGATCAAGCAGCGCTTGCCGGACGTGCCGCTCAATAGCCTGGACCTGCTGTTCAAACCCGAGTACGCGAGCAAGTTGAAGGACTGCGGCATCGCCATTCTCGACTCGCCCCAGGAGGTGATCGGACTGGCGCTGCATTACCTGGGTAAAGATCCCTACAGCACGGACAAGAATGATCTGTCAGCCGCCGAGGCGTTGCTGCATCAGCTACAGCCGAACGTGCTGTACGTCGCCACCGGGCGGCAGATCAGCGACCTGGCCAATGGCAGCGTGTGCCTGGCGTTGACCTACAACGGTGACGCGAGCATGGCTGCCGACCAGGCACGCAAAGCCAATAAGCCCTATGAAATTGCCTACCGGATTCCCAGGGAAGGCACCCTCGTGTGGCAGGACAACCTGGCGATTCCCAAGGACGCGCCGCACCCCGAAGCCGCCCGCGCCTTTATCGAATTCATGTTGCGCCCCGAGTCCGTTGCGGCACTGACCAACACCTTGTTCTTCGCCACGGCGAACCAGGCCGCCACGCCGCTGGTGGATGAAGCGGTGCGCACCGATCCGGACATCTACCCGCTGGCCGACGTGCGCGAACGGCTGTACGCCGACCGCAGCATGAACCTCAAGGACATGCGCCTGCGCACGCGCTTGTGGACCACTTTCCGTAGCCGCCAATAACTATAAAAGAAGGAGCCTTCAATGGACGTCCCGATGCAGAACGATCAAGCCCTTACCCGTGACAGCCTTTACGGCACGGCCGCTGAAAGTACCTACGCCGGTATCACCAGTTTCATGCGTCGCCGTTACAGTCGTGACTTGCGTGGCGTTGATGTGGCCGTCAGTGGCGTGCCGTTCGACACGGCCACCAGCAACCGCCCCGGCGCACGCTTCGGGCCCCGGGGCATTCGCGCCGCCTCGGCCGGGATCGCCTGGGAACGGCACTGGCCGTGGACGTTTGACCCGTTTGATCATCTGGCAGTCATCGACTACGGCGATTGCGATTTCGACTACGGTTCGCCGCAATCGACGCCCGAAATGATCGAAGCCCACGCCGAGCACATCCTCAATGCGGGCAGCGCGATGCTGACCTTTGGCGGCGATCACTTCATTACTTACCCGCTGCTCAAGGCCCATGCGCGCAAGCACGGGGCATTGTCGCTGATCCACTTCGACGCCCACAGCGACACCTGGCCGGACGAAGAGGGCAAGCGCATCGACCATGGCACCATGTTCTGGCACGCGGCCAGGGAAGGGCTGGTGGACCCGTCGCGCTCGGTACAAATCGGCTTGCGCACCACCAACGATGATCATCAGGGCTTTCAGGTGCTCGACGCACGGCAGGTGCACCGCCGTGGCTGCGAGGCGATCGTCGAGGCGATTCGCGCCCGGGTCGGCGACAACCCGGTGTACCTGACCTTCGACATCGACTGCCTCGATCCGGCATTCGCTCCGGGCACTGGAACACCGGTGTGTGGCGGCTTGAGCACGGTGCAGGCGCTGGAGATTCTCGGCGGTTTGCGCGGGATCAATCTGGTGGGCATGGACGTGGTGGAAGTGGCACCGGCCTATGACAGCGCGGAGATCACCTCACTGGCGGCGGCGACGCTGGCGATGGAGATGCTGTGTCTGTATGCGGCAAGGCATAAGGTCGATAAGTAATACGCCTGACCCTGTGGGAGCGAGCTTGCTCGCGATGGCGGTCGATCAGCCGACATGGATGTTGAATGTTCCGCCCTCATTGCGAGCAAGCTCGCTCCCACAGTTTTGATTTGTGTCAGGCCACTGGAATGATTGGCAGGTCGAGGATCTGACCACCGCTGAACCGTGCGAACGAACCGGAAATGGATTCGTGCGGCACGCCTTTGGCCACGTCACTGACGCCATCCAGTCGTGCCAGTTGTTCGCTGCTCAATTGCACATTCAGCGCGCCCAACGTCGCATCCAGCTGCTCACGGGTCCGGGAACCGAGGATCGGAATCAGCGCCGTGGTCGAGCGTCTGGCTTTTTCCCGCAGCCAGGCGATGGCCACGTGGGTCGGGCTGGCGTCCAGTTCTGCGGCGACATCGATCAAGGTGTCGAGCAGGGCGGTTTCGCGGGCGCTTTTTTCGGCGTGGATCAGCACGCCGAGCTTGTTCGCACGGTTGTCGCCCTCACTGTTGCGGTACTTACCGGTCAGGAAGCCGCCACCCAGCGGCGACCACAAGGTCGCGGCCAGGCCCAGGGCTTCGGCCATTGGTAGTTGTTCACGCTCGGCGGTGCGTTCGGCAAGGCTGTACTCGACCTGGATCGCGGCAATCGGCGCAAAACCGCGTACCTCGGCCAGCAGGTCGGCGCGGGCGATGCGCCAGGCGGGGAAGTTCGAAAGCCCGGCGTAATGAATCTTGCCGGCACTGACCAGATCGTCGAAGCCGCGCAGGATCTCTTCCATGGGCGTGACGCCGTCGCTCATGTGCGCCCAGAACAGGTCGATATGCTCGGTCTTCAGCCGTTTCAGGCTTTCTTCGACGGCGCGCACCATGTTCTTGCGGCTGTTGCCAGTGTGGGAAATGCCGGCTGCCGGTGTAGTCCCGAGGGTGTATTTGGTGGCGATGACCAGGCGATCCCGTTCTGCGGCGATGAATTCGCTGAGCATGGCCTCGGACTGCCCGCCCTGATAGCCATTGGCGGTATCGATGAAATTGCCACCGGCTTCCAGATAACCATCAAAAATCCGTCTGGCTTCGTCACGCTCGGCGCCATGGCCCCAACCGGTACCGAAATTACCCGCGCCCAGCGCCAGTTCGGAAACACGCAAGCCGGTTTTACGACCGAAAACTTTGTAATGCATGGGATGACTCCAGAGGGATGGCGACAAGGTTTAATAAATTATCTAAAGCATCTATTAAATATGATGCTGGTAATCTAAAGCGTCAAGGTGCTTTTCCTGTCAGCACAAAACTGCCGATCACCGGTCGCGTTATCCATGGGCAATGGCATACTGCCGCCCATGACTATCGATTCCCCCTTAAGCGCCTGGCAGCATGCCATCGAACAAAAGGGCTTCGTCCAGGACGAGGCCCAGGAACATGCGGTGTGGGCGCTGCAAAAATGCCACGAAGCGTTGCACGCAGGCCGCGCGCCCATTTCCGGCGTGTACCTGTGGGGGCCGGTGGGGCGGGGCAAGACCTGGTTGATGGACCAGTTCTACCAAAGCCTGCGAGTACCGGCGCGGCGCCAGCACTTTCACCACTTCATGGGCTGGGTGCACCAACGCTCGTTTCAACTGACCGGCACTGCCGATCCGCTCAAGGCGTTGGCCCGTGAATTGGCTGAAGAGGTTCGCGTGCTGTGTTTCGACGAACTGTTCGTCAATGACATCGGCGACGCGATCATTCTCGGGCGCCTGTTCCAGGTGATGTTCGAACAGGGCGTGGTGGTGGTCTGCACGTCCAATCTACCGCCGGACCAGTTGTACGCCGATGGCTTCAATCGCGATCGTTTCATGCCTGCCATCACGGCGATCAAGCAGCACATGCAGGTGATTGCGGTGGATGGCGGGGAAGACCATCGCCTGCATCCGGGGGCCGGTTTGCAACGTTATTGGGTGGCCGAGCCCGGTAACCCCTGCGCGCTGGGTGAAGTGTTCCAGTTGTTGAGCGTCGGCCAGTCAGTATCGAGCGAGCCGGTCAAGGTCGGTCACCGTTGCCTTGAGGTGGTCAAGGCCAGCCCGACGGTGCTCTGGACCCGTTACGCCGCGCTGTGCGAGCAACCCTTCGCGGCCATGGATTTCATCGCCCTGTGCGATACCTACGGCGCTATCCTGTTGAGTGACGTGCCCAACCTCAGCGCACAGAAACGCGCAGGGCGCATTGCCCGCGGCACCGAGGACGGTGTCGAGCGGGTGGAGGCGGGAGATCGCGAGTTGCCGCAGTTATCGGTGCATGACGATGGTGTGCGACGGTTCATTGCCCTGGTGGACGAGTGCTACGACCGCAAGGTGCCGCTGTACCTTGAAGCGCAAGTGCCAATGGCATCGCTTTACACCGAGGGTTATCTGGAATTTCCGTTCCGCCGCACCCTCAGTCGATTGCAGGAAATGCAACTGCAGCGGTTTGCCGAAGTTTGATCGGGTTTTGAACGGGAGCAGCGAACATGAATCAGCCCCTGTCACACCATTTGCTGACCATGGCCTATCAGAACGCCTGGGCCAATCACCGACTGGCCAAGGCCTGGCGTCAGTTGAGCCCGCAGGAACTGAGCGCATCCCGGGTCAGCTTCTTCCCCTCGATCCGCGCCACCCTCAACCACATCCTCACCTGTGACTGGTTTTATGTGGACGCCCTGGAGCGCGAACTGCGCGGCGACGACCCGCATCCCGATTGCCGGGTGTTTTTCAAGGAGGACGAACCCTGCCTCGTGGCAACGGACCTGGTTGGCGAACAGGCCCACGTCGACCGCCGGCTGATCGCCTACTGCGAGCAGATGCGCGACGCCGACCTGGGCAAAATCGTGACCATCGCCCGCGATACCCCGCAACACGACAGTCGCTTGCGCCTGCTGTCCCATTTGTTTGAACACCAGATCCATCACCGCGGCCAGATTCACGCCATGCTCAGCGGCACCTCGGTCCAGCCACCGCAACTCGACGAGTTTTTCTGCGCCGGTGAGTCGCACTTGCGGGCTGAGGATTTTGCCGAACTGGGGTGGACGGAAGCCTTGATCTGGGGCGCTTGAGGCCAAAGATTTTCTCGGTTGCGATTGTCGTTGGCACGTTGCTCGCGCTATGGTCTGCGGGCACTTCAGCGTGAGTACATGCTGGGGGCTACTTCATGTGTGATCGAGGATGGAAATGGACTCCGCAGAAATTCTTGTGCTTCAGGCCAGTTACACCAATCCGGTGCATGCCGAGGCTATTTGCCTGGTGCTGAACCACTACGCCGAGGACCCGATGGGGGGCGGCCAGCCGTTGCCGGCCAATGTACTGGAGCAGCTCCCGGGCGAACTTGCCCGGCGCCCCCACGCCTTCAGTGTGCTGGCCTTTGTCGGTGGCGAGCCGGCCGGGCTGGTCAATTGCTTCGAGGGGTTCTCGACGTTTGCCTGTCGGCCGCTGGTCAATGTGCATGATGTGTCGGTGGTGAAAAAATTTCGCGGCCTGGGCTTGAGCCAGAAGATGCTGCAAAAGGTCGAAGACATCGCCCGTCAGCGTGGCTGCTGCAAGCTCACCCTGGAAGTGCTGGAAGGCAATGCCGTGGCCCAGGGTTCCTATGAAAAAGCCGGTTTCGCCGCCGGCATGTTCGACCCGGCCCATGGACGGATGCTGTTCTGGACCAAGAGCCTCTGATTCAACAGGCAAAAAAAGGGCGTCCATCAGGACGCCCGACAGTCTTCTACCTAGAACTGCAATCAGACGGCCATGGATCATTTCGCTCTGTAGGTTTCAGTCATTTGTGCGGTTTGATCGTCCGGAACCCGCAGTTCAATGCTTTGGATGGGGTGGCCCAGGGCTTCTTGCTGGGCCAGTCGCAGGCTTTCGTAGTAATAGCGCATGCGTTCGGCCCCACCTTCGGCAAAAGCACTGGTTGAGCCCAAGGCCATCAGGCCGGCGAGAATCATTGCGGTGCGTTTCATGGTTTGCCTCCCACTACAGATGTCGGATGCCTTTCGTCCATGAATCAATGAAGCAGTGTCGAAATGGCATTATCCGCCGATTCGGTTAATTGGGAATCAACTTCACCAACGACCTGCATGGCTGCAACGGGAGCATAAAAAAGGGGCCGGAACTGGCCCCTGAAAGGATTACTGCTGAACGACAGTCGGTGGCGTTTTGGGCTTCATCAAGCTGAAGTCGATCAGCGCACGCTGCTGACGCTCATACGGGTTGCCGATCATCAATGGCCGGGCCTTGAAGCTGTCACTGACCAGGCTTTTGCTGCGATCGAGTTCGTCGAAGCTCAGGCCCGCCAGGTCGGCCCAAGTGTGAATCAGGTGCGAGCTGCTGTAAGGGCGCGAGAGATCACCCACGAGGTTCCAGTCATGGGTTGCGCGCCATTTCGGCGATGCCCAGGCCATGAACGGAATGGTGTACATCGGTGCTGTCGGCTTGTTCTCGTTGCGCCCCAAGGTGTTGTGGCCCACGGAATCGAACACGTCCTCGCCATGGTCGGACAGGTACAGCAGGAAGCCGTTCGGATCGGTCCTGGCGTAGTCCTTGATCAGGCTGGACACCACGAAGTCGTTGTACAGCACGGCATTGTCGTAGCTGTTGTACGTCGGCAACTGGTCATCGCGAATGCCGGCAGGCACGCCCTCACGGTCCTGGAACCTGTCGAAGGTCGACGGGTAGCGGTACTGGTAGCTCATGTGCGTGCCGAGCAAATGCACGACGATGAGTTTGCGCGGTGCACCGTCGGCCAGGGCCTTGTTGAAGGGCTCGATCACGTCGCCATCGTACTGGGCGGCGTTCTGGTTGCGGTTGTTGTTCAGGTACACCTGTTCATCGGCCTGTTCGGAAAAGGTCGTGAGCATGGTGTTGCGCTTGGTCATGGTCTGCTGGTTGGTGATCCAGAAGGTCTTGTAACCTGCCTGTTTCATCATGCTGACCAGCGATGGCGTCGACAGGTACAGGTCGGGGTTTTCTTCGTCGGCGAAGGTCAGGACCTGCTGCAGCGCCTCAATGGTGTAGGGGCGCGGCGTAATGACGTTGTCGAAAACGTCCAGTTGATCCTTGAGCTTGTCCAGTTCCGGCGTGGTTGCCCGGGGGTAGCCGTACAGGCTCATGCGCTGACGGTTGGTGGACTCACCGATCACCAGCACCAGGGTCGCAGGCGTGTTGGCCATTGCGTCCTTCAGGTTGTGCAGCGGTGGAATCTTGCTCGCGCTATTGAGCATGTCTTGCATGCCGGCCAGGGTTTCCAGGTAGCGGTGATAGGCCACGGCCATCTGCCATGGCACCGCCGGCTCGATGCGGGTTTCGAACTTGTCGAAGCCTTCGGCGAAACTGCCGGTGCGTGAGGTTTGCTTGATCAGCGGATAACCGACGACCGCCACGACAATGGCCACCGCGGCCACGATTGCCTTGCCGCGGGGAAGGTACACCGGGCGCAGGCGTGTCCACAGGAACCAGGAAAAAGCGGTGTGTGCCAGGAACGCCGGCACCATCCACCAGGCAAAGTACTGGGTCATGTATTCGCCGGCTTCAGCCACGTTCGACTCAAACATGATGAAGATGACGCTCTGGGAAAACTCCTGCTGATAGATGAAGAAGTAACCCAGGCTCGCCATGGAACACGCCCACAGTACGACGCCGATCACGGCAGCCATGACGCGGGTTTGCCGGGGGAACAGCAACATCGGCGCCAGCCAGAAGGCGCTCATGACGAAGGCCTGGCGGAATCCGCTAAAGCCGGAGGTGCCAGTCAACTGGATCAGTAGTTGGGTGATGCCGGAAAAGTACCAGAAGAATACAAACAGCCAGACAAATCCGGCCCAATCAAAACCTGCCGCAGTCGTGTTGCTGCGTTTAAACAAAGACATTCAGCGCTCCAGCCGAGAGTTCACTACCACCGCCGAGACTTGGATATCACGGACGACGAACGAGGGCCGCGCGGAATCGGGCGACCTAAACGAGTAATTGTCGTGTAACAATTGTGAAAATTTTGTGAGTTGCCAGGGGTGGCAGGGCGTGAGCCGGTGCGGAAGCAGTGCAGACTGCTCCCGCTTCAAAGGAGGGGGTCAGGCGAATGGGGTGTGTTGCACCACAGCCAGGGGCTGCACTTGATTGGTTTGCAGCAGCAGCCGCAACTGCGCCAGTTCCTGCTTCAACTGATCGCGTTCGTCTTTCAACTGGCGCAATTCGTCACGACGGATTGTGACGTAAAGGGTTTGTGCTGGCAGTGCGGTATGTACTGTGCCCATTGCTCACCTCGCAAATGGCGTGTCTCAACTGTAGGTACACCTCGAAATCCGGGGCTGACCTACTATCGGCGCCAATTTTGATTTCTTTTGCCCCAGAAGGGAACTTTTTTATTTTTCATGGTCGTTGTGTCTTCGGTTTGATTCCCGACGTTATCCATCAGGATCGGGCACAATGCCCGGAAACTTCGTGCCAACGCTCTGGACTAACCTCATGAGTCGCGTTGGGCTATAACCTTTGACACACTTTAATTTGTAGTAGGGAGCATCAGCACATGCAACTCGGGATTATTGGACTGGGCCGCATGGGCGGCAATATTGCGCGGCGCCTGATGCTCAACGGGCACACCACCGTTGTTTACGATCGCAATACCGCCTTTGTCGAAGCCTTGGCTACAGAGGGCTCCACGGGCGTCACCGATCTGCCGGCGCTGGTCGCCGGCCTGGCCAGGCCGCGTGCGGTCTGGGTCATGCTGCCAGCTGGCGCGCCGACCGAAGAAACCATCGACACCCTGAGCACCTTGCTCGACGCCGGCGATACCATCATCGACGGCGGCAACACCTTCTATAAAGACGATATCCGCCGGGCGAAGACCCTGTCGGAAAAAGGCCTGCACTACATCGACGTCGGTACCTCCGGCGGTGTCTGGGGCCTGGAGCGCGGTTACTGCATGATGATCGGCGGCGATGCCGAGACTGTTAAGCGCCTCGACCCGCTGTTCGCCACCCTGGCCCCTGGCCTGGGCGACATCCCGCGCACCAAGGACCGCAAGTCCGAAGACGATCGTGCCGAGCGTGGTTACATTCATGCAGGTCCGGCCGGTTCCGGGCACTTCGTGAAGATGATCCACAACGGCATCGAATACGGAATGATGCAGGCGTTCGCAGAAGGCTTCGACATCCTCAAGACCAAAAACAGCGAGAGCCTGCCGCAAGACCAGCGTTTCGACCTGAACGTCGCCGATATCGCCGAAGTGTGGCGCCGTGGCAGCGTGGTGTCCTCGTGGTTGCTGGACCTGACTGCCGACGCCCTGGCCAGCGATCCGAAACTCGACGGTTTCTCCGGGTCCGTGGCCGACAGCGGTGAAGGTCAATGGACCATCGAAGCTGCCATGGAACAAGCGGTGCCGGTGCCGGTGCTGTCGAACTCGCTGTTCTCGCGCTACCGTTCCCGTGGGCAAGGCACCTTTGGCGACAAGATTCTCTCGGCCCAGCGCTTCGGCTTCGGCGGCCATGTGGAGACCTCGAAAAAATGACCCACGCGATCCGCAGAAAGTCCAAGGCTGAACCCGCGCCACCGACCACGCTGTTCCTGTTCGGCGCCCACGGCGATCTGGTCAAGCGCCTGCTGATGCCGGCGCTGTACAATCTCAGCCGTGACGGTTTACTCGGGAATGGACTGCGGATCATCGGCGTTGACCACAACGCCATCAGCGATGAAGGCTTCGCACAAAAACTCGAAGACTTCATCCGCAACGAGGTGGCCACCAGGACCGGCAAGGGCGATCAAGCCCTTGACCCGGCGCTGTGGGCCAAACTCGCCAAAGGCATCAGCTACGTTCAGGGCGATTTCCTGGACGACAGCACTTATCAAGCGCTGGCGGCAAAAATCGCCGACAGCGGTACCGGCAATGCGGTGTTCTATCTGGCCACCGCGCCGCGTTTCTTCAGTGAAGTGGTGCGCCGTCTTGGCTCGGCCGGCTTGCTGGAAGAAAACCCCGAGGCCTTCAGAAGGGTGGTGGTCGAAAAACCCTTCGGTTCCGACCTGCATACAGCCGAAGCCTTGAACGCTTGCCTGCTCAAGGTGATGACGGAAAAGCAGATCTACCGCATCGACCATTACCTGGGCAAGGAGACCGTACAGAACATCCTGGTCAGCCGGTTCTCCAACAGCCTGTTCGAAGCGTTCTGGAACAATCACTACATCGACCACGTGCAGATCACCGCCGCCGAAACCGTGGGCGTGGAAACCCGTGGCAGTTTCTATGAGCACACCGGCGCGCTGCGGGACATGGTGCCCAATCACCTGTTCCAGTTGCTGGCGATGGTGGCGATGGAACCGCCCGCCGCGTTCGGCGCCGATGCGGTGCGCGGCGAGAAAGCCAAGGTCGTTGGCGCGATCAGGCCCTGGACGGTGGAGGAAGCCCGCGCCAACTCGGTACGCGGCCAATACACCTCCGGTGAGATCGACGACAAGGCACTGCCGGGCTATCGCCAGGAAAACAACGTCGCACCCGACAGCAATACCGAAACCTATGTGGCCCTCAAGGTTATGATCGATAACTGGCGATGGGTCGGCGTGCCGTTCTATCTGCGAACAGGCAAGCGCATGAGTGTGCGTGACACCGAGATCGTGATCTGTTTCAAGCCGGCGCCCTATGCGCAGTTCCGCGATACCGAGGTCGATGAGCTGCAGCCGACCTATTTGCGCATTCAGATCCAGCCGAACGAAGGCATGTGGTTCGACCTGCTGGCCAAGCGTCCCGGCCAGGCCTTGAAAATGGACAACATCGAGCTGGGGTTCGCCTACAAGGACTTCTTCGAGATGCAGCCTTCCACCGGCTACGAAACCCTGATCTACGATTGCCTGACGGGTGACCAGACGCTGTTCCAGCGCGCCGATAACATCGAAAACGGCTGGCGCGCCGTTCAGCCGTTCCTGGATGCCTGGCAGCAGGATTCCAGCGTGCAGAGCTACGCTGCCGGGGAAAACGGTCCCAAGGCCGGCGAAGAACTGCTCACCCGTGACGGTCGCGTCTGGCACCGCCTCGGATAGCACCTATCTCCAGTGGGAGCGAGCTTTTGTGGCGAGGGGGCTTGCCCCCGTTCGGCTGCGAAGCAGTCGCCATTTCATCACTCGGTGTACCTGCTACAGCGTAGTAGTAGGTTTTGGGGCCGCTGCGCAGCCAACGGGGGCAAGCCCCCTCGCCACAAAGGCTCGGCGGTGTCAGAGCCAGTAACTCACCGCATACCAGCCCAATGTCCCCATCACCACGGTGTACGGCAGCGCCATCCAGACCATCCGCCCGTACGACAGACGCACCAGCGGTGCAATTGCCGAGGTCAGCAGGAACAGAAACGCCGCCTGACCGTTGGGCGTCGCCACGCTCGGCAGGTTGGTACCGGTATTGATCGCAATCGCCAGGGTTTCGAAATGCTCACGGGTCATCTCTCCCGCCATGAACGCGCGCTTCACTTCGGTGATGTAAATGGTTGCCACGAACACGTTGTCGCTGATGGCGGACAGCAGGCCGTTGGCAATGAACAGCATGCCCGGTTGTTGGTCTGCCGGGAGCGTCAGCACCCAGTGGATCAGTGGGGCGAACAGTTGCTGGTCGTGAATCACCGCGACCACGGCGAAAAACACCACCAACAATGAGGTGAACGGCATGGCGTCCTTGAACGCTGTGCCCAGGCGGTGTTCGTCGGTGATGCCGGTAAAGGCGGTAATCAACACGATCACCATCAAACCGATCAAACCCACTTCGGCGATGTGGAACGCCAGCCCGGCAATCAGAATCAATGCGGCAAAGCCTTGCACCAGTAGCGCTGCACCTTGGCGCGTGGTGCGCTCGGCATTGTCTTCGGCGGCGTAGTTGGCCAGCACCGCACGAACGTTATCCGGCAGCAGCGTGCCGTATCCGAACCAGCGCAGCTTTTCCAGGAGGACGCAGGTTACCAGCCCGGCAACCAGTACCGGCAGGGATACCGGCGCAACCCGGGTGAAGAACTCAGCGAAGTGCCAGCCCATTTCATGGCCGATCAGCAGGTTCTGCGGTTCACCGACCAGCGTACAGACACCGCCCAGCGCGGTGCCTACGGCGCCGTGCATCAGCAGGCTGCGCAGGAAGGCGCGGAACTGTTCCAGATCACCGTGATGCAGGGTGGGCAGATGTTGGTCGTCGCTGAACTCGCTGTCCTGGCGCGGATCGTTGCCCGAGGCGACGCGGTGATACACCGAGTAAAAACCTACGGCGGCACTGATGATCACGGCGGTCACAGTCAAGGCATCGAGGAACGCCGACAGAAAGGCCGACAGAAAGCAGAACATCAGGGACAGCAGGGCTTTGGAGCGGACCCCGAGCAGCAGGCGCGAGAACAGGTAAAGCAACAGGTCCTTCATGAAATAGATACCCGCCACCATGAACATCAGCAGCAGGATCACCGGGAAGTTGTGCAGCAACTCGTCGTACAGCGCCTGGGGCGTGGTCATCTTCAGCAGCAGGGCTTCAATCAACAGCAGGCCGCCGGGCATCAACGGATAGCATTTGAGTGCCATGGCCAGGGTGAAGATGAACTCCAGCACCAGTAGCCAGCCGGCAACCACCGGGCCTGCGGTCCAAAGCACCAGGGCATTGAGGATGAGAAAGCCGACGATGCAGGCCTTGTACCAACGGGGCGAGTGCCCGAGAAAGTTGTGCGCGAACGCCTGGGCCATTGAACCGGACATCGGCTGCTCCTTGTCTTGAGAAGCGCGCAAGTTGCCGCAAGCGCGCGAGAAGATCAAGCGCAGGAAAAATGCCGGTGTTTATCCCTGGAAACGAGCGATGACCGCCTTGTAGTTTCCGTGCAGCGAATAGCCTCCCACTACAATGTTTCCATCGGCGTGCGCGGCGACACAGGTGGCGGTATCCAGGCTGGGGCCCAGGCGCGTACGTGTATAGCCGCTGCCTTTGCCAAAACGGCGATCGGGAAGGCCGTTGGGCAGGTATCGCCCGAGAATGAAGTCTGCTTCGACGCCGCCGATGGTGGCGCCCGCCGTGAGCACACTGCCATCAGGTTGTAACTGTGCGGCGGTCCACTGGCATCCGCTGTAACCGATTTCCCGCCGCTGCGGATGTCCTCCGTTGCAATGACTGTCGGGGCGCCCGTTGCTGTGCATTTTAAATGTCAGGCAGTGCATCGGCTCGCGACTGCTGCCAAAACACAGGATTTCGCCTTCGTTTTGCTGGACCACCCGGCTGACCCGGGCGCCATGCCCTTGCGCCTTGAAGGTCATGAATCCATCCACGGCAAATCGGTCGTCGAGGCGCCCGTCCGGGTGATAGCGTGCCAGCAAGCCTTCCTCGGGAAAATTGATCGATCCACCGACCAGGATTCGGCCATCACGTTGTACCGTCAGGCTGCTGAGCCAGGTATTCATCAGCAGGTGCCTGACCATCACGAAGCCGCGGTCGTTGAACGAGCAGTCCAGCGAGCCTTCGACATCCAGGCGTATCAACATGCCGACGTGATCGGCCAGTTCGTAGTGATGGTTGGCCAGGATCAGGATCCGGCCGTCTTGCTGTATGGCCACATCGCAGGCTTCTGCACCCGGCACACCCAGAGGCAGCCGGATATCGCGCATGCCCAGGGACAGATCGCCAGGCAATCGCACGACACGGCGGCCATTATCGCCAAAGCCTTGCACCAGGCGGCCATCCTGATCCAGCAATGCCAGGGCCGGGAGCGTGCGGTGCGCGTTTACGTATTGCAGGCCAGCCAACAGGATGTTGCCGTCGGGCAGGATCAGGACCTTGGTGCCCATGGCTTCGAACCCCGGTTCGAATTGCCCGATGACACTGCCTTGTTTGCCGAACGTCAGGTCTGCGCAACCATCCGCCAGCAAGCGGGCCAGGCCAAAGCGGGTGCCATCGGCCATGCCGACTTTTGCGGCTACCAGCAAGCGACCTTGCGCATCGATCGCAACGTCATTGGCCAAGCTGAAAAGGCTGTCGGCGAAATAGACCTGGGTTTTGCCGTTGGCGGCAAACGTCGTATCGAGGGCCCCGGCGTTTTTCCGGGCTGCGGAGTAGGCAAAAGCGGACTGGCTTGACATGCACCGCATCTCCTTGCGAGTCGTCCTGATCCAGAGGTTTGGGTGGCGACTTGATAGGAAGATTATTCAATCCCTGAATGAAGGGATGCACAACGGTAAGAACTAACAGACGGAGGGTCGCTGTGTGCCACAACAGTGTCTTTTCGAACCAATGGCGAGCCTGCAAAGTATCAGGCGTATGTGAAGTTCGAATTAAACAGTGTCACGTAGTGTGCGCGGCCAGAAAAAACTGCGAACTAAAGACAGGAAAAAGGCGCGGATTACCCCGGAGTAATCCGCAAAACGATTAGTGCGGCATCGACCACGACTGCAGTGTGTAACCTTCCTCGCTCAATTCGGCGCGAGCCTGTTCCAGCAGCAGTTCGAGTTGCGCGGGATCGGAATAGGCGCTGCTTGGGATCTGCTTGCGGCCAATGCGGGTGCTGGTGCGGTCGATAACGGTCAGGCTGAGTTCGCCATTGCCGTCTTGTGGGGCCCAGGCCACGCATTTGAATGGTTTAAATGCGCGGTCGGCAATCAGAAGTGCTTCGTTGATACGGAGCGGGGCGTTCATAGGGTCTTCTCTCTGTATGCCCAATCAAGTGATAGGCCGACGGTTGGGCTTACCGTTCAGCTGGTTACTTGTACTGATGCCCGCAACCGGGGTTCGGGTCACACACAATCAAAAGAAATTTCCACTTTATTTCACAGATTCAAGGAAGAGCCTGACATTGAAAGCTGAATGAAAGGAAAGAGTCGTTAGGCAACTAACGTAATCGCAACTTATAACTGGTTTTGTGACATCCCTATAGTCAAACAGTACAAGGCCCTGTCAAATTCTTGCTAATGTTACAGCCAGGTCTGCCAAATGACTGTTTTTATTAAATTTTCATAAATTTGGCGCCAAGGATCAGTCATGAGTGATGCGCCTGCCTTACGACGTTTGTTAGTGGTGGACCCCTGTGACGATTGCTATCGCCTGGTCCCTGGATTGCGCGCCATCGGTTGGGACGTTGACAGCTGCACGCTGGAGAACGCCGTTGACCGAACCTGTGACGTGGGCTTGCTGCGCTTGCAGCCTTATCACCTTGAGCACCCGGAGGCCGTCAAAGAGCTGATCAGCCGCAGCGGCACCGAGTGGATAGCCGTACTCAACCAGGAAGTACTGCGGTTGCAAAATGTCGGCGACTTCGTCTGTGAGTGGTTTTTTGACTTTCATACCTTGCCGTTCGATGTGTCCCGGGTTCAGGTAACACTGGGCCGGGCGTTTGGCATGGCGCGTTTGCGCGGGCAGGGCACGGTCTATGTCGACCAGCCCGAGCACGAATTGCTGGGCGACAGCAAACCTATTCGTGAGCTGCGAAAGCTGTTGAGCAAACTGGCTCCGACCGAATCTCCGGTGTTGATTCGCGGTGAAAGCGGCACTGGCAAGGAACTGGTCGCACGAACCCTGCATCGTCAGTCCCAGCGTCACAACAAACCCTTCATTGCGATCAATTGTGGTGCGATTCCCGAGCATTTGATCCAGTCCGAGTTGTTCGGCCATGAGAAAGGCGCATTTACCGGCGCGCACCAACGCAAGGTCGGACGGATAGAAGCCGCCAACGGTGGCACCCTGTTTCTCGACGAGATCGGTGACCTGCCACTGGAGTTGCAGGCCAACCTGTTGCGGTTCCTCCAGGAAAAACACATCGAGCGGGTCGGTGGCAGTCAGCTGATTCCGGTGGATGTGCGGGTTCTGGCGGCAACGCATACCGACCTTGAAGCCGCCATCGAGAGGAAGCGCTTTCGCGAAGATTTGTATTACCGCTTGAACGTACTGCAAGTGGCGACTGTTCCGCTGCGCGAGCGCCATGGCGACCTGGCGGTGTTGGCCAACCATTTCTCCCATTTCTATAGCCATGAAACCGGGCGCCGCCCACGCAGTTTCAGCGAAGACGCGTTGATTGCCATGGGCAAACACGACTGGCCAGGCAATGTTCGCGAACTGGCCAACCGCGTTCGTCGCGGGCTGGTGTTGGCCGAAGGCCGGCAGATCGAGGCCCGTGACCTGGGGTTAATCAGTCAGCATACGCTCGCAGCGCCGATGGGCACCCTCGAAGAATACAAGTCCCGGGCCGAACGCCAGGCGTTGTGCGATGTATTGAGTCGCCACAGCGATAACCTGAGTGTCGCCGCCAAAGTATTGGGTGTGTCGCGACCGACCTTCTACCGGTTGTTGCACAAGCACCAGATTCGCTGAACCCCGGCCGCAAACCAAAACCCCGCTGCGATTGCAGTTGCAGCGGGGTTTTTGTTCGGGTCAGAAGTAGTAGGGGAGTTTCAGGCTGAACTGGAAGTCCGGGGCATCGTCCGTCATGCCGATGGACAGGTTGGGCACGATGGTCAGGCTGTCGGTGGCCGCAATGGTCATGCCGATGTTGAAGTAACCGGCGTTGGCATCGCTGGAGACCACCGCTTGCCAATCCCCGCCATCTTCCTTGAGCTTGCTTTTGCGTTGCACCAGGTCAGAGACCGAGAACGACATACTCATCTTTTCGTTCAAGGCGAACGCAATGCCGGCGCCGATCTGGAAGCTGTCGCCAATGCGGACTTTGCCCGGTGTCTCGACCGCCGGGTTGGAGCTGATGTCGTCGAAAGACTCTTCCATGTTGTACGTGTAGGACAGGCTGCCGAACAGCACCGCCGGGTCGAACGTCTTGACCAGGGAGATCCCCGGCGTAATCGACCAGACGCCGTTACCGGTAGGCAAGGATTCAGGCACGGCCAGGTTTGAGTTATCGGCCACCCGAACCAGCTTGATGCCGAATGGGTCTTTGCCGGTAGGCGCCTTGACGCGCAAGGTCACCACGGCATCCGGCGTGTTGGCCGATTCGTCGAGGAATTTGTAGGCAACACCGAAGTTGACGTCACCTATGGTCGGGTCTTCCTTGACGGTGTCTTCGGTCGTGACGTTTGCGGCGCCGCTATTGCCGCCACCGGACTGGTACGTGGACTCACGGTAGACCACCGGCACGTTCAGGTCGAACTGCCAGCGATTGTTGAAGTTGTAGCGACCGGTGAGGTCAAGCGTCCAGGTGTCGGCCTTGATCCGGTCCAGGTTGATAGCGCCCAGGAAGATCGAGTCCAGGGCTAGAAAACCGTTGAGGACCAGTTGGCGGGAATCGTAGCGGGAGTAGGTTATCCCGGTTTCGACGCTGAACTTGCCACCGCCGAAAAACCCGCTGGCCTCGTCATACAGGTTCGAAACGCTTTGCGCCGGTTGCGAGTCATTGGCCAGCGATTGTCCATAAGAACTGCCGCTCCCCCCCGAGGCGGCTGCGGCGCCGGTGCCGACGCCTGGATTGCCCTTGAGATCCGCTGGCGACTTGGCCAGGCGTTTGGGAGCGGGCGAGGCGGGCTGCTCTTCGACCTGGCGGACCCGTTGTTCGAGAACCGCCAGGGCTTTTTGCTGTACTTCGTATCGTTGTTTCAACTCCAGGAGCTCTTGTTTGAGAGCCTCCAGTTCCGGGTCAGGTGCTGCCTGCAACATCGCCGCCGGGAGTAGAGCACTCAAGCATGCAACTGCACGCAGTGATACTGATCGGTACATGAAATATGCCGTCCATTTGTGCCCAATGGTCCAGACTCAGCGTAGTTCAATAGCCCATGGTCCGTAATGCAGCGAGTTGGTTGAGGTTGCAGTCCAATGCCCCCGCACTCGGGCCATTATTGTTGAGCACTACGTTGAGTTGAGTCATGTTGTCGACCACATTGCTGCTGCCCAGCAACCGGGTGTTTTGCAGCAACCCGCCCTGGGCGACTTGTTGCAGGCTGGTGCCCTGGTTGTTGTTGGCGGTAATGGCCATCTGAACGCCGCCGCTGGTCGCGGATACCGCGACACTGCCTGCGGCATTGCTGCCGGTGATGGTTTGACCGGCTATCAGCGCCTGGCCCTGGCCCGCCACCAGTGCCGGGGCCGTGCTGGCCTCTTTGACGTTGATGGCGATGTTGTTGTTTGCGCTGTTGCCATCACCTGCGGCCCGTGTGACCTGGGTTATCCCCCGGGAAGTGCTCAGGGCTGCGCCCCCCGACACGTGACCGCTGCCTGACCTGGACGTACCGCCATGACCCGATTGCTTGATGGTCGAAACATAGAACTCGGGCTTGACCGTTGCGGCTTGAAGCTGCATCGAGGTGGAGGCTCCGATCAGGTCACCACTGGCATTGCGCCAGGTACTGCTCATGACGACACCGAAGCTGATGACCCGCCCCGGCATCACATATCGGCCACGCAACTCGGCCAGTTCCTGGTCCTTGATTTCGATGGGTCTGAACTCATCAGCAAAACCTGAAGTGTTCGCTGCCAGACAGACAGCGACCACCCAATACGAGGTTTTCATTTGCTGCTCCCGGAGCATCCTGCCCCCTATCATCTTGTTGGCGATTAAAAGAAGTCGCTCTGTATGAAACCAAAATCCATCAATTCGGCATCTTTGACCGGGTTGAAGTTATCCATCTTGTTCTTGGCTGTCAGCGGTTCCGGTGGACTGCGTAACGCATTGGTCTTGTCGTAACCGGGACCGACGATAGCGAAAATAATGCCATTCCAGCCTTTGACAAAGTCATCATGGGAGTAGCGTTTGTGACCGAGTACCGGATCGCCGATATACACCCAGTTCTTGTCCGCCCGCTGCAACACCACGAAGTGCTTGTAGCCGCGAATTTCCATCAATACCACCACCGGAATCGTCACGGATTCGAGTCTTTCCGGCGGGATCCTGTAGCCCCGGGCGCGCATGCCGATGCGCTCTATGTAGCGCTTCATGTCCAGCATTGAAAAACCCTGGGTACGCACAAGGTCCTGGTCTGCGGTGACCAGCATGCCCTTGATGATGTGCTCCTCATCGACGTCGAGCCAATAGGCCTGGCGCAGTATCGTTGCCAGCGCGGCGGCGCCACAGCTGAAATCGGTTTTTTGTTCGACGATGTCGCTGAACTTGCGCTCGCGCAAACTCTGTACGTGCTTGTACACCAGCACGCCGCCCGGCAGGGCGGCAACCGGCATCTGTGCAGCCTGGGTCAGGCCAGACAGGCAGAGCAGGGCGAAAAGGACAGTCTTACGCATGATCGATACGCCTTGGGACTGTGGAAAATCCCCGTCGCCGGGGCTTTCATTGCAATCGCGATTACAGACAGGACTTGCAGCCCGCGGCGATGGACAGCGAGTTGCTTTGCTGGTTGCCCACACCAGACGATACGTTGGCTCCGCCGTTGCCGGAGAAGTTGTTCATCGAGCCCGTTATCGACGCATTGTTGGTTACAGGGGCTTTCCAGCCCTCTGGCGTGATCACTTGTTGAGTGGTTACACCCGCCAGACCGAGTACACCCACGGTAGCGAAATCAGTCTGGGTGCTGTCGTCATGGTTGGCGTTGTTGGTGACGTTCAGCCCGGACGTGCTTTGGTTGGCCGCCGCCGCCGCTTGCGCTACACGACCGCCCGAAACGGCAATCGCCAGGTTGTTTTTCTGTTGGTTGAAGTCGCCGGTGGTCACGTTGATGCCGATGTTGCCGGAACCGCTGTTGCCTGCGTTGTTGAGCGTTGTGTTGTTGGTGCTGGAGTGTTTCCTGGCGGTGTTGCCGGTGCTCTTCTGAGTCGCGCTGGAGGCGGCGACCGCGGTGCCGAAGATGAAGCTTTCGTCAGCCGTGGCAAGGGCGGCGGCGTTGTCTTGCTGGTTGCCGTTACCGGCTGCAACGTTGGCGCCCATGTTGCCGTTGGAGTTGTTCAGGGAGTTATCGACCCTAGCGTCGTTCCTGGTGTCCCGGCTCAATACGCTGCTGTCACTGCTTTCCTGCGAGTCCAGCACGGCGGCCCCGGCGCCTGCTGTAATCTGCAGAATTTGTTCCAGCGTCGGGCCTTTAGGCTGATGGTTGTTGCTCTGGCCATCGCTCTGGCCGCTGCCTTGATCATCATCAAGGCTGCCTGCTTGTGCTGCAAATGCCATCACTGCTGCCAGAGCGAAAGCCAGAGGTTTGAGAGCAGTTGTCGGGTTCATGGTGTTTCTCCGTGCTCATTAGTTGGTCAGGTGTTGGTGCTTCCCTAATCGCACTGTTTCGGGTCAGTCAGCGACCCGGATACTCAGGGTGTTAGCCATTCGGTTCCCCACCCCGGCACTCTGGTTTACCTGGATCACTCCCCGGCTGCCGGTGAAGGCCTGGTCGCTTGTCACGACCTGGCGACTGCCATTTGGGGCGCCAGTTGCTCCCGAGTTCGGTAACAACGCCACGCTCTGTTGAGAAAGGGCACTATCGTCGATGGCTTGCGGTGCGGCGCTGATGCTGATGCGCATGGCGTTGGCCATCTGGTTGTTCGCCCCGGCGCTCTGGTTGACGCCCAGTACGCCGTTGCCATTACTGAAGGAGGAGCCGCCGATAGTGGCCGTCGCGTCCATCGACGGATTGGCGGGCGTAGTGATTTTCTGCCGGACGCTGGTGATCGCACCGGCTTGGGTGCCAATGGCGAT
This sequence comes from Pseudomonas sp. PDM30, assembly GCF_019218985.1. NCBI lineage: Bacteria > Pseudomonadati > Pseudomonadota > Gammaproteobacteria > Pseudomonadales > Pseudomonadaceae > Pseudomonas > Pseudomonas sp. PDM30. Next base: position 48,951 of record NZ_JAHUWM010000005.1, read on the forward strand.
CGCGCGGACGTTGGCCTGCTGTTGTTGATCGCCAGCCGCCTGGTTGACGTTGAAGTTGCCGCGGTATTGAGTACCCGAATCCTGGAGGGTGGCGTTGTTCACCGAACTGACGCCCGAGTCGGCCATCACACTGGTGCAGCCGAGCAGGGCAAATAACAGCAGGGATCGACACATCTCATTGGCCTCCCGCCATTCTGCCCAGTGAGCCGAGGCCGCTGCTCATGGCGCGGTTGATGGTTCCGGAAATGGCGCTGCCACTGCCACCACCGTGACCGACAGACATGCCGGGCATACCGTTGGGGTTGGTGACGGCGTTGAGGCCTTGCAGGCCACCCAGGCTTTGCCCGTTGTTGTGGCGAAGGGCGGTTCCGGTGGTGACCCCGGCGATGTCGGCGTCACTGAGTTCGCCGGTGACGCGGGCCGATGGGTTGGCATTGAGGGTGTTGGGGTTTGGATCCCTGCCGCCGCTGCGACCGATGGGCGTCGGGTGAATGGTTCGATCAAGCACGATGACGCCGTTGCCTTCGGCTTGAACGTCAAAACTGAAAACCGCGCCTGCAGCGCTCGCGATCAGCAGCAGGCACGTCAAGGCATGTTTATCGAGTATCCCCACGACGGTCTTTCCTTCTCATGTGGGCTGGCTCTGGTCGGCTTTTTGAAGGAGAGAGCGAAAGCTGTGCCGGTTTTTGAATATCTCGTTGATTCAATGGCTTATGGATATTGTCCGGATAGCCTTTGCCGAGAATGTTTCAAAGGTGAGACGAAACCCTGCGCAGGCAGCCCTTATTTGTGGATAAATCGCTCTGGAACAAGGGGTTCAGCAGTGCTGTATCAATGACTTAACAAATCCGATGATCCAGCGGTGAAGAGCGCTTAAACAGGCGGTTTGAGGCGGGAAGGGTGTTTCAGGACCGGACACTTTTCCCCCGGGACAGGGGGGGATAGTGGGGAAATTGCCCCAAAAGGCCGGTCAGGCGCCGAGCAATCGGGTCACGGCGTTCAGTGCCTGGAATCGGCGTTCTGCCCAATCTCCGCGCAGTACTTGAACCGGTTGGGCGTGGCGCTCAAGCCAGGCCAAGGTCTGCTCGAAAAATGCCTGGCGCTCACACAATCGGGGTTGGCAACGCTGGCCATCATCCGTCCATTCGACGTGTTCCGGCGACAGCAGCAAGTGCAAGTCGTAATGCCGGGCCAGTAGCGCTTGTTCGAGCCAGGCGGGGCAGTCGCCAAACAGGGTTTGGCTCCAGAGGATATTGCTCAGCAGGTGCGTGTCGAGGATGAGCAAAGACGGTTGTTGCGCACGGGCTTCGTCTTCCCATGCCAATTGACCGCGGGCGATGTCCGGAATGTCGGCCAAGGTAGTGTCCCGGGGATTGTGCTCGATGAACCAGCGCACATACTCGTCCACCAGGATCCCGCCGAAACGCTGTTGCAACTCGGCCGCCAGCCAGCTTTTACCGCTGGATTCAGGGCCTGTGAGTACCAGGACTTTCATGCGCGCAACGCCGGATCGGCGCGCCATTGGCGCCAGCCCTGCACGGCGATAACGGCGAACAGCCCGTACAGGGTGGCGGTCAGGTACAGGTCCTTATAGATGAACAGTCCGACGAAAATCACATCCAGGGCGATCCATAGCGGCCAGCACTGGACACGTTTTTGCGCCATCCAGACCTGCGCCACCAGGCTGAATCCGGTCAGCGCCGCATCGAGCCAGGGTTGCGCGGCGTCGGTCCAGTGGGCCATGGCCGCCCCCAGCAACAGGCTGCCGAGTGCGCCGATGGCCAGGCTCAACGCCACGGAACGGGAATCGAGCCAACTGACTTCGCGGCCATGGCTCGTTTCGCCAGCCCGTGTCCACTGCCACCAGCCGTAAAGCTGCAAGGCGGCATAGACGACTTGCAGCAACATGTCCGAATACAGCTTCACCTCAAAAAAGATCCAGCTATAGAGCAGCACCATGACCAGACCGATGGGCCAGCACCAGGTGTTCTGTTTGACCGTCAGCCAGACGGCAATGACACCGAGGGTGGCGGCAAACAGTTCAAGCCCCGACATGGAGGTTCCTTGGTGAAATCGAAGAGGGGCCGATTGTAACCGGATTGGCGTCGGGAATCCCGTGGAGCAGGGTGTGCTTCGTTGGTGCGCGATAACGCGGCAGCGCCAATCGGACTTGTCTGATAGGATTCCGGCCCCGCGCGGGTAAACCCGGATCAGGATTGTTTTTTCACAGGATTTTGACGGTTCCGTGGTGATCCTTGATGCGCGGGGCTTCAGCTAGGCTGATCGCAATTCAAGCTTTGGAAAAATATTAACGGGGCATGCCGGCGCGCATAGCCTTTTGGGGGATTGATGGATCTTTGGACCGCCTTTCAGGCATTGATACTTGGGGTTGTAGAAGGACTGACCGAGTTCCTGCCCATTTCCAGCACCGGCCACCAGATCATCGTGGCCGACATGCTCGGCTTCGGGGGCGAGCGGGCGATGGCGTTCAACATCATTATCCAGCTGGGTGCCATCCTGGCGGTGGTATGGGAGTTTCGACGCAAGATCTTCGATGTGGTCATCGGCCTGCCGACCCAGCCGAGCGCTCGGCGGTTTACCGCGAACCTGTTGATTGCGTTCTTCCCGGCCGTGGTGCTGGGCGTGATCTTCGCCGACATGATCCACGAGTACCTGTTCAATCCGATCACCGTGGCAGCGGCGCTGGTCGTGGGCGGGTTCGTCATGTTGTGGGCCGAGCGCCGGCAGCATGAAGTCCACGCCGAAACGGTGGATGACATGACCTGGAAAGATGCCCTGAAAGTCGGCTTCGCCCAATGCCTGGCGATGATTCCGGGCACTTCGCGTTCGGGCTCGACGATCATCGGCGGGTTACTGTTCGGCCTGTCGCGCAAGACCGCTACCGAGTTTTCGTTCTTCCTGGCGATGCCAACCATGGTCGGCGCAGCGGTGTACTCGGGCTATAAATACCGTCACCTGTTTGTCCCGTCCGATTTCCCGGTGTTCGCGATCGGCTTCGTCACCGCGTTCGTCTTCGCGATGATCGCGGTCCGCGGGCTGCTCAAGTTCATCGCCAACCACAGCTATGCGGCGTTTGCCTGGTATCGCATTGTGTTCGGCCTGATCATCCTGGCGACCTGGCAGTTCGGCTGGGTCGACTGGAGCGCGGTCAAGCCGTGAGTGACTCAAGCTCGCGCAATAACCCCGGGCGCCAGCCCGGGGGACAGATCCGTCATCCACGGCTGAAGTGGCTGGTGTTTGCAATCCTGTGTGCGTTGCCGCTGTCGGGGTCGGTGTCTTCATGGCTGCACGGGGTGTCGCTGATTCCCTTGGCAGCCTACGGCATCGTCAGCATCGTGACGTTTTTCCTGTACTGGAGCGACAAGCGCAAGGCCCGCGCCGAGCAATGGCGTACGCCGGAGAATGTCCTGCATGCGCTGGAGCTCGCCGGCGGCTGGCCCGGTGCCTTGCTGGCGCAGCAAGCGTTCCGGCACAAAACCCGCAAAATCTCCTACCAGTTGGTGTTCTGGATCATCGTGCTCATGCACCAGGTGTTCTGGATCGACCACCTGTTCCTCGGCGCACACCTGTTCGCCTTGTTCTGATCGACAAGGCCCTAGAGCAACAAGCCGACTTGAGTGCGTTTGGGCAGTTTGCTCACCACCAACTGGTGGGAGCGCTGCAACAAGCGTTGTAGTTCTTCGCTGGCGAGCGGGTAGGGCGTTTCCATGATGATCCACTGGGCGCGCGCCAGATAAGGCGCCGGGTGAATCCCCGGGCGGTCGCAATGACCGAGAAACAGATCCTTGTCGACCTTGAAGGCCAGAGAATCACCCCGCAGGCCCTGCAAGGCGAACATCTTGTTCCCGGCAATCGAAAACACCCGCACGCCACCCCATTTATAGTCTTCCCGCACTCCGGGCAGGGTAAGGCAGAATTTCGCGACATCCTCTTCGCTCATCCGTCCGGCTTTCATAACAATCGTTCCCCACAGGCATTGAATGACTCGACCAGATGGTCAATCCAGGCGCGTACCGCCGGCATGACCCCGCGTCGATGAGGATAGACCGCTTGCAGCCAGCCACCGGGCAACGACCAGTCGGGCAACAACTGCACCAGTGCGCCGTTTTCCAGTTCCTGCTCGCAATACATCATGGGCAGCATCGTAAAGCCCAGGCCAGAGAGGGTGCTGGCCTTGCGCACGATAAAGTCATCGATGCCCAGCCGGGCCTCGAGCGCCAGTTCACAACTTTTGCCTTTTTGATCCAGCATGCGGATGTGCACCATGCGGTCGGCCTCGAGGGCGCCGAGCACCGGCAGGTTTTTCAGATCGTCGGGATGGTTGATCTCTCGGCCAACGAGGAAGCCGGGACTGGCGACCATCAGCATCTGCGCCTGACGCAGGCGGCGGGTCACCAGCAGCGGGTCTTCGTCGCCCAGCTCCCGCACTCGCAGGGCCACGTCAATGCCTTCGTTCACCAGGTCGACCCGGCGGTTGAGCAGCATGACCTCCAGCTGGACTTGTGGAAACCTTTCCAGAAAGTCGCTGATCACCCCCGGCAATATTTCATGGGCCAGCCCAACCGGGCAGGACACCCGCAAACGCCCGCGGGGCTCGCTGGACATGCTGGCCACGGCCTCGTCGGCCATTTCCGCCTCCAACAGCATCGCCTGACAGTGCCTGAGGTAACGCTCACCGACGGCAGTCAGTTTCAGTTGTCGGGTGGTGCGTTGCAGCAGTCTTGCGCCGAGGCGCTCTTCCAGTTCGGCGATGCGCCGTGACAATCGGGACTTGGGGATGCCCAGCAAACGTCCGGCCGCGGCGAACCCCCCGGCTTCCACGACTTTGGCGAAGTAGTACAGGTCGTTGAGGTCTTGCATGATGTGAATCCAATTGTCCTATCTGTGGGACGAACTATCGCATTGTTACCGTCTAATCAGCTATTGGTTTCGTGTGTAGGATTAGTCCCATCAGATCGCCCTTGTGGGCGATCCTCACTTGGAGATCCCACATGAAACTGCTGCATATCGATTCGAGCATCCTGGGCGACAACTCGGCTTCCCGTCAGTTGAGCGGTGAAGTCGTCAAAGCCTGGCAAGCCGCCGAGCCAACCGCCGTGGTGACTTACCGCGACCTGGCCGCCGACGCCATCAGCCATTTCTCCGCCACCACCCTGGTCGCCGCCGGCACCACCGCTGAACTGCGCAACGCCGCACAACAGCACGAAGCCGAACTGAGCGCCTCGACCCTGGCCGAATTCCTGGCTGCCGATGCCGTGGTGATTGCCGCACCGATGTACAACTTCACCATCCCGACTCAACTCAAAGCCTGGATCGACCGCATCGCGGTGGCCGGCCAGACCTTCCGCTACACCGAAGCCGGCCCTGAAGGCCTGTGCGGAGGCAAGAAAGTCGTGATCGTTTCGACTTCCGGCGGCATGCACGCCGGTCAGGCAACCGGTGTTGCCCACGAAGAGTATTTGAAGTTGCTGTTCGGTTTCATCGGTATCACCGACATCGAAATCGTCCGTGCCGAAGGCCTGGCTTACGGTGACGACGTGCGCACCAAGGCCATGAGCGCCGCCCACGCACAAATCAGCGAGCAGTTGTTCGCCGCTGCGTAAGGCTTGGGTAAACGTAAGCAACCGTTCAGGTAAAGCCCAAAAAACTCTGTATTCTGGCTACGCAAGTACCAGTTACGGAGTTTTTTGTTTCTGGTCGTTTCAGATTGTGGCCCGACTCATGCAGTCCAGGGCGTACGTCTCAAGTCCGGTAACAAGGCGGGGCATCCATGATGCGTCTTTGTGCAACTTTACTGATTTGCCTGCTCAGCAGCTTGAATACAGTGCACGCCGCGCCTGCACCCCATCCTCACTGGAGCGTCGGCTTCCACGAGATGACTTTTCTCGACCCGCTGGACTTGCAGCCGATGCGCGCCATTGCCTTCTATCCTTCCAGTGATCGGGAGCACACCAGCAAGCTCGAGGGTTACACCGTCGAAGCCGGGGAGGACACCAAGGTCGCCATCGGCCGGTTCCCGATGCTGATGCTGTCCCACGGAAATACCGGTACCCCGCTGGCCCTGCACGACCTTGCCACGTCGCTGGCGCGCAAAGGCTTTGTCGTGGTGGCGGTGATTCACCCCGGTGACAACTCCAGGGACCACAGCCGACTCGGTACTTTGAGTAACCTGTACGGCCGGCCGATCCAGATTTCCGAAGCCATTACCGCGACCTTGGGCGATCGTATGCTGTCGCCGTTCGTCAATGCCGATCAGGTGGGGGTCATTGGCTATTCGGCCGGTGGCGAGACCGCATTGATTCTGTCCGGCGCGACCCCGGACCTGGATCGCCTGCGCCGTTACTGCCAGGAGCGCCCGGATGACCGCGATGCCTGTAACACCCAGGGCGAATTGATTGTCGACCGCGATGACCTGCAACCGGTGGCCGATCCACGCGTCCACGCCTTGATGCTGATGGCACCGTTGAGCCTGAAGTTCGGTCGCCACACCCTGGCCGATGTGCATGTGCCGGTGCTGCTTTACAGCGGCGATGGCGACAAGCTGGTGGCTGTCGACAAGAACGCCGCGGCGCTGGCGCGCAAACTGCCGACCGCGCCCGACTTCAAGTTACTGGCCGGGGCAGGGCACTTCGTCTTCATGGCGCCGTGCAATGACGAGCAGATCGTAATCATGCCTGCGCTGTGCACCGATGCCGATGGCGTCGACCGGCAGGACATTCATCGCAATCTGATCTCCGAAGCCGGACGCTTCTTCACGCGCACCCTGGGCAGGCCGACCCGGGCGGGGATGCAGACCGCCGATCAGTAATTTGCATACAACCCTGTGGGAGCGAGCTTGCTCGCGATAGCGGCGTGTCAGACGACATCAATCCTGGATGTGAGGGACCCATCGCGAGCAAGCTCGCTCCCACAGGGTCAGCGCCAAGGCTTACGTCATCGAACGACTCTTGAGCAGCAGCGTCAGCCCCAAACCCGTCACCGACAACAACGCAGCACTGAAGAAAATCCACGCATATCCCAGGTTCAACGCCACTGCGCCCATCAAGGGGCCGGCAATCGCCAGCGCCAGATCGAAAAACACCGCATAAGCACTCAAGCCCGCCCCCCGGCTGGAGTTGGGCACCTGTTTGATGGCCTCGACACCCAACGCCGGATACACCAGAGACAGGCCAAATCCAGTCAGGCCGGCGCCAATGAGCGCATACCCGGTCGAAGGGGCCAGCCACAACAGCACCAGGCCAACCGTCTCAATGCACATGCAGGCAATGGCCGACGTGAACCCGCCAAACCGACCGATGGCGGATATGAACAGCAGCCGCGACAGAATGAAACAGACGCCGAACACGGTCAGGCAGTAGGCCGCGCCGGTCCAGCCACGATTGACGTAGTACAGAGTGATAAAGGTCGTCAGGGTGCCGTAGCCAATGGACGCCAGGCTCAAGCTCGCGCCAAACGGCGCAATGCGTCCGAACACGGTCCGGAACGGCAAACGTTCACCGCGCACCACCGGCACCGAAGGCTTGTTGCGAATCAGCAACAGTGCGGCCAGGGCCAGCAGCGACAGGGCGATACCCAGGCTGGCGAAGCCCAGTTGTTGCACCATGACCACACCCAGCGGTGCGCCAATGGCAATCGCTCCATAGGACGCGATGCCGTTCCAGGAAATCGACCGCGCGGTATGCTCGGCGCCCACCTGGCCCATGCACCAACTGATGGTGCCGACACCGATCAACCCTTGGGCGATCCCCAGTAGCAGGCGCCCGGCGATCAGGATCAGCAGGCTGAGCAAGGGAAAGCCTTGCAACAGGGTCGACAGCAAGGTCAGCACGCCGCTGAGCACAATCCCCGCCAAGCCATAGATGATTGCGCGCTTGGTACCAACGCTGTCCGACATCCGCCCGGCCATGGGCCGGCTGAGCAGGGTGGCGAGGTATTGCGAGCCGATGGTCAGCCCGGCCACGATGGCGCTGAACCCGAGTTGTTCGTGGACATAACCCGGCAATACCGCAATCGGCAAACCGATGCAGAGGAAGGCAATGAAGGTATAGAAAACGATGGAGACGATCTGCAGGGTGATCGCCAATGAGCTTTGCGGAGCAACTTGCTGCACAGACATGAGGGCTCGTTCGCGGGCGGCGGTGGGAGACCTGCATCATGGCGCGGCGTTGGGATAAAAGAAAGCAGGCTAACTACTTTTGCCGTGACATTATCGTTGTTCCTCATGGCCTCATCGCGAGCAAGCTCGCTCCCACATTTTGAAATGCATTCCCCTGTGGGAGCGAGCTTGCTCGCGATGAATTATGCACCAACAAGAAACCTTGGCCCGGAATGCAAAAAGCCCCGTCACCAGGACAGGGCTTTTCACTTGAAGCTTGTAGCTAAAGGCTTGTAGCTACCTTTAGAACACCACACCCTGGCTACGCAGGTAATCGTCGTAGGTGCCGCTGAAGTCGGTCACGCCGTTAGGGCTCAGCTCGATGATGCGGGTGGCCAGGGACGATACGAACTCACGGTCGTGGCTGACGAAGATCAGCGTGCCCGGGTAGTTCTCCAGCGCCAGGTTCAGCGCTTCGATCGATTCCATGTCCAGGTGGTTGGTCGGTTCGTCCATCACCAGTACGTTCGGCTTTTGCAGGATCAGCTTGCCGAACAGCATGCGGCCTTGCTCACCACCGGAGATGACCTTGACCGACTTGAGGATCTCGTCGTTGGAGAACAGCATGCGGCCCAAAGTGCCGCGAATGATCTGCTCGCCCTGAGTCCACTGGCCCATCCAGTCGAACAGGCTGACGTCGTCTTCGAAGTCGTGGGCGTGGTCCTGGGCGTAGTAGCCCAGCTCCGCGCTTTCGGTCCACTTCACGGAACCGGCGTCCGGGGTCAGCTCGCCCATCAGGGTGCGCAGCAGGGTGGTCTTGCCGATACCGTTCGGGCCGATGATCGCCACGCGCTCGCCGGCTTCTACGGTGAAGCTGAAGTTCTTGAACAGGGTCTTGCCGTCGAAGCCCTTGGACATCTGCTCGATGGTCACGGCCTGGCGGTGCAGCTTCTTGGTCTGTTCGAAGCGGATGAACGGGCTCACGCGGCTCGATGGCTTGACTTCGGCCAGCTGGATCTTGTCGATCTGCTTGGCGCGGGAAGTGGCCTGCTTGGCTTTCGAGGCGTTGGCCGAGAAGCGGCTGACGAACGTTTGCAGTTCGGCGATCTGGGCTTTCTTCTTGGCGTTGTCCGACAGCAGTTGCTCGCGGGACTGGGTCGCCGCAGTCATGTACTCGTCGTAGTTGCCCGGGAACAGGCGCAGCTCACCATAGTCCAGGTCGGCCATGTGGGTGCAGACGCTGTTGAGGAAGTGACGGTCGTGGGAAATGATGATCATGGTGCTGTTACGCACGGTGAGAATCGATTCCAGCCAGCGAATGGTGTTGATGTCCAGGTGGTTGGTCGGTTCGTCGAGCAACAGCACTTCCGGATCGGAGAACAATGCCTGGGCCAGCAATACCCGCAGTTTCCAGCCTGGAGCCACTTCGGACATCGGGCCGAAATGCTGTTCCAGGGGAATACCCAGGCCCAGCAGCAGTTCGCCGGCACGGGATTCGGCGGTGTAGCCGTCCATTTCGGCGAATTCGGTTTCCAGCTCGGCCACGGCCATGCCGTCTGCTTCGCTCATTTCCGGCAGCGAATAGATGCGATCGCGCTCGGCCTTGACCTTCCACAGCTCTTCGTGACCCATGATCACGGTGTCGATCACGGTGAATTCTTCGTAGGCGAACTGGTCCTGGCGCAATTTACCCAGACGCACGTTCGGTTCCAGCATGACCTGGCCGCCGGACGGCTCGAGGTCACCGCCGAGAATCTTCATGAAGGTCGACTTGCCGCAACCGTTGGCGCCGATCAAACCGTAACGGTTGCCACCGTTGAACTTGACCGAAACGTTTTCGAAGAGCGGCTTGGCGCCGAACTGCATCGTGATGTTAGCTGTGGAGATCAATTACCTTACCTATCAATGGGTTAGAGCTGGTCTTTTTTGCCTGATACCGATTTGATACCAATCTGGAGCTTTTCCAGCTCCGCCCAGTCTGAGCTTGAGTTGAGCCAACGCGCATACGTCGTCAGCAACATTTGGACGCTGTGGCCAAGCTGCTGAGCGATGAATGCGGGGTTCATGTTGGACATTAAGCATATTGTCGCATAAGTATGACGGCAGTTGTACGGCGGTCGATATAACACCGACAGCGCTTTCAGTGCCGGCCACCACTGTTTGTGCAGATCGGAGGTCTGTTTCACGTACTCGCTGTTCTTCGACGGTGGGAACACGTAGGGCGTGGTCTTCACCTTGCCAATGCCTTTGGCGCGGCGCTCGGCGTACTGGCGGGCGAACTCCAGCGCGTGCAGCGCTCGCTCGTTTAGCAGCACGAACCGATCCTTTCCGGTTTTTGTGCGCTCTTCTACAACACCCAACGCCACAGTGCGGCAGACATGAACCTGACGTTTCACCTGGTCAACGGCATCCCAGCGGAGCGCGGCGACTTCAGACAGGCGAAGCCCGGTGAAGAATGCGAACTCAAAGAATGCGGCATAAATTCCACTGGGCCAATGTTGTGTCTGGTACAGGTGATTGATGATTCGGTTGGCTTCGTCCAGGGAAAATGGGTTGATCTCCTTGCGCCCCCGTTTTGGGAGATCGATCATCTTGGCCGGATTTTTCTTGATCAGCTCTTCAGCAACGGCCGCCTCCAAGATTGTTGAGAGCTTGACCAGCGCGTTGCGCCGGACACCTGGTGACGTCCACTCCGTGGCTGCAATGATGCGGCGTAGGAGGGTGGTCGTGATCAGGTCGATACGTACCAGTGCCAGCGGCGGAATCCAATACAGGTTGAGCGCGCCCTTATAATTGTTCCGCGTGCCCTGGGCGATGACTCGGCCATCAAGCCATAACTGGGCGTACTCATGAAAAGTCGGGATGCCGCCGAGCGATACGGTCGAGTTAGGGAACAGCTCGGCGTACTTGGCGTCATCCAAGAGGCCGAGCTTGATCAGGTTGTCTACTTGATCGCGTAATTGGGATGCAGCTTTAATGCCTTTCTGCGTCGTGGGGAAGGGGAGTGTTTCGCTTCGGCGGGTACCGTTCCAAGTAAAACGAATCCTGAGGGATTTGCGGAAGAGTTCAACTCCATCGGGCAAATCCATTGTGCTTCTTCCCATTCGTAATATCTCTTTTTGCTGTACATGATGCGATTCCCCAGTTTGTTCCAGACGCCTTCGGGGATCTGCTTGCGGGCGCGCCGGGTCGCGAGTGCTCTAAATGAAATGCCCAGGATATGGGCCATGACCTCTTCCGATACTTTGTCTACCTCGGGGTGCGGCATAGTCCCCAGTTCGGTGCTGGCCATCACAGTTTCTCCATTGCGCGGCGGGCGATACTCATGCGAACTCCCCTTGGAATTGCTTGTGAAAATGGTGCAGTCTTCGGAACGATTTAATGGCTAGGACCCATGAGGCATGACTCGCTCGCATATCTTCGAAAAAATGGTTGAACGTACACTTTGGGTATTGTGGTTTCTGCTCATGGGTGGTGCGGTTCTGTGGCTTCTCGTCGGATCGGTTGCATACTGGGTGAAACATGGATGGCTGCCACCGGACGCGGCCGGCTGGGTGCAAGCGATTGGTGCTGTTTTGGCGATTGCTATAGCGGTCGCTGTTCCGATGTATCAAAAGTTTCATGAGCGATCGGTCAGAGCCGAAGATATGAAAAGGCTTGAGGTTGCGCGATCTCAGCAATTGCTTTGTATGTGCACGGAGGCTTACCGGTTCATCGATCTTGGGCCAGAGGAAGAGGCTTATGCTGACTTTCATGTGACGAACGAAATGCGTAGAACTATTCTTTCGGATCAATTGGCACGCCTTACAGATATTCAGAAAGGTGAGCTGAATCCAGAAAGAATGGAGATTGGTCTCAAACTGAGATTTGAGCTTCACGATTGGATGAAATATTTTGGAGGCGAAAAATCCCCGGCAATTGGTCATTTGTACAGTCGCGTTGAGCGTCACTTGCCGGACCTTAAAAGAGTCAAAATTAACGCTGAAAATGAACTTCGTAAGCTTGAGGGTCGTCCTTTGATCAAGATTCCAAAGCACCTCCCTGAGGTACATGACGAACTTTACTGAGCGAGTCGGGGGCTTGTACCCCAAGACAGGCTGCGCGAGCGGGCGAGACTGAGCGTTTAGCGTTGCTTCTGGGGGTGCTGCCCCGCGCAGCTTTTCGTGGGGTATAAGTGCCCCGGTAGGGGCCCAGGTAAAAGCAGTAATGCCTGCTGCTGCGCAGCAGAGACTGTTTTTTACAGGCGTGTCGATCCCATTGTCGAAGCGGAGTAAAGCGGCCTGCACTTGCATTCGGTCCTGTGAGTGCGTCATGCCGCTTTCCTCCGATGTTCGATAGCGAGTTGATCCATCAGGCGCTGGTGGAACGTGAGCCGTGCTTCGGTGGTTGGCCACGGGCGGATGGTTTCAGCCATAGGTTCGATGGCGATCAGACAATCCCAGATGACCGGATCGGCTGGCATGAGATCGCGGCGCTCGGTGGCGAGAGCAATCATGTCGGCCTGGTGCACGCAAGCCGGCAATTCGGGGGAGATATCGAAGCGCATGCAGACGCGCTGCCAGATCCAGTCCTCAAAATCCTGATAAGCGTGCATCCATTTCTTGAGTGGTCGGGTCATGTCGCCGAGGTAGGCTTCGGTGGCGTCGTGCAGCAGCGCGGCGAGTTTGTGTTCTTCCGGCACCAACTCGGCGACGATGCAGCTGTGTTGGGCGACGCTGTAGAACTCGCGGGTGTGGCCATTGAAGCGGCACAGGTGTGCGAGCGAGTGGGTGATGTCTCGTGGGTCGATCATGTCGGCGTCGGGCTCGAACAGGTCAAAGCGATTGCCGGTATGGGTGAGGATGCAGTTCATGCGGCCTCCTTCACGAGATCGGCCAACAGCAGGGCGTTGTGGGTTGCCTTGTGCAATTTGCGCAGAGCGTCCTTACCAATCAGCTCAGCCAGCTGCAGGTCGAACTCTTTACGAAAGCGAGTCAGCTCCTGCAGCTCAGTGGTGGCTTTAGAGCATTGCTGTTGCAGTGCGCCGGCAGCTTGTGGGTTAAGACGTAGCATTGGGCTAACTCGATTCATGCCGCATCCTCCTGAGCTGCCGGCTCCAGAAGGGCTGCCATGGCGAGCGCTTGATTGCGAAGTGCACGAGTGTCTCGATCGAGTTTTTTGCCAGTGCGAAATGCGCTGAATGTCTCTGCGGCGATTCGCAGTTTTTCTGCGATATCCAGCAGGGTTTGGCGTGCTGGTTCCCCCAGTTTCGAGGCGACGAACGCGCGCTCGTAGTGGGCGTGCAGTTGCTTGTGGTAATCGCGAGCCTGGTCAAGTGAGAGCTTCAGTTTTTTGATCGTCTCCGAGTTTTCAGAGTTCTGAATATCTTTGCCTTCGTCGATCCCCTCAATGCGTCCATCGATCAAGCCGCCGCGATAGCCTGCCCAGTAGGTGAGGCCGACGAGAAGGGTGAAAGCGATCAATGCGCAAATCTGAATTGTGGTCATGTGGTGTGCTCCTAGTGGTTTTGCTTGGCCGGTGGTGGCAGCCGTTTGGTGGTTGTTTATTCGTCGTCAGGATCGGGTGGATCAGCCAGGCCACACATCAGCTTGGCGTGGAATGGCATGTAACCTTCCTCCCGTAAGACGTCGTAACGGTGGTAGTCCTTGGCAAACCAGCAGCATTCGCCACAGAGCCGTGATGCTTCTTCGTCGGCTTGCAAGGCCGTCCTGCAGTGCCGGCAGTTCTTGGTTATGGTCACGACGTGCTCCCATATAGACTGGTGGTGGCAGTCATTCGGTTTTGGGGGTTACTCGGTTGTTTCGTCCTGCGGTCGCAGCATTTCTTCGTCGGCCTTGTAGGCTCGGATGTCGATCAGCGAGGCGACGTGTCGTATGTGTGCGTACTTCGGCGCCTTGCGGCTGTTGTCCAACGTGGTAATCGGTAGTTGGATTCGGCCGTTGTTAATCTCGGTCACAAACGATTGCTCGTTGAGGTTGCGGAAATACTGTTCGCGCACTTTTTCAAGTGGGATAAGCACGTCGCCGAAGATGCGGTAGAGCAGTTCTACAGTTACCGATTCTGGTGCCGGCATCAGTCGCAAGGGATTTTGGTTGGCGCCTTTCATGCCGCGTCCTTGTTCGCTTTTACTGGGTGAAGATCCTTAGGTGCCTGTTCTGCTGTCCCGCCAAATTCAGTCAGGTTGCTGTTCATGTGGTTTTCTCCTTTTGGGGTGATTCCATGCGTTCAGGCAATGCGTCTTGGTCAGCTCCCGCAGATGCTCCGGCACTTCGATGAGCGCAGCGTTGCGCTCATCGCGTGTGCGCATAGCGACGATCTGGCGGGCGTACTCCCTAGGCCACGTCACGGTTGTCAGCCGGTATGGCGGGCAGTTCGAGCCCTAGTTGCTCGGCCAGCCAACGCATGCCGGCTTGGCGAATCTTGGTCGACTGGCAGTACTGCATGCCGGCGGTTTCGTGATACCAGGTGCCGTCTTTGACCCGCAGGTATTCGCGGTCGCGAACCGGGAATGCTGGCAGGTTGCGGTCGTTGAGAAGGCCTTTCTCGCGCATGAGCGCGATCAGTTTGGGGCGGGTGAGTCCGAAGTACTTGGCGGCTTTTTCCAGGCTACGTTCCATCTCGGCCTCCTAGGCTGCATGCGCAGCGGGAGTCGCCACGGCAGCCAGGTGGTTGATGGATTCGGCCACTTGCTTGTAGATCTCGGCATCGCTACCGCACACGGTGAAGCACTTTGTGCGTGGACGTTTCACGCCGATGCTCATGATGGTGGTGACACCTGGACGGGTTTGTGTCCGATGGATGGCAACGTGGATGGGAAGATCGAAACCCATGTCGAGGCTCAACGAGCCGCCGGTGCGTACAAGCTCGAACATTCTCTGCCTGTTCTCGATATCAAACCGAGCATATTGGCGACTTGCATGAGAGAGATTCAGTGGGTCGGTGGTGTTGCTGGGGTCGATAGGACCGTTGGCGATCTCTTCGATAAAGTCCGCCAGCTTGAGGTGCATCTTTTTTTCGTTCTGCAAGGTCAGCGTATGACGCTCGCTGCCCAGTTCTACGGTGAAAAGGGTGTCAATTGTGCTGCGCTCAACCTTCAGGCGAAACGCCAGTGCTTCGCGCTGTGGTGTCGACCGAAGGGCGTGATTGAAGGTCTCGCTCAGATTGACCTGGGCGTTAAGCAGTTGCAGGGTGCGATTGTCGAGTTTGAACTTGCTCATGCTGCCCGTCCCCCGTCGTTAGGATCGAAGGGGGTAGGAATGGTGCGGACTTGCTTGGGTTTGGCGGCAATGAATGCGCAGCCAGATTCACGGGCTAAGCGGCGTATTTCGAAGATGCGGAACGGGTCAGCAGCGGCCGGATGGACGTGCAGGGTAGCTGTGGTGTGCATGGTGTTGCCTCGCTCTGTGGTGAAGAGTGAGGCAAATATTAACCCTAAAGGTTACCAGGTCAAGCTAAAAATAACCGAAAAGGTTAATTTCTTGCTGAGAGAGACTATTCAGCAAATTCTGACTCTAGCTCGTTCATGCTCACGACATGAACATGAACGTTAATATCGAATTCTTGTGCTTGCATCAGAATCTTTTCGTGCAGATTTTGTTGTTCGATCCCTTCAACCTCCGTCACGATTACTAAATAGAGGGTAAATCCTCTTAGCTTAAAGTTTTTATCTCTAACAATGTCTTCGCAATCTTTGAGTATTCTATATATTCGGTTAGGGCTGAATCTATTGCTTCTAAAAAGTTTAACTTCTAGTATGTTTAGGTGATTATTTGAGACGGATGCTGCGTCAAATAATACAGGGGTTCCACTACTGGTTAAAAATTTTGCACCTGTAAAAAATTGCAGGCCGGTTAATTTGCTGATTCTTTTTATTGCGAGGGCTTCAGTTAGTTTTATATCGGCTGTTAAACGATTGCGCTCAAAAGGTGACGCAGAGGCTGAGATGTGGTGCTTAATTTGCGGTGAGCTCAAGTTTGGCTCTGTTTGACTCGGTATTGTTTTATCCGCAATTGGTTCTGGCTCGGTATGGGTTGGCGTTGCTAGTAAATTTTCTGAAGTGACAGCATGAGCTCCATCACCTTGTGCAAGTGCGGGAGATGTCTCAAGAGGTGCGGAAGGCTCTGTAGTTATGGTGGAAGTGGACGGGTAAGGCTTTGTAGTAATCGGAGTGTCCGAGACAACCTCCTCGACTTCTTCTTTCAATTTGGTTACGCGTTCTTGCGAGGTAGATTTGCCGAGTGGATTAACAAAGTGCTCCTCGTTTTTGTAGTCAGAAGGTGCGTATAAAGTTTTATGATTCCAGTTCAGCGTAGCGAAAAAAGTCCCCACAAGAAATGGTGGGAATAACATTAGAAACCAAATGTAAGTTGCTTGGTTCTGAATATCAATGAATGGCAGCACAGCGGTCCCGCTTATCTCGGCTATACCCGCAAAGACCGAGATTACTGTCAGAGGGTTTTTTATATGGCCCACTTTTTCTGTCATAATAAAATCCGTTTTGCTTCATGGATGGGCCTACAGGTCGGAAATTTTCCACCGTGCCCGGCCACATATAGTCCACTCCTCCGACATACGGATTATACGATCCGGCCAGTCAGGATTCAGTGCGTATAGATACTGTTCACTACCTTCTTGCTTTAGTTGTTTGAGAGTTGCCGCTTGATCTCGCGTTCTCTTAGCTGCCACGAAGTGTCCTGGCAGCGCTTCAAGTGAAGGGTCAATGACAATCTTGTCTCCCTCTATGAATCTGGGCTCCATGCTTACGCCTTCCACTCGCAAAATGAAGGCGCGAGGGCCAACAGGACCGGGAGCATCAATCCATTCCTCTGCTTCTCTGGGGTCAAAATTGCCGTGAGATTCGCACCAGGCTCCAGCAGCGATTGATCCTACAACTGGCAATTTACGTCCTGTATGGCTTAGCACTGTGGCGTTATTGAACTCACCAAGCCCATAGGGCATGTCGAGATAGCCACTGTGAAGGTCCAGCGCTTTCTCAATCTCTCTAGCAATCTGATCGCCGATGCCTTTCGTAGGGTTCTTGCCCCCGAACGCACTCACTTGGGCAGGTGCTTTACCCAAAAGGTCGGCGATGTCAGTCAGGCGGAGTTTTTTCTCGGCCAGGACTCTTCGGAAATTTTGTAGGCGGGTGTCTGAGATTTTCATGTGCCGATTCTGGCTGGATTAACCTTTAAGGTGAATGTCCATATTGGTATTGCGAAAATTAACCTTAATGGTTAAATTGCGCGTCAGGAGGTACACGACATGAAGCTGCGCGACTACATCAACGGTTTGGATTCAGAGGCACTCACGGCTTATGCCGTGCGTTGTCGGATTGCTGTGAGCTATCTGCGTCTTCACGTCAAATATGCGAGCAAGGACCCAAGCGTCTCTTTGATCAAGTCCTTGACCCGTGAAAGTGAAGGTTGTGTCTCGCTCGCTGAGGTTCTGGAGCATTTCGGTATAACCGAAACAACTCCAGTAAACAAAGCAGCATAGTCAGAAAAAAGGCGACCCAAGGGCCGCCCAGTTCCTCCCGGCACACACCACCACAGTGCTGTCGGGTCGCAATAAAGGTAGGCGGGCACACCACATGCAAAACCGCCAACCTTTATTGCGTTGCCAAGGCACGGATGCCTCGGGTTGCTGCCTTTTCCACCACAGATAGGGCAGCTGTTGCGCCAGGGGTGAACAACGGATTGTTCGCCCCGGCACGGTGCCGGTGTTGATCCTGAAGATCTAGCCGGCGTTTGGGCCTCTTCAAGCCACGCGGCAAATGTATCACCACTGCATGCCGCGCGGCACTGGCAACTTATAAGGATTAATGCCATGAGCCGTATCGCTCTGAGTTCTGTTGAGCGGGCGCAGCGAGAAGTTCTGCCGCTCGACCTCGCGCTTTACCATGCCGCAAGGGATTACCCGGGTGGCGCCGCTGCCATCGCCGCCACCACCGGCAGGAACCCCACCACGCTGCAACACAAACTCTCTCCCACCCATCCCAGTCACTCTGTGAACATCCAGGAGTTCGGCGAGATCCTGGAACTGACCAAGGACCGCCGCATTCTCGATGCCGTGCATGCGCTGGTCGGCGACACGGTCTGGCAGGAGCTGGCCGAAGCCTATACCGATGACATGCCCGAGACCTTGACCACCGGCATCGCTGTTTATCTTCGTCAAGTGGCCGATCTGACAGTCGTTTGGGCCAAAAGCATTGGTGACGGCAAGGTGGATGACGGTGAGTTAGCCGAGATACGTCAGCAAGTGTTTCGCGGCATCCAAGGACTTCTTGGAATGTTCAACCGCGCCGCGTACGTCAATCAGAAATCGCGGAGTACCGACCTTGGCTGATATCGCTGATTTTGCGAATGACCTAGTGCAAGAGCGTCTTGATCAAGCCCTCGCTGCACGCAACGCCGCCAAGCCCGTATTGGCGGCGCATTCTTTCCTGTTTTGCGTAAGCTGCGACGATCCGATCCCAGAGGCCCGCCGAATAGCCCTGCATGGTTGCGATCTGTGTGTCGGTTGCCAGTCCGTTGTTGAGTCGCGGGAGGCACGCCATGCTCGATGAGGTGTTGGGTCAATTCGCAGACTATGGCCTTGAGCCTGAGCAGCCACTGATTTTCGGCAAGCTCACCCGATGCAAGGCTGCCCAGGACAAGGGCAAGGAAAAGAACGGCTGGTATGTCGTCCATGAGCACCGGACCGAAAAAAACGAAACGCTGATCTTCGGCAGCTTCGGTGACTGGCGTTCCGGGGAGACGCAGAAAATTAAGGTCAAGGCCGGGCGTATGAGCCCCGAAGAGCGCGAAGTTATGCGCGCTCGTCAGGAAGAGGCAAAGCGCAAGGCTACTGAGATCGCGGCCAATGCTGCGCGGCGTGCGGCCAACCGTGCTGCAGGTCTGTTCAAGCGCATGCCTGAGAAGGGCAAGAGCGCGTATCTGGATCGAAAGCAGATCGTTGGATTCAAGGTTCGCTATGCGCCACGTACTGGCGCATTTTTAGTGCCTATGTGCAACGTGCGGGATCAAATCGTCGGCTTGCAGGTGATCTTTCCGGCAAAGCAAGAAGACACTGGGCGCGACAAGGCCTACTGGCCCTACGGCATGTCCAAAGAGGGCGCCTTCCATCTGATTGGCCCGCATCCTGAACCAGGTGAGCCTGTACTGGTGTGTGAGGGCTATGCCACGGGTGCCAGTCTGCACATGGCGACGTCGCTGACGGTCGCTATCGCGTTCGATGCGGGCAACCTGCTACCGGTCTCCAAGGCCATGCGGGAGCGTTTCCCCGGTTGTCCGCTGATTCTCTGTCGGGACGATGACTGGAAAACCAAACGCCCCAATGGTGAGCCTTGGAATCCTGGTGAAGAAAAAGCTAACAACGCCGCGTTGATCGTCGGTGGCCAGGTGGTCGCACCTGTCTTCTCGGGCGAGCGTGAGGTTAAGTGGACCGACTTCAACGACCTGCACATTGCCGAAGGATTGGAGGCTGTTCGCCGCCAGGTGTTGGCGGTGGTCAAGCCTCCTGCAGCTGGTGGTTGGAAGGATCAACTGGCCCGTACCGAAAACGGCTCCCTGATCGCGCACATGCAGAATGTCGAGCTGATCCTGGGCAATGACGAGCGCTGGGCCGGTGTGATCGGTTACAGCGTGTTCAGCTCCAAAATCGTCAAACTGCGATCCGCACCCTTTGGCGGCGGTGCCGGCGATTGGGCCGACATCGATGACATGCGGGTGATGAAGTGGCTCGCTCAGCAGTACAACCTGCGGGTCAAGGCGTCCCATGTTATCGAGGCGGTCAGCGTTGTTGCCCACGACCATTCATTTCATCCGGTGCGCGAGTACCTGGAGAAGCTTGAGTGGGATCGCGTGCCTCGGCTGGAAAGCTGGTTGACCGATGTATTGGGCGTCCAGGCCAGTGAGTATTCTGCCAAAGTTGGCAAGCGCTGGCCGATCTCGGCTGTGGCTCGGGTGATGCGCCCGGGTTGTAAGGCTGACTCGGTGATGATCCTCGAAGGTGGGCAGGGTGAAGGTAAGTCCACGGCCATGGGGATTCTCGGTGGCGAGTGGTTTATGGACACGCCTTTTGCCCTCGGCGACAAGGACAGTTTTCAGGCAATTCGCGGCAAGTGGATTGTCGAGCTGGGGGAGCTGGACAGTTTCAACAAGGCTGAGAGCACCAAGGCCAAGCAGTTCTTCTCTGCGTCCACCGACACCTACCGCGAAAGCTACGGCCGCAGAACGAACGACGTGCCACGCCAGTGTGTTTTCGTTGGTACCACCAACCAAGAGGAATACCTCAAGGACGCCACCGGCAACCGGCGTTATTGGCCGGTGTTCTGCAACAAAGTTGATCTGGACAAGTTGCGCGAGATCCGCGATCAGCTGTGGGCTGAGGCAGTATTTTGCTTCGAGGCTGGCGATATCTGGTGGGTGACGAAGGATGAGTCATGGATGTTCGCCGAGGCGCAGGACGAGCGCTTTGTTGTGGATGAGTGGGAAGGGCCAATCCTGACCTGGTTGGAGGAGTCGCAGCTCGGCGAAACCGCTACCGGCAACGAGATTCTGACCCAGGCTCTCAAGCTCGATTTCGGCCACTGGGGCAAGCCTGAACAAATGCGAGTCGGCGCGATCATGCACCGGCTGGGCTGGCGTAAGAAGCGTATGCCGGCGTTGGCAAAAAGCGGTGTCCGTCAGTGGGCCTATCAGAAGCCCGAAACGTGGGGGCGTGTGTCTGCATTGCAGCAGACGGTGGTAGAGGAGCCTTGCTTTGATTAAGCGAATCGATGAGATGCTCAAGCTCTGGGCGCAGGATCTGCACTCGCCGATTCCTGAAACCTATGGCGGAGCGAGTGGAGGCAACATGATTGCCATGCTGATGGAGTGCAAGGGGGAGCTGATACGTGGCACGCGGGGTAGTCGGGTGCTGTTGGATGAGTCGGCGGATATCGAGCTGATCGTCAACAAGCACCTGGCGCCAGAGCTTGCCCTGGTGGTGATGGAACACTACTGCAACCACGAAAGCTTTCTCTCACAGAAGATGTTGCACTGCGGTTGTAGCGCGCCGACCTATTACCGCCGGCTACATGATGCCCATGTGAGCATCGATGGCTTGCTGATGGGGAAGGCTGCATGACCCTTGGCGTCACTCCGCATGTCATTGTCCTACTGTCCGGCCTTGTCCGACTGCCGTTTAAGGTAGTCGGACAAGTGCAGGCCGCGCCGTTGCTGTGCTGTCCTACTGTCCAACCTTTGTCCGCACCATGCACACGTAAGCACAGCGGGCACGTAGTCGCGCCCATGGCGCGAACGCGTGCTTTTAGCTTTCTCTATATACACAAGGAAAAGTTAAATAAGGTAGGCCAGTAGGCCAGAGCCTCGATTCTAGGCGCCTGTAGCTGTCCTACTTCGATTTTGAATGGTGGGACAGGTAGGACAGGGCAGTAGAAGCGATAGCCGAGGTGATGTATTCACCGACATTCGCTAGGCGTTCACCCTGCGTTACCCACTTATTCACCGGGTGGCATTAAAGTAGGGTTGCTGCCATGAGAATCCACCTGTAAAAAGTACCCATCTTCGATAGGTGCGACCGCAGAGAGCGGCTGGCACCACACACCAAACCCGGCCCTTGCGCCGGGTTTTTGCGTTTATGGAGTAGGGCGATGACGAACGAGCAGCAAGCGCTGGCAGAGATGCCCATCTGGTTAGTGATCGTCCTGGCTCTGGTCGGCGGCGTGTCGGGCGAGATGTGGCGGGCGGACAAGGATGGGGCACGAGGCTGGGTGTTGTTACGACGCCTGGCCCTTCGGTCCGGTGCCTGTATCGTCTGCGGCGTGTCGGCCATGATGCTGATGATCGGTGCCGGTATGACCATATGGACAGCGGGGGCCTTGGGTTGCCTGACCGCCATGGCCGGTGCCGATGTCGCCATCGGGCTGTACGAGCGCTGGGCCGCCAAGCGCCTGGGCGTCAACGAGTCATCGGCGACTGACGGCGAACCAGGGCAATGATGCGGCTTGAGATGCGCGACAACATCGACAAGATCGTGAAGAGCATGCGAGGGCTCAGCCGCAACAAGGTGCCAACTGCTGCGGCCAAGGCGTTGACCTTCACCGCCGAGCGGGTGCAGATCGCGGAGAAAGCCGAGATTGCCCGCGTGTTTGATCGTCCCACCCGCTGGACCTTGAACTCGATCTATAAGCGAAGTGCCACAGCTACCCGGTTGTTCGCCCGCGTATGGGTCAAGGATGAAGCCAGCTCGGGCGTTGTGGCCTCGAAGTACCTGCCGGTGCATATGGATGGCGGCAATCGTCCGCACAAGCGGTTCGAAAAGGCGCTGATCCACTATGGCCTGATGCCTGCCGACATGTACGCGGTACCAGGTCGACGGGCTCGAATGGATGGCTACGGCAACATCAGCCGGGGCCAGATCGTACAGATACTGTCTGCCCTTGGCGCTGCCGAACGTGTGTCAGGCTTCATGGCCAATCGCACGGCTCGCAGTAAACGCCGCAATCGCAATGCCCCTGACTACTTCGCGGGTCGCCCAGGCAATGGCACTGGTCCGTTGGGTATCTGGCAACGCATTGGCAACGGTGCGCGCCCCATCCTGATCTTCGTTAAGCGTCCGACCTATCGTCGTCGCTTCGACTTCTACGGTGTGGCCAACCGCGTCGCCGCTGCCGAGTTCGAACCGTTGTTCCGCCGGGCATTGGTCCGCGAGATGGCTCGGGACTGAGGCCTTCGTCGATTTTTCGGCGTTTTCGCCAGATTTTGGGGCGAAGCGGACATGGATCGAGGCCTCATGCCCTTTTTCAATGGGTCCTTCCGGCGACCTGAGAGATTGGGGTAATTCGAACCCCGATCTTTTTGCAGATTCAACCCGACATAGGGGGTTCCGCTTCCTGTCCAGTCCTAGGAGATGACCATGCCAACACAGCGCGAGATAGCCGATCACCTGGACATGAGTGAGCGCAATGCCCGCGATGTGTTGAAGGGGTTGGGCATCAGTGACTGGCAGGCCGCCAGCCTGGACGAGATCCGGACAGCGTACATCCGCGACCTGCGCAACAAGGCGGCGGGGCGCGGAGGCAGCCAGTTGGAAGAACTCAACGCCGTGCGGATTGACGAAGGGCGGGTCAAGGCGGCGAACGGGCGTCTGCTGTATCACGAGAAATTGCGGTCGCTGATCCCCAGCATGGAAGCGGAGCGAGTGCTGTCCGACTGGTCAGCCTTTGCCAACCGGGAATACCTGGGCGGCGTTGAACGATTAATTCAGGAAATCGAGAACGTGCAGAAACTCACGGTTGATCGATCTGTGGTGGCCAAAGTTGCTGGACCTACAACCGAGCGAATTGCAGGCTACGCGCGAAAACTTGGCGCAGAGCTTGTTGGCAGCAGCGGGGAAATTCAACCCGCCGCGTGATGTGCCCACGGCGGAGTACTTGAGCACGGAGTTTTACTTGCCCGCCGAAAGCGGTGTGCTGCACGGCCTGTACGACTTCCACTACACGCCTTACTTTCTCGGAGTTGCCGCGGCGCTGGATGATCCGCGCGTCAGCGAAGTGGACCTGATGAAAGCCGCGCAGATCGGCTGGACCTGGTTCCTGATCGGGTACCTGTTCAAGTTTGTCCAGTTCCTGCCCCGGCCGATCATGATCCTGTTTGCCAAGGAAAAGGACGGGAAGAACTTCCACGATGAGAAGCTAAAGCACGGCGTGATGGCGAACAGCGAGGTCAATCGGTTGATGCCGGTCGACACCAGCCGGTCTTCCGGCAACCGCTGGGACCATAAGAGCTTCCCGGGCGGCTTCCTCAAATTGGTGGCGTCGAATTCCCCAGGCAACGTGAAGTCGACCTCATCCGTGGGACTGTCGGTGGTCGAAGAGCCGGACGATACCAGTGATGACGTGAAGGGGCAGGGCGATGCGATCGCCCTGCTGGAAGAACGTGGGAAACGCTACCCGGGTTCGAAAATGCTGGTCGGTGGAACCCCAGCGATCAAAGGCGCGAGCAAGACCGAGGCGCGCCTCGCACAGACCGATTGCCGAGTGCTGCCGATTATCTGTCATACCTGCGGCCAGGCTCATGTGCTGGACTTCGCCCATATCAAATATCTGGACATCAATGAAGGGGTCGATCCGCACGAAATCTATGGCCGTGCGGATCCCGACACAGCCGGCTACGCCTGCCCACATTGTGGAGAAATCTGGGACGACTACCAGCGCAAAGAGAACATCCGCAACACGGTGTTCAACGCCGTCGAGGCGGGTGATCCATTCTGCGGTTGGGTAGCGACCAAACCCTTTGCCGGGCGTGCTGGGTTCATCGAACTTAACGAACTCTATGCGTGCCTGCCTGGTACTAGCCTGGCGAACATCGTGCGCGAGCAGCTCAACGCCGAGCACCAGGCCGCCATGGGCAACCTGTCGCTGCTGATCAAGTTCGTCAACCAGAAACAGGGTCGCGCCTACGAGTACAAATCGGATCTGCCCGAAGCCGACAAGCTGGCGGAGCGGGCCGAGGATTACCCGGAAATGTTCGTGCCCATGGGTGGGTTGGTGATCACCGCAGGTGTCGACGTGCAGCACGATCGCCTGGCGGTCGTTCTTCGCGCCTGGGGCCGTGGCGAGGAGTCATGGTTGCTCTACTGGGGGGAGATCTACGGCGAAGTGGTGTTGCCAGGGCAGGGTGTTTGGCTGGACCTGGAAAAGCTGCTGTTCTCGCCGATCACCCATGCCTGCGGTGCGAAGCTGAAAGTCTTGGCCGTCTCGCTGGACACTTCGGACGGCACCGTCACCCAGGATGCGGCCTATGCGTTTTGCCGTAAGCATCAGCAACGCGGCGTGATGGCGATCAAGGGTGCCAGCGAGCGAGGCAACAGCCGGGATGATGAACGAAAAGAAATCTTCAGTGCGCCTCGGCAGGGGGTGGACACCGACAAGGAGCAAAAGGCCTCGAAGTACGGTCTGCGCCCTTACATCGTCGGTACGTCCCGGGCCAAGGATCTTTGGATCGAGGGCCGACTGCCGCTGACTGGCGATGGTCCTGGTCGGATGCACTTCTACAAGACGGTGCGTCCCGATTACTTCCGGCAGATTACGGCCGAGGTGAAAGCCCCCAGCCGGCGGCACCATTATCGCAAGGTCTGGCAGAAAAAGGCCGGCGAGCCGAACGAAGCCACGGACTGCGAAACCTACGCGCTGCATGCGGCCCGCTCGCTGAAAACGCACCTACTCAATGAACACGACTGGGCGGCGCTGGATGCTCAGATCCGCCAAGGCGGTTTGTTTGATTCGCCACCACCGGAATCGGACATCGAGCCGGATTCAGATCCCGCACCGGCGCCGGAAAACCCGGTACCGAAACCATCCGCTGAACCCAACGAGCTCCCGCCTTCTGGCGGGAGAGTTGTTTCTGGGCGCCGCACTGCTATGCGCGTGCTCTCTCAACGCAGGAACTAATCTATGGCCATCACCCTGGAACAGGCGCAAAGCCAGCTTCAAGCCTGGCTCGACGCAAGCATGAAGGTCAGCCAGAAGCAGAGCTACCGCATCGGCACCCGTCAGCTGAACTACGCCGACGCGGCAGAGATCACCAAGATGATCGATTACTGGCAGCTCCAGGTGGATCGACTGGCCAGCGGTCGCCCTCGCGGCATTGTCTTGCGCGGGATCACGCCGTTATGAGTCGTTCGCTCAAGGCTCCCGAGCCCACGTTGCTGGATCGGGCAATCAGTTGGTTTAGCCCCGAGAGCGGCGCCAAGCGTATGCAGGCGCGTATGACGATGACGGCAATGGGGGGTTACAGCGGCGCCTCAAAACGTAAGCGCTCCCTTAGTGCCTGGAATCCATCGGCCGGAAGTGCAGCTGCAGATCTGCTGCCGGATCTGCCGACTCTTCGGGAACGATGCCGCGACCTGGAGCGCAATAACCCCATCGGTGGCGGCGCGATCAACACGGTGGTGACCAAAACGGTCGGTACCGGACTGGCGCTGAAGTCTGTGGTTAACCGTCAGATCCTCGGTTGGGATGAGGACACCGCGCGTGATTGGCAGCGCAACACCGAGTCGCTGTTCAAGTCATGGGCCGAAACCACGGCGTGCGACATCACCCGCGAACAGAACTTTTACGGCTTGCAGGATCTGGCGTGGCGTTCGGTGCTGAGCAGCGGTGATGTCTTTCCGTTGTTGACCCACAAAGAACGCCCGGGTCAGCACTACTCGGCCTGCATCCAGCTGATCGAAGGCGATCGGGTGTGTAACCCGGACAACAAGGCCGATACCGAAACGCTGACCGCCGGCATCGAGCGTGATGCCGATGGGGAGCCGATCAAGGCCCACATTCTACGCAGCCACCCGGGGGCACTGGGTGTGAGAGAGCGGAAGTGGGATGAACGCCCCTTCTTCAATGAACGGGGTGGTCGGGCGCTGCTGCATTTGTATCGGCGCAAACGTGTCGGTCAGCCTCGCGGAGTACCGTACCTGGCACCGGTGATCGAGAAGCTCAAGCAACTTGATCGCTATACCGATGCAGAGCTGGAAGCCGCCGTGGTGTCGGCGTTCTTCGCGGTGTTCATCAAGCCCGGGCCTGGCGGGGATCTCAGCCCGTTGGCCTCCGCTGCGACCGGCAACACGCCGGTTGGCGGTGATCGTCCTGCAGATCGTGCGGCCGGTGGCTGGGATGGCACGCTTAGCGGCGGCATTGTCGCTGAGCTGGATCAAGGCGCATCGATAGATTCGGCCGCGCCCGGGCGTCCGAACCTGGCGTTCGATCCGTTTGTATTGGCGATGTTGCGCCAGATCGGCATGGCGTTGGAGCTGCCCTATGAAGTGCTGATCAAACACTTCACCGCCAGCTACACCGCCGCGCGTGCCGCCGTAATGGAAGCCTGGCAGTTCATCCGCGGCTGTCGTGATTTTCTGGGCAACGATTTCTGTCAGCCGGTGTACGAGCACTGGCTGGAGGAGGCCGTTGCCCAAGGTGACGTCGATGCCCCCGGTTTTTTCGACCATCCGTTGTTGCGGTATGCCTACTGCGGCTCGATTTGGGTCGGCGATGGTCCGGGCACCGTGGATCCGCTCAAGGACATCAACGCGGCCAAGGCGCGTGTCGATCTTGGCGTCAGCACGCTGGCCAAGGAATCGATGCTCTACGACGGCAGCGACTGGGAAGAAAACCACGAACAGCGCGCGCTGGAAGTGAAACGTCGAATGGAAGACGGCCTATCTGCCACGCCGGCCTCTCAACCTGAAGACCAGTTGCCGCAAAACCCCGACTTACCCGAACGGACCTGACCATGACCGATAAACCAACCGACGCTCCCCCGGCGCATCGGGTGACGGCGTTCGACCTGGTGTCGCGCGAGCCCTGGGCGATCACCCCGGACATGCTGCACACCATCGCGGCGATCGCCCGTCGTGAAAACGATGGCCCCGAGGCTGTAGAGGCCAGGCAGGGGCGGCCACTTCAGAACACCCGCAACGTGACCCAGCGCGGCAGTGTGGCGCTGGTCCCGGTCACCGGGCCGGTATTTCGTTACGCGAACCTGTTCACCGCCATGTCCGGCGCGACTTCGCTTGACGTGTTGGCGAAGGAGTTCACCGCGGCGGTGGATGACCCGCGCACCGACAGCATCATCCTGGTGATGGACACGCCCGGCGGCCAGGCCAGCGGCATCGCCGAGTTCGCCCAGATGATCCGGGCATCCCCGAAACGGGTGGTCGCCTACGTGTCGGGCAATGCCGCCAGCGCGGGTTACTGGATGGCGGCGGCAGCTCACGAAATCGTCATGAGTCGCACCGGCGCGGTCGGCTCGATCGGCACCGTGCTCTCGGTGCGCACTAACAAGGATGACGGCAGCGTCGAGATCGTCAGCAGCCAGAGCCCAAACAAGCGTCCCGATTTTTCGACAGAGCAGGGCCGTGCGCTGGCCCAGAACCATGTCGATCGCTTGACCACCATCTTCGTCGAGGACGTCGCGAACTATCGCGGTGTTGACGTCGATACCGTCCTTTCCGACTTTGGCCAGGGCGACATGCGGATCGGTTCAGACGCTGTGGCCCTGGGCATGGCCGACCGTGAATCCACCCTTGAAACCCTGATTGCCGAACTCAACGGCAGCAACTCCGGAGATCGTTCTATGACTACAACCACCGCAACCCAGCCAAGTACGACCGCTGCCGATAAGCCAACCATCGATCGCGCTTACCTGGCGGCCAACCACGCCGAGTTGCTGGCGACGCTGGAGCATTCCGCTCACGCCGCCGGTGCGAAAGCTGAGTGTGAACGTATTCAGGCGGTCGAGGCTGCCGGCCTTCCCGGTCATGAAGAGTTGATCGCCTCCCTGAAGTTCGACGGCAAGACCTCTGGGGCTGAAGCAGCCGGCCAGGTGATCAGCGCCGAAAAGTCCAAGCGCACTGCCGCGCTGGCGGATATCCGCAGCACGGCGACCAAGCCAGTCCCTGCCGCAGTCGCACCGGACACCCCGGCGGCCGCGGCTGATCAGGAAGATCCCGAGGCGCCGCTCGAGGAGCGGGCCAAGGCGACCTGGGACGGCAACAAGGAATTGCGGGCTGAGTTCGGCGACTTCGGTGCGTACCACGCGTACCGCAAGGCCGAAGACAAGGGCCTGATCAAAGTCCTGAAGAAGTAACCCGGACCACACCCACCACCCTTTAGGCTTTGGAGATCCTCATGCCTCTTACTCTCGACACTCCCCGCGCTTACGAGACGGGCGACATCAATGATCTGGCTGTCGCTGCCGGCGTGCAGATCTTCGAAGGCTCGGCCGTTGGCATCAATTCGGCGAATGGCCTGGCGCGTCCGCTGACGGCTGCTGACCTGTTCGTCGGCTTCGCTGACCGCGGCGTAGACAACCGCACCGGGGCTGCCGGCGCGGCACGCGTTCGCTTGCGTGAAGCGGGCAAGGTGCAACTGCCGGTCGCCGCCCTGGCCATCACCGATATCGGTAAGGCCGTGTACGCCAGTGACAGCGGCACCTTTGTCCTCACTGCTGCGGGTAATAGCCGGATCGGCCATGTGCACCGCTTTGTCAGCGGTGGCGCGGGCATCGTCAAGTTCGCCGCGCAGGCCGTCCCGGTCGCGTAACACGCCGATTTACCAAGTCTTTCATCAGGAGATACACCCATGGGTGCTGAAGTACTTTCCAGCCGTGCCGTCATTGGCACGTTTTACGAGCTGCTCGAACAAAACGCCGGGGCGACCTGGATCGATCTGATCTCCAACCTCTTTGACTCCGACCAGGCGAAGGAAACTTATCCGTGGATCGGCGCGGTACCGACGCTGCGTGAGTGGATCGGCGGTCGCCACGCCAAGGGCTTTGTGAGCGCTGACCTCGAAATTGAAAACCTGCACTACGAAGCGACGATCGAGGTCCTGGTCAAGGAGCTGCGCCGCGACAAAACCGGGCAGCTGCGCATTCGTCTCGGTGAGCTGGCCGATCGCACCAACTCGCACTGGGCCCGTCTGCTGTCGGCTCTGGTGCTGAACGGCGAAAGCCAGATCTGCTACGACGGCCAGTACTTCTTCGATACCGATCACGAAGAGGGCAACAGCGGCCCGCAGTCGAACAAGATCACCACGGACATCAGCGAGCTGGCAGCCACGCTGCACGGCACCCCATCGCGTCCAAGCCCTGAAGAGTTTCAGCAGGCCGTGGCTAAGTCGGTCACCCAGCTGACCAGCCTCAAGGACGATCAGGGCGAGCCAATCAACGAACTGGCCCGCGAGTTCCTGGTGATGGTGCCTTTCGGTTTGCTGAGCGTGGCCCAGTCGGCGCTGACAGTACCGCGCGGTACCAACATCAGCGAGATCGTCATGCCGGACAATGTCAACGTGCGGGTGATTGGTAACGTCCGCCTGAATGCCTGGACCGACAAGTTCGTGACCTTCCGCACCGATGGGCGCCTGAAGTCGTTCATTCGTCAGCAGGAAACCGACGTGGTGATGAAGGCCAAGGCCGAAGGCTCGGAGTACGAGTTCGACAACGACGCGCACCAATACGGCGTCGACACCTGGCGCAACGTCGGTTTCGGGCGCTGGCAGTACGCCGTCCTGAACCAACTGGTGTAAGCCTTCGGGCTTGCACCTCATTCGAGGACATCACGATGCCGAAATACACAGTCGATCAGAACATCACCTTGTTCGGTGGCGAACTGATCCTGACGGCTGCTCAGGCCGGTGCGCGAGCGCACTGCCTGCAGGAGCTCAAGAAAGGCCGTTACGAGATCATCAGCCCGGTCCAGTTCAAGAAGGGGGAGGTGATTGTCATCCCCGGTGAGCCGGACAAGGCGCTGGCTCAGAAGGTCACCAAGGTCGAAAAGGATGCAGGGGGCGGCAATGGCGAATAAATCCTACCGAGTGCTCAGCGGTTCATTCCGCAAGCCCAACGACGAGTTGGTCGAAGTCGGTGGGACGATCGAGTTGCCGGTCGACGTTGCGGAGCGTTTCCGTAACCAGCTGAGCGAAGTTTCCCCCGCCGAGTCGACCAAAAAAGCCGGTCCGGCCAAGGCTGAAGGCGATGTTTGAGGAGGACCTTTCGGCCTTCCTCGAGGATTTCAATGTGGGTGGCCTAGTCGACGGCCAGCCCTTCCTGGCGGTGCGGGACATGCCGGATGAGATCCGCGCCATGGCCGGTATCAACAGTCAGTCGACCTACTACGAAATCCTGATCATCACCGCCGAGGCTGAGCGCCTGGGCATCGTCAACGGCAAGTTGATCAGCGTGGGTGGCGTGTCCTACAGGGTACGCGACCGGCTGATGATCGATGACGGGGCGTTCAGTCTCGCTTCACTCACCAAGGTCTAACCCTATGCCTTCCATTCAAGAGCGCATCGTCGATCGGGCGAAGGTGCTGATTCTTGGCGCCGGTACGTTGGCCGGCGACCGGGTGTTTCGCAGTCGTACGGAAGCAATCACCCGGGACATGTCGCCGGCCATTGTGATTCGTCCGAACCTGGAAACCACCGAACGCGAAAGCCAGTCGGTGGACCGCAACCAGTTTGAGCTGTCGGTGGAAATCCTCGCTCGCGAGGACACCACCACGGGCGATGCCTGGGACCAGGTCGCGGATCTGGTCAAGGTTGCTGTGCACGCGGTCCTGATGGAGGAGGACGCCTTTCCCGAGGCTGACCGCATTCAACGTTTCTACATCGACTGGATCGAGGACGACGGCGACAACACCGCGGGCAACTGCATGGTGCGCTACCGCTTCACCTATCTGTGCAACACCGGCGATTTGTTGTCGGGACCCACTATTTATTGAGGAATACCTCCTATGCAAATTGCATTCGGTAGCGGGCTGTTTTATGCCACCCCGCTGATGGACGCCTATGGCAATGCGTTGGCAGCACCAACCCCCATCCTGCTGGGCATCATGCAAGAAGCGTCGATTGACCTGTCCTTCGACTCGAAAGAGTTGTTCGGCGGCGAACAGTTCGCGGTCGATGCGGCGCGTGGTCAGGGCAAGCTGTCCGGCAAGGCCAAGGCGGCGCAGATCAGCCTTTCGCAATGGAATGCCCTGGTGTTTGGTCAGCAGTTGCAGCCCGGTCAAGTGTTGGTGCATCACGCAACCACACCGACGCCTATCCCCGTAGGGGGCAAAATCATTGTCGATCCACCGGCGGGCGGTTTGTTGGCCGGTGACCTGGGTGTTCGCGGCGGTGGGGCGGTGGCTTTTCAACGCGTCCTGACTGCGCCAGTCACAGGCCAGTACACCTACGACGCCACGACCGGCGAGTACGGCTTTGCGGTGGCGGACGCCAATACCCCGGTGTTTATCGACTATCGCTACTCGGTGGCCACCGGCAAAAGTCTGTCCGTGCGTAACCTGCCGATGGGCGATATGCCGGTGTTTCAGGGCGAGCTGTACCTGAAGTACAAGGGTAAATCGATTTATGTCCGGGTTCCGAACTTCGTCAGCAACAAGCTGGGGATTGCGACCAAGCAGGATGACTACACCATCCCCGACTTCGA
This sequence comes from Pseudomonas sp. PDM30, assembly GCF_019218985.1. Classification (NCBI taxonomy): domain Bacteria; kingdom Pseudomonadati; phylum Pseudomonadota; class Gammaproteobacteria; order Pseudomonadales; family Pseudomonadaceae; genus Pseudomonas; species Pseudomonas sp. PDM30. Next base: position 81,054 of record NZ_JAHUWM010000005.1, read on the forward strand.
ATTCACCGGTTACGCCGATGAGTTCGGTGAGGTCGTTTACTGGAGTGCCAGCGAATGACGCCCGTCAACGTACCTGGTGTTGAGTTCCCGTTTCCGGGCAAAACACTGGTGATCCCACCCATGGCGCTGGGGGACCTGGAGCAGCTGTTAGAGCGCATCAATAACGTCATGTCCGGTCGAATGGACAAGGACAGCATCGCCACCGTCATTGACGCCACGCATGCCGCCTTACGGCGCAACTATCCGGACATGGATCGTTCTGAAGTGGCGAGCCTTCTGGACCTGAAGAATATGCGTGCCGCCTTGGACGCGGTCATGAGCGCCTCAGGGATGGAGGCGCAACCAGTGAACGAGTCGGGGGAAGCTCTGGCCCCCTCGACTGGGGCCAGCTCTACGCACACCTGATCGCCTGCACAGGCCAGAGTCCGGTCACGCTTCGGCGTGATTGGGACATGGTCATGGTGGGCCACATGACGGACTACTGGAATCACCATCCGCCCGTTCATGTGCTGGTGGCAGGGTACCTGGGGTACAAGCCGACTCAGTCGGTCACCGGTGCCCCAGACTTGGCTACCAACATGGCGGCATTCGCCGCGGATATGCGTAGCGAACTGCCAGAGCACTTGCGCGGTGCTTTGGATGCGTTTTGTCCATTGAGTTAGAAACTGGACCCTGATAGCAGCTACCGGTAGCCTTCTCCGACGTTTAACAGGGAGGCTACCTATGCGTAATGGAGTTTTGTTTTTGTTGTTGCTAGCTGCTGGCTCGGCCCAGGCCGAGACCACGGAAGTGTATTTGCTTAAGGAGAAAGCGCGCGAGCTGGTGCGTGCACGCTTGAAGGATCCTGATGCTGCGAAGTTTCAGAAACTTGAACCGCATAAATTGGAAAACGGCGCCACGATAATCTGCGGTGAAGTGAATTCTAAAAATGGTTATGGCGGTTACGCTGGGTTTGAAAAATTCTTCAGCACCGGGAGCAGTGTTCGGTTTAAAGCCGATTCGCCATCAACCTTTGAAGGTGTTTATCAGGCAGTTTGCAGTAAGTGATTTAAAGCTGGTCCAACAAACTCCGCCATGGCGGAGTTTTTTATTGTCTGCATTTTGGGTGCCGGTATGGATAGGAACATCGCGTACCAGTTTACTGCTGGTACTCAGGGTTTTGATCGTGCGGTAGAAAGCATCGAGCGCAACATGCGTGATGCGCGAAGTACCTTCAATCGCGAGTTGAGGGCAATCAACACCGATATGGTGGGCAGCCAGACCCAGATCAGTCGGTTGGGTTCGGCGGCCAATGATGCCTTTGGCTTTGTCGGAGCCAAAATCAAAGATGACATGCTGGCTTTGGGCGCTTCAATGGCGGCGGTGTTTTCGGCGGTTGCGATCAAGGATTTTGTCAGTGACAGCAAGGCGGCGCTGCTCGAACAGCAGTCAGCCTATCGCGGCCTGGAGGCTGTGGCCAACCATGCTGGCGTCGGTATCGGTCGGGCAATGGACGAAGCGCAAAAGCTGTCGGCTGACGGATTGATCAGCGTAAGTGATGCGGCAAAGTCGCTGCAGAACCTGCTGAGTCGTGGTTACAGCATTGATCAGGCGGTGGCAGTGATCAGCCGTCTGAAAGATGCAGCTGCATTTAACCGGCAGGCGAACCTCAGCATGTCTGAGGCCGTAGTCGGTGCTACCGAAGGTCTCAAGAATGAAAACTCTGCCTTGGTCGACAATGCCGGTGTCACGAAAAACGTTGCAAAAATGTGGGAGGAATACGCCAAAACCATTGGTACCACCCGCGACAAATTAACGGATGCTCAAAAACGATTTGGCGAAATAAACGGAATCCTCCAAGAGACCGAAGCCCAGGTGGGTAATGCCGACAAGGCATCCAAAGGGTTGACAGGCAGTCAGGCCGAACTGGACACCAAGAGTAACGAACTCAAAGTCACCCTCGGTACCATTCTTGAGCCGGCGTTTATCAGCCTGAACAAAACCTTGGCCGAGACAGCGAGTTGGTTCACCGGTGTATTGAAGGGGCTGACAGGGGCCGGTGTCACCGTTGATGAAGTCGCCGGGAACGTCAAGCGCCTTGAGGCCATGCTGGAAAATCTGGGTAACAAAGGTGCGCGCGGTGGCGGCGGTAAAGCGCAGTTGGAGGGCTCGTTGCAGGAAGAGCGGTTGCTCTTGGAAGCCATGCAGTTGACCTCCAACAAGATCGATCAGGTCGATGCCGGCATGAAGGCGCGATTGGCTCGAATCGAAGAGCAGCGACGTAAAGTCGCCGAGATGGCGGCCACGGGCGATACCCGTCTTTCTACCCAGCAGCAGGCACAGCAGCGCCCGACGGCCTACGGCCTGGAAGTGATGCGTCTGACAAAGCTGGAAACGGCTTACGCGGCGGCCATTGAGCACCGTAAAGAGCTGGAGAAGGGGAGCACGCCACCACCACCAGCCAAGCCGGACACGCCAACAGCTGGGGGCGCTTCCAAGTCACGGGTCAGTCAATGGGCGGAAGTCTTGGACGCGCAGAAGGTTGCGCACACCCAGCAGCAGGCGGAGCAGGGGACGTTCCAGCAGTTCTCCCTGCAGAAGGAAGTCGACTATTGGCAGGCAGTTCTGCAGCGCACCGATCTCAGTGCTGCCGAGCGGTTGAGCGTGCAGCGCAATTATTTGGGCGCCCTGACCAATTTGCGTAAGCAGGACGAAGGTTCTGCTTTTGCAGACCTGCAGGCGCAGGCTCAGATGTACCGTAACAACATGGATGCCCGGTTGCAGATCGCCCAGCAGGTACTTGATCGCAGCCGTCAGTTGTACGGACAGGACAGCGAAGAGTATCGCCAGGCAGCCTCTGAAGTGGTTGCGATCGAGCGTGAGAAGCAGCAGCAAATCACCAACATGAAGCAACAACAGTTGGCGGCTGATCAACAAGCGCGGCTCGCAGACATTACCCATGCCGAGCAGATGGCCCAACTGGATCTGCAAGCGAACCTGATCACTCAGGGGCAGCTGCTGCAATCGCAGGCCGAGTTCGAGCAACAGCGATACGCAATCGAAGCGGCTGCTCTGGAGCAGCGCAAGAAGTTGCTGGAACAGGATCCTGATCGTAATCCGGTCGCCCTGCAGCAGGTGCAGCAACAGATCCTTGCGCTGGAACAGACCCACCGCAATAGCATGGCGGTCATCGGCCGTCAGCAAACGATGGAGTCTCAGAGTAACTGGACCGGGATGGTCGGCAGTGTTCGCTCCAGTTGGACTGGCGGCCTGAATGGCATTTTGACCGGCACTATGTCCACCCAAGGTTTGCTCAACGGGATATTTGGCAGCATCGGTAACGCGTTCATCGAGAACATGGTCACCGCCCCTGTAATGGCCTGGATGTTCGGGGAAACCGCCAAGACTGGAGCGACCGTGGCCGGCGTCGGGGTGCGTACTGCGGCGGAGGCGGGTGGTGCGGCGATGTCCGTGGCGATCTGGGGCGCGGCCACGATGAAGAACATTATCGCCAGCGCCTGGCAGGCCATGGCCGGCGCTTTCGCGGCCATGTCGGCAATTCCCATCATCGGCCCCGTGCTGGGTGTCGCTGCCGCTGCGGCGGCCGGCGCCTTCGTGTTTGGCATGGTGAAAAACGTGGCGTCGGCCGAAGGCGGCTACGACATTCCGGCGGGTACCAATCCAATGACCCAGCTTCACGAACAGGAAATGGTTCTGCCCAAACAGTACGCCAACGTCATCCGCCAGGCGGCGAATGGCGACGGGCAACTGGGGGGCGGTGGCACCTACCACTACAACGATTACAGCGGCCGGATGACGCCGGCAGACATCCGGCGCAACGCCCGGGCATTTGCCGAGGAAATGCAGAAAATGCGGCGTAACGGTGCCATCAAGGCATAGGGGGGGAAATCATGCCATTAGGTCCGTTCTGGCCACCACGCTGGATCGCCAGTTATCCAGACGTGGGTGAGGTGAGCGGCGGTGTGTTGCCGCGCATGCCGGGGCAAACACTGCTGTCGAAAAAGGCACCGGAGTGGAGCACGGGGGTGCAAAAGGCGGCCAGCGGCCGACGTCGCACCACCGCGTATTACTCAGCACCGTTGTGGTCATTCCAGATCAGTTACAACGCGGTGCGCAAGCGGCCGGGGCTGGATGAATGGTCGCGGTTGGTGGACTTCTTCAACAGTCGCAAAGGGCAGTTCGGCGAGTTCCTGTACTTCGATCGCTCTGATCACCTGGTGACACTTCAACAGTTCGGTACCGGCGACGGTACCACCGTCAGGTTTCAGCTTTCCCGCGCTATCGGCGGTTGGGTCGAGCCGGTGTATGGCGTTGTCAACATTGATGCACTGACGGTGGATGGCGTTCTGACGTTGGACTACAGCGTCGATGAACTGGGTATGGTCACCTTTGCCGTGCCACCGCCCAACGGGGCGTCACTGGTGTGGGGCGGCGCCTTCTATTTCCGCTGTGCCTTCGATGCCGACTCGCTGGATGGCGCACAGCCTTTCCGGACGATCTGGGAAATAAAAAACGTCGCCTTTACGAGTATCAAACCATGATCGATGCCAGCCCAGAGTTAAAGCAGTTCCTGGCCACGGCGCGCAGTTTCGTGATGGCCGATCTGTACACGATTGCCTTGGCCAGCGGCCAAGTGCTGCGCTACACCGATGCCGGTCTACAGATTTACTACGCCGGGCAGAATTACTCGGCCAGCGGCCCAATGATCAAACGCACCGGGGTTCGTGCGGTGCGCGGCATCGAGGTGGATACCCTGAACGTCACCTTCACCGCCGGCCTGAACGACACGGTGCTGGGGGAGTCGGTGCTGCCCTTCATTGCCGGCGGCGGCTTCGATGGCGCGACGTTAAATCTGGCCCGTGCCTTCATGGCGGACTGGGGTAAGCCGGTGATTGGAACGGTGACGCGCTTCATCGGCCGGGTGGCCGAGGTCGATCCCGTCGATCGTGAGCAGGCAACCGTGACAGTCAAGTCGCCGATGGAGTTGCTGGATACCAAAGTCCCTCGGGGCGTGTATCAGCCGTCGTGTTTGCGCACGGTGTACAGCGCCGATTGCGGGGTGAATCGGGCGTTGTTCCAGACAGCCGGCACCGTCCAGGCCGGCAGCAATACCACCCTGCGCATCAACTCCAACGTGATGGCGGAGCAGGGCTGGTTCGACCAGGGAGTGATTCGCTTCGTCAACGGGGCGAACGCCGGTGTGGCCCGCACGGTGCGTCGGCAGACCGGTGACGGCGCGGTCACGATGATCCTCGGCGTGCCCGCGGTGCCCGTCTCGGGCGACCAGTTCCTGATTTATCCGGGCTGCCCGCGCACGCTGGATGCCTGCACCAACAAGTTCGGTAACCGCGCGCGTTATCGCGGCATGCCCTTCATCCCAGTCGCGGAGACGTCGATATGAACGCGTTCGAAGCTCAGCAGCGGGCGGCCGTGGTGGCCGAGGCAGAACGCTGGCTGCGCACACCGTACCAGCACCGTCAGCACTTGCTGGGTGTCGGTGTCGACTGCGCCTGGCTGCTGATTGAGGTCTATAACGCGGTCGGGCTGATGCCCTTGATCGACCCCGGACCTTATGCCCAGGACTGGCACCTGCATCGCAGTGAGGAACGTTATCTGGACTGGCTCGATCGGTACGGCCACCCCGTGGAGACGCCTCAACTCGGAGACATGGCGGTGTGGCGTTTCGGCCGCACCTACAGTCACGGCGCCGTGGTGATCGATGAACACCGGGTCATCCATGCCTACCGCGATATCGGCGTGGAATACGCAGACATGCGCGAGGAACGGCTGGCCAGCCAGCTGGTGCGTTATTACACACTCAATCTATATGGAGTCAGCGATGGGGGGCAGCAGTAGTACCATTACCACCAGCGCCACGCGCATCAATGCACTGCAAGTTCAGAGCAGTGCCAGCGGCAAGCCGATCGCCTGGATCGCCGGCCGAAACCGCATCAGCCCCAACCTGATTTACTACACCGACTTCGAAGCCGTGGCGAAGACCACGAAGAAGAAATCGGGCGGCAAGGGCGGCGGCGGGGCGACCCAAAAAGACACCACCTACACCTACTACGCGGCGCTGATCCTCGCGATTGGTCGTGGGACGTTGGGTGCGGTTCACCGCATTTTTCGTGACAAGGAAGTGTTTACTGAAAAGGTCATCAACGGGGTGACTCAGTCGGCCTTGGCTCAGGCGGGTTTCAGCTTTGCCCGGGGTGATCGGGACCAACCGGTATGGGGTTTTCTTCAAACCAAGCATCCCGCCGAGGCCATCGCCTACGCGGACACCGCCTATGTGTATGCCGGTCGGTACCTGCTCAACGATAGCGCCGGGGTGCAGAACCACACGTTCGAGGTGGACGGTCCCTATCAAGTGCCGGGGTTGCCGGACGCCAATCCCGGGGAATTCTTGCCGGGTTTACTGCTCGATCCTTTGGACGGCATTGGATTCAACCCATGGTGGGTGGCCGACCTGAGCAATTATCGCAATTACTGTTTGGCTGAAAACCTGTTGTTGAGCCCGGTGCTCGATGAGCAGTCACCGGCCAGTGAAGCGATCGCTCGCTGGCTGCAACTGACCAACAGCGAGTTGGTCTGGTCGGCCGGTCAGCTCAAGGTCATTCCCTATGGCGATCAGGTCGTGACCGGCAACGGCGTGACCTGGTACCCGGATGTCACGCCAGTGGCAGATCTGACCGATGATGATTTTCTGGCCGAGGAGGGCGAGCCACCGGTCTCACTCAAGATTAAGAGCCAGGCGGACAGCTACAACGAAGTCTCGCTGGAGATCCTCGATCGCGCTCACGAGTACAACACCGATGTGGTGCGCGGCACCGATCAGGCGGCCATCGAGCAGTTCGGTTCGCGGCCAATGGAGACGATCAAGGCCTATGAGATCTGCGAGGTGGCGATCGGCGCGCATGCCGCGCAGTTGCTGGTGCAGCGCAAGCTGTACGTGCGCAATGAATACCAGTTTTCCCTCGGTTGGCAACATGTGCTGCTGGAGCCGATGGATCTGGTCACCATCACCGAACCAGGCTTAAACCTGCAGCAGCGCTTGGTCCGTTTGATCTCGGTCGAGGAGGACGAAGAGGGCAAGTTGGCGGTGGTCGCCGAGGACGCGTTGTTGGGTGTCGGCAGCGCGCCCAATTACCCGGTGCAAAGCAAAAGTGGTTTTCAAAGTAATCAGAATGCCGCACCCGGTCCGGTACTGGCGCCGATCATGTTCAACCCACCCGAAAGCCTGTTGCTCGCCGGTGAGTTGCAAGTGTGGGGTGCCGTGGCCGGTGCGAGCCCCAACTGGGGTGGCTGTGAGATCTGGATCAGTGCCGACGGTGACAGCTTTCGGATGGTTGAAACCATCTATGGTCGGGCGCGTATGGGGCAGCTTTCAGCCGCCCTGGCGGACGGCAACGATCCGGACACGGTCAATACCCTGTCCGTGCAACTGGCGGCACCGGACGAACTGGCGGCCGCGACGACCGCCGAGGCGGATAGCGGCGCCACCCTGTGCTGGGTGGACGGAGAACTGCTCAGTTATCGCGATGCCACGCTGACTGGCGTGGGGGCCTATCAGTTGGGCTACCTGCGACGCGGGCGGCTGAGCTCGGCGGTGGCCAGTCATCCCAGCGGAGCACCGTTTGTACGCCTGGACGACGCGGTCTGGAAATACAGCTATGCCCGGGATCAGATCGGCAGAACGGTGTGGGTCAAGTTTCGCTCGTTCAACGTGTACGGTCGGGCGTTGGAGGATCTGGCGGACGTCACGGCGTACAGCGTCACCTTGTCGCCCGCGCGGGTGGTACCTGCGTCGGCGCAGAGCCTGGCGCTGGTCGGCTCATTCGAAGCGCCGTACTTCACCGTCAGCTGGACGGCCGGGGCTCGCGCGGAGGATCGGCTGGTGCGGATCCGCAACGCCGGCAGCAATGCGTTGCTGCGTCAGGTATCGACTACCAGCACGGCCTTCACCTACCAGCGGGCTGACGCCTTGGTCGACGGCGCGCTGCTGCGCAGTTACCGCGTGGAGATCATCGAGCGCAACGCTGCCGGCAGCGCGCCGTTGGCTTCAGTGTTGGTCACCAATACGGCACCGGAGGCGGTGACCGGCACCGCGGCGGCGGTCAGCGGCACTACGGCTGGTGTGAGCTGCGATGCCAGCAGTGCAGCGGACGCCGCCGGTTACATGTTCGTGTATTCCACTGTCGCAGGTTTCGATCCGACCTTTGCCGGCACGATTGGCTATCAGGGGGCGTCCCGTTCTGGGGAGATCACCGGCTTGATTGCCGGCACGACCTATTTCCTCTGTGCCGCTGCTTACGATACCTGGAGTAGCACGCGCAGTCAGCTCAACTTCGCTCCGGCGATCACCTTTAACACCTAATAGAGAGCCATTATGCAACCCATTCAATTCTTCGCCGCCCGGGCTGAGGACGGCGCTCTGGTGCCCGGCGCAACGGTAGATGTGTTTGTGAGTGGCACGCAGGCACGTGCTGCGCTGTTTTTGGACTCATTAGGCAATACACCTCTTGGTAATCCGTTTCTTGCCGACAAAAATGCCCGCGTATTTTTCTACACAAGCACTAACCGAGTCGATGTGCACATCCATCGTGGTGGGTATTCGGCTCCTTTGATCCGAGACATCGTCATAACGGACCCCGACGATGTGCTTGCATTGACCAACGGTGTCTATCGCACAGTTGCACAGGGGCTCGCTGCGACTGTTAACGGCAAGATCTTTCAGGTTGTGGCCCCTGAAGATGAAGCCGCCTATGCGATTTACCAGAATGTTAACGGGGCAGCTGTTGATACCGGAAAGAGAATTCCGACCCGGTATCTGTTAGATCGGGTGGAAAATTCGGCTCGGCAATCTGCGGATGCGGCAGAGGCATTTTCGGAAGCATCGAGAACATTTGCTGAGGGCGCTTTAGCCTATGCAGGGCGAAACTTCGGGCCTCTAGCGGCTGATCCCGCTGCCAATCCGCTGGGGCAGCCTCTGTCGGCTGGGGATAGATATTTCAATACCACCATGGGCATCGAACGTGTCTTCACCGGCATTGTTTGGCTTACGCCAAATGCCGATGGGCAAATGATTATGAGCGAGCTTGGTGATGCCACTGACCCGGGGAAAGGGGGAGGAATGGTGGCATTCATGCGTGGAGTCTTCGGCCGGGGCGCTTATACGGTGGCCGGCATGTTGAGTGCTCAGACCTTAAATGTCTGGGAACACGTCCATGTCATCCCACTGGCAGACAAGATTGACCCCGCCGAACCGGCCACCTGGTATTGGGACACGGCAATCAACGCGGCGCTGCAAAAGGGCAAGAAAGTCCTGATTCCGTACCCCCTCAAGGTCAAGCGCAAGATCACGACCAAAGTGACTGGCGCGCAGCTCGTGGGTGACGGCATCGACTCTGCCGGCCTTGTCCTGGACCCGCTGGGTGGGCCAGGTGCCGGGTTCATCGGTGACTGTGTGGTTGAGTTGGGCGACTCAACTGCGGCTGCAGAAGTCTCGACCCATCTGGGTCTTTCTGCGCTCACGATCGATGTGGGTGGCCGCGATATTCCGGGTGTCGCCATGTTTGGCGCCCGGGATGGGAGCTATGCAAAGCGCGTCTATATCAAAAACTTCTCCGGTACCGCCTTTAAAACCAACAAGGCCGGCGGTGGTACAGGCGTGGCGACTGGCAAGATGTGCCAAGGCGTCAAAATCGAGCAGGTGATTGCGCTGCCACAACATGGCATCAAAACCGATGTGTTCTTGCTCGACGGTATCTTTGAAAGCGAGGTCAATCTTTGCAAGGCCTTTGGTTTCACGCTGGCTGAGAACAGCGCTGTGGGCTTCGCAGTCGGCAGGAACACCGAATCCCGTGGGGTCAAGCTCAACACCTGCGCGGGTGCGAACATGGTCAAGTTTGGCAATGCCGCCAATTTCAACGCTGTCATCCAGTATGGTGAGTGGTCGCGCGATAATTGGGATTACAACACCACCTTCGAGAATGTCGAAGGGGCCGGAGTTGTTTTTCATGGCGGCACGGCCAGCGGCCAACTGCTGCCGCTCAATTGCCGATCGATTGACCCGAGACCCTATTTCTCCGCAGTGGCTGCGGTGCTTAATCCGTTGTATCTCTTCCGCAAGGCGAATGCCTGCTTCGCTGAAGGCGTTAATTATTACTCGACGGTCAAGGCTATTTTCGAATTTACAGGCGAGGGCGGACTGAATAACTACGGGGTGCTCACCGGTGGCGTTAACCCCGAAGCGCTTGTGAGCTCCGGGGTGGTAGTGTTCGGCGCTGGAACGCTTTCCAGTAACTTTGTGGCGGGTTACTCAAGCGAAGTGTCCACGCGGAAAGAGTTCGTGGTTACTGTCGATCAGCAGTTTTATCGCGTGCTGCCGAATGGCGCGAGCGAGCAAACGGATCAGTTCTACACCACCTTCAACTTGGGGGATTCCGGAAAATACCGCTGGCGCAACAAATCGTTGGAGACAGTCGCATCGATTGATGACTCGAGCCTTTCCTCAGGGAAAACGGCGCTGTCGCTCAAACTGATCAAGAACGGTGTGACCTCTTTTGATCGCATTGAGTTGGGTCCTACTGACTCCGCAGGTGTCGGCTATCGAACACTCCGGATCCCTAACTAAGGAATTGAGCATGTCTATCAAGAAGACCATCGAATTCAAAGGCATCACCGTCGTAGACGCCCACATCACGGCGGTCATGCCAGCCATTGCCATGGGCAACAGGATGATGACCTTTGGTGTTCAGTACCGCAGTAGTCCTGAGGCCGAAGTATTCCAAAGCGAAATCAAGGAAGCGCCCTATGACATCGATGGCGGCAATCCGCTGGAGCAGGCCTATGCGCACCTGAAGACGCTTCCAGGATTCATCGGTGCTGTGGATTGCTAGTCAGCAGCAATAACTGTGACCCGCTCCGGCGGGTTTTTTTTCGTCTGGAGAATAGTGATGACTGAAACCGAAAAAGACCGCGACATCCTCGCCCGCACATTGTGGGGGGAGGCTCGCGGCGAATCGCTGGCCGGCCAGATCGCCGTGGCGTGGACCATCCGCAACCGCGTGAACGACGGCAAGGCCAAGTCGTGGTGGGGCGAGGGCTATGCCGGTGTGTGCCAGAAGCCGTACCAGTTCAGCTGCTGGAACAGGAACGATCCGAATTACGCCTACCTGAGTGGCGCCAAGCCGATTCCGTTTCGCGAGTTTGCTCGAGCGCAGATCGCTGCCGACCAGGTGATGGCGGACAAGGTTTCAGATCCAACCGGCGGGGCGACCCATTACTACGCGACCTCCATGCCCAAACCACCCGTGTGGATTAAGGATGCCAAGCAGACGCTGAAGCTCGGGCGTCACATTTTCTTTAAGGATGTGCCGTGAGCTCCGTGGCACTGAAGTTTTTTGTTTTTCCAGGTCGCGTTGAAAGCGCTGGCCTGAATGTTTCCCAACCAACCGAGGCAACAAAATATGCAGCTGATTAGTAATTGGAAAGATGCGTTGAAGATGTCTAGCGTTCAGGCTGGCGGTGCGATTGCCGCACTGGGTATTGCTGAGCAGCTGCTGCCTCAGTTGCAGGCGGTACTGCCGCCTGTGGCCTATGGCGTGCTGGGCATCCTGGTGATGCTGGCTCGGGTGATCCTGCAGCCCAAGCTGAGTAACTAAGGAGGGACTGGCGCGAGCTCAAAGAATTGTCGCCATCACCGATGCCGGATTTACCTGTCGCCCGGTAACCCGACGGGCTGATCTTTGCACGTGAGGGCACGTAGCTTTGCGGTGAGCTCGCTGATGTGCTTGTCCTTGGCCATTAACTGCCAGTTGCTCCGGGTTTCGATCTCAGTTGCGAGCCTGTGAGCATCTGCCGCTTCAGCTTTGGCGTTGGCCAATTGAGAGCGAAGCGTATCGCGCTCATTGGCAGCTTCGGCGTGCATCTCAACCAGCTTGAAGATTTTCTCCCGGGCTTGGCGCAGTTGCAGAGTCAGTTCCTGAATTTCGTTCTCGAGCATTCGAAGCTGATGCCGGCAGGTATCGAGCGGCGTCGGGCAGCCAAGCCAGTCGCTGGTGTCTTCGATTTCGTACGGATCCACGGTCACACCTTACAGATGCTGGTTTTATATACAGTAGTTGAGGTGTGACGATTAGGCGAGATCAAGGTGACGAACTGCTGGGCCATACCGGCTTCGTGGCCTCAACACTGAAGTTAAAAAAGAGCGACCGAGCTGGGTGCGTCAACACCCAGCCTGGCCGCCGTCCCTGCAGATTGTCCCTGCAAGTCCAGCCAAGGCTCTTGCTCCGTGCACAAAGCGCGGCGAGCCTAGCACCTGTTTGTATATACAGTAAAGGTCTTGCTATCTATGTCCTCTCCCATCATCCCTTGGATGGGCGGCAAACGCCGCCTGGCCGATCGCCTCATTCCACTTTTTCCGCCCCACGAATGCTACGTCGAAGTCTTTGCCGGCGGTGCCGCGCTTTACTTCATGCGACCCCAGGCAGCGCCCGTTGAAGTCCTCAACGACATCAATGGCGACCTGGTCACGCTGTACCGCGTCGTGCAGAACCACCTCGAAGAGTTCGTGCGCCAGTTCAAATGGGCTCTGAGCTCGCGCCAGGTTTTCGAGTGGCAGAAGATGACCCGCCCCGAAACCCTCACCGACATCCAGCGCGCCGCCCGATTTTTCTATCTGCAGCACCATGCCTTCGCGGGCAAAGTGACCGGGCAGACGTTTGGCACGGCGACCACAGGCCCGGCCATCAACCTGCTGCGGATCGAGGAAAACCTCTCGGCCGCCTGGCAGCGTCTGTCGGGCACCTACGTCGAAAACTTACCCTGGCTCGAATGCGCCGAGCGCTACGATCGCGCTCATACTTTCCACTACATGGACCCGCCTTATTGGCAGACCGCCGGCTATGGGGTCGACTTCCCGTTTGAGAACTACGAGCGGATGGCTGACTTCATGCGCCGCTGCAAAGGGAGGGTGATGGTCAGCATTAACGATCACCCGGACATACGGCGGGTGTTTGAGGGCTTCCATTTTGAGACGGTGGACATCCGTTACAGCACGACGAATCAGCGGCAGGGGAAAGCAGAGATCAGCGGTGAGTTGGTGATCATGAATTGGGTGCCCACGGTCCTTGAGGGCCTTTTTTAACTCGTCCAAAAAGCAGGACGGATAGGTACTTCTGATGCAATTTTTGGTGGTTCTTGGTCTTCAGATGCAATTAGTGAGTGCTAGTGGTATCTTTTCGATATCACTTAGGTTAGGCAGCGAATACTTCTGCCCTTTACGGTTCGGGATGATGGATCACCGATGGCAAAGACGAATTTTAAAAATGAGACTTTAACTCAAACGATTGTCACGGATGATATTTACAGTGGAATAGCATTTGCAACTATTCAGGTAGACTATACTTTGAGTGCGGTTGACTATATGCAGTTGAAAAATGGCTGGGTTTCTGCTTATGGATGGGCGCTAAATATTGGTTTTGCCATTTTTGGATACGCGTTAAGTATTTTTCCGAAAATGTATTCAAGCTTTATTGGCGGCGATGATGTTGTAAGTAAAGGGGAGTGGGTTACTCTTGGGGGCGGTGTAGTTGTGGTGCTAGTGCTTTGCTTATTAGGCTTGTGCTTACCGAGTGACAAGAAAAAAGTCATGAAAGCCATGAGTGAGCACTTTAAGAACGCTCCTAAAACCCGTCACCCGGTAAGGAATTAGTATGATCAAGCTTGATAAGCTTCCAAAAGGTTATGTGCCATATGGAACATTGTCTTTGTGCGGTAATAAATTGTTGGGTGGCACCAAGATTATTGCAGTGAAAAATGTATTGCCATTGTTAATTGGTAAGGGGTCAAAGCCACAGATCTGGCTGCAAGCGCTTCAGTCCCCCCAAAGTAAAAAATACATATTACTGGTGGACTCCTCTATTTCTCGTCATCCACTTGTTCGAGTTGAAGAGATGGGGAGGCAGCTTATAGTCAAAATAAATGGTGGCACAGTTTTAAAGGTTGAGCAGACTGGTGATGATCAAGCTGTGGTTACCGAGTTAGATCTAAGATCCATCGGGTTTAACGTATATGGCGGAATGTCGGAGCTTTCCATTGGGGGGTTAACCTTTAGTAACTCAACCTTTGACCAGGTTGGTGTTATGGTGGGTTTTGAAAACTAGTTCTGCAAGAAGCCGGTTGTTGAAATTAAGCGCAACATCGAAGTGAGAAGAATTTCCGGGGGGGGCTCGTTGAAGCGTGGTACAGAGGTGGCTTCAACGCGATACGAGGATTTTATGGGGGTTGTTCCGCGCAGCTCGCTAAAATTTTATGGGGCAAAAATGGGGCAAATCGCACGCCAACCTGCCGGAAATTGGAGTACTTGTCACGCTATGAAGAGGACAGTGTTGCTTTTCACGAGTCTCTTCAGTTATGCGATCAGTACTGATTGAAGTAAGCCTATAAAGAAGCCAATGCAAAATGCCAAAACCCGCGGTGACCAACTCAGTAGAACACCCATTGCCACAACAGCAAACGGCTGGTGCGGAAGAGCGCGCGAATGCCTCAGGCGGCAGTGCTGCAGCCGGAGGGATGAATCTGCACGCCCGAGTGGCTGCAGTTGCTGCGGTGCATCTACTGGGGCACCGACGGCTCGGCTGGCTCAAGGAGATGGAGGTCGATATCCCGGTTGAAATTTGGTGTGAGACCAACGGACCAGGTGACGATCTGCGGTTTGTCCTTGCGAACAATCTGGTGGTGGAGGCGCAAGCCAAGAAGGGGCTGAAGCGGGGCGAGGATCTGTGGAGGGCGCTCGAGTCGCTGGCAAATGGAATCCACATGGGGACGATTGCCTACGGTGTCCTAGTCATCGACACAGACGCAAGTACAACTATCCGCCGAGGGTTGGCACGAGGCATAGTGCGGCTAGGCGAAGGTCGTGCAGACTTACTTGACGAAATTACGAGTCAGTTCAAGCATCGCCTGGAGAGCGCAGGGTTACCGGTGCAGGCAGTTTGCGGCAGGTTGCGAATTATCGTCGTGCACTGTGCTAATCGTGATGACGCTTCGGTATTGGCGGCCAAGGCCGAACTCCTGCGCCTGTGCGCTGATGAACGCGCCGCCGAAATCGCATGGACAGCAATTGAGCTTTCCGCGCACGGCCTGATCGAACGTCAAGGTCGATGGACTGCTAATGAGTTGTCCGGTGTCTTGAAGACGGCTTGTGTTGAACTACGAACCACGCCTAACGAGGGTCCACTATCGGCGATCTCCGGCTGGGCGTGGGAGTATTTGGACGAGGCTTCTCAATACCGTGGGTTCATCCAAACCTTTCGGCAACACTATCTTGTTTCAGATCAGATGGCCGCGCAGCCGTTCGGTGGCCGCGATGCGGAATGCCAGCGACTAGACGCATGGCTCTTCAACACAGCTGCGCCTAGCCGGAATCTGATATCTGCTCCCACTGCACGTGGCAAGAGTGCTCTGTTAGTCCAGTGGACTGAACGTCTTGTATCGGATGCTACGTGGGCAGTTGTGTTCGTGCCGATTAGCCTTCGGTTCAGCACCGATCGGCCGTCAGTCTTCTATGCTCTGTTGGCAACGCAACTAGCACGTGTGATGCAGATCGAGTTGGCACCGCCCTTTACCGACGTGGACACCTACTATCAGGGAAAATCGGCCGCACTGCTGAACCAGGCGGTGAAAGAATCCCGACACTTGCTAATCGTTGTGGACGGTTTGGATGAGGCTCAGGGCGCTGGCTTCAACCCTACGTTCCTCCCACCGTCGCTGCCACCGACCATCAGAATTCTGGTCAGCGCCCGCGAACAAGCTGGTGACCGAGGCCCCGAGGGCTGGTTAAAGCGGTTGGGTTGGCAAGGTGACGTGGCTGTTTCGGGAGGTCTCTCGGTCCTCGACCGGAAGGCGGTCGCTCCCATCCTCGAAAGTGTTGGGATTGCCAAGGAAGTGGTGTGCGATGCATTGATCGATCGACTGATGGTGCTCTCGGCAGGAGAGCCATTACTACTTGCACTGTATGCGGAGGATTTAAGCGCCATCGCAAGAAGTGGAGTGCGAATTTACGTGGATGTCCTGGACGGCCTGTCTCCTGGTTTCACGGCCTACTTTTCGCGTGCATTCGATTCCCAGAGTTTAGGTGAGCACGGGGGGCAGGAGGCGGTGGACACGACTTTGGCCGTTCTCGCGATGGCTCTAGGGCCGATTGAAGGTCCGCACTTGACCGATCTAACCTGTAGGCTTTGCGGCTTATCTCGACCCACTGCTTCGGACCGATTCATCAAACCGCTCAAGCGGTTCATCGCGGGGGATGGACGTGCCGATCATGGCTATGTGCTGAACCACCCGAAGTTTGGCGAGTACCTTCTGGAGGAGCGATTCGACTCGATCACACGGCAGTCTGTTGAGCATGCCTTCCTGGAATGGGGGCGGGGCGTGGCCAAAGGCCTCGGCGCAGACCCCAATGCGCCTGCGCCGACTTACGTTCTGCAGCACCACGTGGATCACCTGCGTCGCGCGGGAGCTGCCTCCCTGGACGACGTCGAGCTTCTACTGACCGAAGGCTGGAGACAAGCATGGTTTCAAATTGACAAAGACTACGCCGGCTATGCGGACTCGCTGCTTGCCGCTTCTGGAGCCATTCAACCCTGCGCCACTTATCGCGACGAAGCGACCCGGGCGCTGCGATTGAGGATCAAGATCGCGGTGTTGGTGGGCAGCGTGAAATCGCAAGGCATCAACGTCCCGAGCGAACTGCTCGCCATGGCACTTCAAGACCAATTGGTTACCCTGCGCCAGGCGCTTAATGTTGTCGAACTCCAGCAACCTGAGAACCGATTTGGTTACTTGATGGCCCTCGCGCCAAGCTTGCCCGATACACACTTGGAACAGCTGCTATCGGATGTACTTCAGACGGTGGACGTCGAATCTCGCAATAATCAGTTAGCTTGCCTGGCACCACATCTTCCTGAACCGCGCCGAGGAGAAGTCGTAGACAAAGTCCTAAGCTGGCTGCTTGCGCAGGCTGATGGTCTATCGCGCATAGGCATCATCGTGGCGCTCGCCCCGGTGTTGGATGATGTGCAGCTCGACACCGTGCTAACAGAAACGATGTCGAAAGCGCTGGGGGGGCAGAATGCGACTTCCGAGATCATGTCGCTGGTTTCTACTATCGAGACTTTGCATCGATTAGATAAGCCTGGCCTCGCGGAATGCATCATCAACGAGTGTCTGCGATTGGTCGACGCCTCCTCTGATTTGTACCAAATGGTGACGGCCTTGGGATTGCTTATCCACTGGGTCGGTGTGGATCGGCTGGAGGAGCGGATTGCTCGCCTAGCGCAGCAGATCAAGGTGATTCAAGCGGATCACGTGACGGATACTCCATGGGACATCGAAGCACATTTTCGGCAGGAGCAATTCACTAGAGCCTCGGTAACACTTGCTATTTTGGCGATTCACCGCTTGCCGACAGAGTCTTACAAGACGAGCCTAATGACCGTTTTGGCCCCTCTACTCGTTCCAGACTACTGGAAGGTGGACACGCTGGTGAACATCCTACCTATTGTGCGGATCGACGCGCGGCAGCAGTTAGTTTCCTTAGTTCATCAGCTTGCGTTGAACCTACCGTCGGCGAACAATCGCACACACGCATTGATGGAAGTGGCCCGCGTAGCGCTACCGACTATGCGACAGTCGATAATCGGAGATGCACTTCTCAATGCGCGTTGCATCGAAGACGACTATGCGCGCGCCCTGACGCTCGTTTCGCTCTTCTCGACATTGCCTTTGGCGGAGAAAGAGCGAGAGTTTAGCGTGTTGTTAGGCGATATCCAGAAGGTTAACTATGCGTTGCACTTCGGAGAATTGCTGCTGCAGCTATCGAACCAACTCCCGGCGACAGCTGGTCTTGCGGACAAGGGGCTTCAAGCAATCTTATGTGTGCAGGATACCGGCAATAGCGTGAGCACCATGCTCCGGGAGATGCCAAGGGTTCCACAGCACAAACGAAAGGTCGTCTTCCAGCAGTGTTGGCAAAGGATCCTGGACAGACCGGACCGTTTGTCCTGCTTCCACTTCGGTATGGCCGCCAAGTATGCAACAGAATTCTGGACAACCAAGGAGCTCGAAGTAGCGCGCAGAAGTCTGGTAAATGTCACGCGGGATATCCGTGTGCACGTATTAATCGACTTGCTACCGGTCGCGATACAACTCGGGATGTACGATATCTTTGACGAGGCCTTTGAGGAAATTGCAGCGCAAGAGGACCCCAACAATGGCGTGCGCTACATGGTTCGGAGTCTAAAGCTCTTGCCATCAGGTGATCCGCGCCGAGATCTGCTGCGTCAGTATTGGTTCCTCTCGATGGCCTCAGAAAAGCCATGCATCAGCTCACTCATAGACGGCTTCGAACTGCTAGATCCTAAGGATCAGGCTATCGCTTGGCCGAAGCTTAAAGCACGTGCAGGAAGCGCATTGGAGACCAGTCAATCCCTCGCACGCCTGTCGCTAGTGACCAAGACTCCGTTGGAAAGGGCTGAGCTGCTGGAAGCTGCGTTGGCAGCCTGTGCTGCTGAAAAGGCTGACCAGCGAATACCCCTGGCAGCGCAAATCGTCTCGACATGCAGGACAACGGAAGAGAGATGGCGGGCCTTCGATCTCATGACCGCCTTTCCGTCTGTGTCGAGAGATACGGTAATGACGGCGCTGCGGCTAGTCGCGCCGGCACTTGCGGAAGTCGGAACGGTCTCCTTGACACAAGCGTTGATGGAGGACATTAGGCAAGGCGCTACTTGGTGGCCCTAGCGCCCCCCTCTAGAATCGTCAAGGGCTGCGCAATCTGTTGAGCGTAGCTCGGGCTGGCTATGGGCACTGCGTTGAAGGTGCCCTACTAGCTGATAGCAGTCTTTCAGCCGAGGAAAAGTGGACGTCGTCACACCGGCTCTGAGGAGTGTGTCTCTGATACCAATTTTGATACCAATCGACGTTTTCTTGCGTGTTTTGATGCGATCCAGTGCAGCTCAACCCCTTGATTTTCCTACGCTTGAAGCTACTCCACAGCGCCGTTAAGATCGCATCGTGATGTTAGCTGTAGAAATCAAAGGTTTTTCCTGCGAAGCATTCAGAGTAGCTAGGGTTGCGGCAGTACCGGTTCAGTACCTGTTTCCACTGTTGGGCCCCCGGGACATTCATCCCGATCGGCAGTGGAAGATCCATCTGGCATCAAGTGGACAGCAGCATGTGGCGCGCCTGGCCCGAGACAACGTGCGCTGAAAGGGGATTTTCCCGCTCTCAACCTGGGGGCGCGTAAAGTTTGGCGGCGATTGTACTGGTCTGGCTCTTTAAACGATAGGGCGATGAGGCCTCTGCAACGCTTTGGCGGTTTTTGCGGACACATTTTCACAGTTGCGGGTTAACTATTGGTTACAAACTGTGGCTAAAATGCCATCCATCAGCTGAAGGCCGACCATCGGCGTGGTTCGATGGCACCAAGGGGCCGCTGTTTCGCATTCAGTCGCTGCACAAGACCCGGGGGCCGGCATGCCGGTAAAGGGCGCAGTTTGTTTATTTCCAACCTGTGACGATTTCCGTGAAACTGATCATTGCCGTTATCTACGTTGTCTCTATTGCGTACGTTCACCTGCGTGGTCGAGTGCGCCACAAGCTGGGGCGCCAGTTGAGTGATCACTCGACATTCCTGGCGCCGATCAATTGCTTTCTTTATCTGTTTTCGAAAATCCCCAACAAACCGTATCTCGATCCGGCTGATTTTCCCGACCTGAGCCCGCTGCAGGCGCATTGGGAAGAAATTCGTGCCGAAGGCCAGAATTTGCTTCACGCCGGCGAGATCAAACGTTCGAACCAATACGATGACGTCGGTTTCAACTCATTTTTCAAGACCGGCTGGAAGCGCTTCTATCTCAAGTGGTATGGCGATAGCCACCCGTCGGCCATGAAGCTCTGCCCGCGTACCACCGAACTGGTACAGGGCATTGGCTCGATCAAGGCGGCGATGTTCGCCGAGTTGCCACCGGGCTCCAGACTGGTGCGCCACCGCGACCCGTATGCCGGTTCGTACCGTTATCACCTCGGACTGGACACACCCAACGCTGAAGGTTGCTACATCAATGTCGATGGCCAGAACTACCATTGGCGCGATGGCGAAGCGGTGATGTTCGATGAGACCTTCATTCATTACGCAGAGAACACCACGCCACGCAACCGCATCATCCTGTTCTGCGACGTCGAGCGGCCGATGAAGTATCGGTGGGCAGCGGCATTCAATCGCTGGTTCAGCCGCACTGTCATGTCGGCGGCAGGTGCACCGAACGAGGACGGAGACCGCACCGGTGGGATCAACCGGCTGTTCAGCAAGGTCTACAAGGTTCGCCTGCGCGCCAAGGAACTGAAAAAGCGCAACCGCAAGCTTTACTACCTCCAAAAATGGTCGATCTTTGCCGGGTTGCTGGCGGTCTTCATTCTGATCTGATTTTTTCGGTGTAGCGTACCAAGGCTTCGCGAGCAGTCCGGGACATCCAACGGATCACTTACTGACTTTCTTCCTGGCAACCGGTTTGCTTCCCGCCTTCGGCCTGGACGCTGCTTTACCGCTGCCGAGGCTGCGCTTGAGCAGTTCGGTCAGGTCAATGACATCCGCCGTTTTGCGCTCCTCTTCACCAGAAGCGGTTTCGACGTCTTCGATCTTGCCTTCACGGGCCTTCTTGTCCACCAGGGCCATGATCTTGTCTTCGAAGCCGTCCCGATAGTCGTCCGGCGTCCACTCGGCACTCATGTCCTCCACCAGGCGTTTGGCCATGTCCCGTTCGCCCTTGGCCAGTTCGGGGTTGGTCACTTCGCTGCCCAGCGCCAGTTCATCGAGACTTCGCACCTCGGCCGGCCAGCGCAGCATCACCAGGACCAGTGCCGATTCCAGCGGCATCAATGCGGCCAGGTGCTGGCGGGTATGCAAGACCACGCGGGCGAGGGCGACCTTGCCGGTTTTGCTCAGGGTTTCGCGCAGCAGCGCATAGACCTTTCCGCCGCGTTTGTCGGGAGCCAGGTAGTAAGGCGTGTCGATGTTCTGCAAGGGAATCTGCTTGCCGTCGACAAAGGAGAAAATGTCGATGGTCTGGGTCGAGAGCGGATGAGCGGAACGGATCTCCTCTTCACTGAGCACCACGTACCGGCCCTTTTCGTATTGCACGCCCTTGACGATGTGCTCCTTGGTGACTTCCTTGCCCGTCACCTTGTTGACACGCTTGTAGCCCACCGGGTCCATGCTGCGGCTGTCGAGCCAGTCGAAATCGACGCCTCGGGAGGACGTTGCCGAGACCAGCGCCACGGGGATGTGCACCAGTCCGAAGCTGATTGCGCCTTTCCAGATTGCCCGTGCCATGGTCGTCTACTCGCGAGTGATGTTCAGGTGACCTGCGGTCCAGGGCAAAAGTTTCTGTGGTCTGCGCACCGGTTCCCTCGCCGGATCAACCGGGTGCCAGACCGTGCCGGGGAGTTTTTGGTTAACAAATCCGAACCTCGGGCGTAGCGTGGTATCGAAGTCCTTACCCACGCGGACGCAGAGAGGCACCCCCATGAACCGATACGTGTTTGGCGCCATTGCACTGGCCTTGAGTGGCGTACTTGGCTCCTTGGTCCAGGCCGACGTCTCTGCTTCGTTGCAGTTGGCCCAGAACCTGCCGGGCAGCACCAACAACAACCCTTACAACAGTCCGATTCGCCGGGCCAATCCCAACAGCATGCAAGGCACCCAACCCGGCACCCCGGCCATACGAGGACCCAATACCGTGCCGGTCCCGCGCCCGCCGACACTGGACAACGGTGGCATTGGTAATCGCTACCCCGACCGGACAGCGCCCGCCAGCCCACCGAAATTTATTCCCAATCCACCGCCTCGAGACACCGGTAGCAGCAACCGTTGAGTGGCGGGCATGACGTCTACCCGCTACTTTTCACCAAGCCTCATTTCCGTCAGAAAAGGAATCCTGCATGTTGCGTAAAAGCCTGTTGGCAACCCTCTGTGCCGGCGTATTGATCAGCGCCGTTGCCGCACCGGCCCAGACGATGAAAAGCGAAGATGGCACCCTTGAGGTCACCCCCATCGTGACGGGGCTGGAGCACCCCTGGGCCCTGGCATTCCTGCCGGATAGCAAAGGCATGCTGGTGACCGAACGGCCCGGCAACCTGCGACTGGTGACCGCCGAAGGCAAGTTGTCCGCACCGCTCAATGGCGTACCCACGGTCTGGGCCAAGGGGCAGGGTGGATTGCTCGACGTGGCGCTGTCGCCCGACTTCAAGCAGGACCGGATGGTCTATCTGTCCTATGCCGAAGGTGGCGGTCAGGGCGGCAAGGCCGGCACGGCGGTGGGCCGCGGCCGGCTCTCCGACGATATGACAGCGCTCAAGGATTTCCAGGTGATCCTGCGTCAGGAACCCAAGCTCTCGGTGGGCAACCATTTTGGCTCGCGGCTGGTGTTTGATCGCGACGGCTATCTGTTCGTGACCCTGGGGGAAAACAACGACCGCCCGACCGCCCAGGACCTCGACAAGCTGCAAGGCAAAGTGGTGCGAATCTACCCGGATGGCACTGTGCCCAAGGACAACCCCTTTGTCGGCCAGGCCAACGTGCGCCCGGAGATCTGGTCCTACGGGCAGCGTAACCCGCAAGGCGCCGCGCTCAACCCGTGGAACGGCACGCTGTGGGAAAACGAACACGGCCCTCAGGGCGGCGATGAAATCAACATCATCGAGCGCGGCAAGAATTACGGCTGGCCGCTGGCGACCCATGGCATCAACTACTCCGGTCAACCGATTCCCGAAGCCAAGGGTGAAATCGCCGAAGGCACCCTTGTCCCGAATCATGTCTGGGAAAAGTCCCCGGGCCTGAGTGGCATGGCGTTCTACGATGCCGATCGTTTCAAGGTCTGGCAGCGCAACGTGTTTGTCGGCGCGCTGATCAGCCAGGAACTGATCCGCCTGGAGTTCGATGGCGACAAGGTGATCCACGAGGAGCGCTTGCTCGGGGAGCTGAAAAAACGCATTCGCGACGTACGGCAGGGGCCGGACGGATACTTGTATGTTTTGACCGATGAGGAGAACGGCGGGTTGTACAAGGTGGGTTTGAAGTAACCAGCCGTGGGCTTGTCCTGCAGCCGCCATAGTGAGCGGCTGCAGAACGGGTATTGAGTTTCAGGGCATCGGTTTTTCAAATCTTGTGTAGGAGCGAGCCTGCTCGCGATTGCAATTTAAACCTCATTACGGGAGGTCGGTCAGATCTGTCGAGTCGCGGCAACTGAACTCTTTCGATTCTGAAACCCACGTACCACCAGATACAACAATGGCCCAATCGACACGAACACAGCGGTAATCAGTAGATATGGCACCACCGAAACCGCCGACTGCCCGCGCTTTCGCGCATCCTGGTACATCCAGATTGCTGCCAGCGTCGCCAGCAGGTAAAGATCGATCACCACTTGCGCAGTATCCGGGCGTGACATCAGGCTGATGCCGAAATCGATCAGCGATTGTTCGGCCTGGAGCATCACTGAAACCGTATAGCCGGCAAAAGCGATCAAGGCGATAAGGGGCAGGGTAATGGCCTTCATGTTTTCCTTCCTTGGGCAATGAATAGAACCGGTAGCCTATAGCGACCACCGCAAACTTGCCATTGACTTGCCATCAACGTCCGGCTAATTTCGAGCCATGACTTCCACCGTATTGCGCTGCCAGCCAAGCATTATTACCGCCATTCCTCATTTGGCGGGCTAGCTCACGACTGCAGCACCCAACCCGCCCTCGAGGCGGGTTTTTACTTTCTGTCTCCCGGGCCCCGATCAATGTCAGGAGACGACGATGAGTTTCACAACCGATCAACAGGCCTTGCTTGAAGGCTACGTGAAAAAAATCCTTGCCGCGCCGGTCTATGAGCTGGCCGTGCGCACGCCTTTGCAACCGGCACCGGCCTTGTCCGAAGCCTCGGGCAACCAGATCCTGCTCAAGCGCGAAGACTTGCAGCCGACCTTTTCTTTCAAGATCCGCGGTGCCTACAACAAGCTGGTACAACTGAGCGAGGTGCAAAAGGCCCGCGGCGTGGTCACGGCTTCTGCGGGCAATCATGCGCAGGGCGTGGCACTGGCGGCGCGGGAGTTGGGGATCAACGCCACCATCGTCATGCCCTGCACGACGCCGCAGTTGAAGGTCATCGGCGTGCGCAGTCGGGGCGCCGATGCGGTGTTGCACGGCGAAAGCTTTCCGTTCGCACTGGCCTTTGCGCTGGACTTGGCCCGGGAAACCGGTCGCACCTTTGTTTCGCCCTTCGACGACCCGGAGGTGATCGCTGGGCAAGGCACGGTAGCGATGGAAATCCTGCGTCAGCATCAGGGGCCTCTGGACGCGATCTTCGTGCCGGTGGGTGGCGGGGGGCTGATCGCGGGTATCGCCGCCTACGTCAAATACTTGCGGCCGGAAGTTCGCGTCATTGGCGTCGAGTCGGAACATTCCGCGTGTCTGCAAGCGGCGATGCATGCCGGCGAACGGGTCGTGTTGCCGAGCGTCGGCACCTTCGCCGATGGGGTGGCGGTGGCGCAGATCGGCGCTTACGGTTTTGAGGTCTGCCGGTTTTGCGTCGATGACGTGGTGACGGTCAGTAACGATGAACTTTGCGCCGCAATCAAGAATATCTACGATGATACCCGCTCGATCACCGAACCTTCCGGTGCGCTGGCCGTGGCCGGGATCAAGAGGTACGTCGCGCAGACCGGTGCATTGGGGCAGACCCTGGTGGCGATCGACTCGGGTGCCAACATCAATTTCGATAGTCTGGGGCACGTGGCCGAGCGCGCCGCGTTGAGTGGCGCCCCGGCATGATGCCTGGGCAGGTCGACAGCGGACGCCGCAAACGGGCGCCGCGAGGGGCCGCCGGATGGCCGGGTTATTCCTGAATGGCTTTCTCGACCTTGGTCGACGCCGACCAGATCCGATAGCGCACTTCGATGTCCTTGGGTACGTACAGCACGAGCGGCAGCTTGCTGTTGTAACGCAGCAGGAAGCCGTCACCGACCACCGGTACAAAACCCTGTTTGCTCGTGCCGCCCGGGCAGGCCATTAGCGTGCTCATCGGACCAATGACTTTTTCCAGGCGATAGAACGGATAGCCCCAACCCTCGAGGTTCTTCTCCTCGAGAATACCGCCCAGGCGCGGGTTGTTGCAGTCGACGGTCATCGTCTTGCCGGCCAGGATCTCGACCTGGAAGTCGCTTTCCCGGGTCTGTGGCGCGAGGTGAATCACCTGGCGGGTAAATCCGCTTTCGGCCTTCGGATAGGGTGCGGTGTTTTCGAGTTTGGCGGCGTGAGCAACGCCGGCAAGCCCCAGTGCGAACAGCGCTGTGCAAGCGTTAACAGTCAAAGAATTCATGATGCCTCCTTGCTTGAAGTGAAGGGCGGCATTTTCACTGTCGTGTGCAGTGAATGCAAACCCGGGATCCCCCGCGTGCAAATTGCAGGGTCGCCAGGGGCGCTTATTGCAAACCGCATGGCAGGTTTAAAGGTGATTCGTCTAAATCCTTGAAGTGCCGATGAACTGCACTACGAAATTCAGGGTATGTTTTATGCTGTAGGTGCCCTTGAAGCTTGCCGGGATTGCAAATGAGCGAGCATTGATCGTCCGGCAGTCTCACAAAGGAGGGAGTCGCCATGTTTCTTTCTGCCTTGGAAGTTCGCAATATCATCGAAAGCAGTTTTCTGCCCCAGCGCTGCCAGTGCACGCTGTCACCGGATCTGTCGATGACCGTCAAGATCTATGCAGACGGGCAAACCGATCAGCTCGATCTATTGGTCACTGGCATCGATGCCTCCGGGCTCAATGGTTGTCGGGAAATAAACGACTTGATTGCCCAACTGCGTTCCAGACAGCATCACATCGAAGTCGAACCGCACTCTATGCTGGGCAAAGCACTCTAGTCTGCTGTTTCGGGTTCCAGGGACACGCGCCGGGTCTGGAAGAACGCCAGGCCCAGCGCCAGTTCAAACCCGAGCGCCAGTAAAATGCCCGGTCCGACATGGCCGTTGAGCCATTCGGCAAAACCCAGCACGGCCAATCCCCAGCAGCCGACGACGAAGCCGAGGCTCAGCGCATTGCGGGTTGCGCAAGGAGGGGCGTTGCGAACCAGAAAAGAGAACACGCTCAACGCCCCAAACAGCACGGCGGTGCGTCGCGCGACCAACCCCACCGCGAATGAAAACTCGATATCCCAGAACGACAATAACCATTGCGGTGTCAGACCCCAGACCAGACTGAGCAAAAGACATAGGGCGGCGCAAAACAACGACAGCGTGCGAAACGACAACTGCATGGCGAATCCTTGCGGGCAGAGAGGGAGGCGCTAGAGCATAGCGCCGCAACCCTCAAAGGAATACTGCCAAGTACCAAATCAGATTTTTCGGTCAGCCCTGGTTCTCGCAAGCGTCGGAAAGTTTACGGTAGGAAATTTCTGCGGTTTTTCCCGTGTCATCGATGTACTTCATCTCGGCCTTCACCACCTTGCACTCCAGGGTGTCCGGCTCGGTCAGTGAAATCACTTTGCTGACATGCAATGGCATGCCGTAGTGATAGGGCACGGCTTGAGAGGTCGTGGTGTCATTGGCCTGAGCCAGGCCGGCAAACGCGGTGCAGGTGAGGGCCGCGGTAACCAGCAGGGTGCGAGTGTTCATCAGCGATCTCCGGTGCGGACGGAATGTCAGTTCGATGTGTCGCTTGTCGAACTTGCCGCACTGGGCGTCAGAACAGTCTGAGGGCGTGCGGTCCAGTGAAGTGTTGGATCGCACGGTTAAGCGAGGGTTAACCCGGCTGAACACCGCCTGTCGCGGATGCGCGATCCTGTGTATCAGTTAAGACCATCGGGCGCCTGATAGAAAGTCATCGCGAGCAAGCTCCCACAATGCCCGAGCGTCGACACAAATGTTGTGAACGACCCGCAACCCTGTAGGAGCGAGCCTGCTCGCAAAGAGGCCCTCGAATTCAGCGCAAATCCAGTTGCTTGCGATAAGGCAAATCCGGCCCGGTCTTGCCGCACGTCAGCGCCGCCGCCCGCACCGCGAACTTCAGCATGCGGTCGATCTGCTCGCGGCCCAGTTGCTTCAAGCCCTCCACTGAATCCAGTTGCTGTTCGGTCAGCCAGGTAATCAGCGCCGCCTGAAAGGTATCGCCGGCGCCCACGGTGTCGGCGATTTTTACCGAACAGGCGGGGGCCGACCACGAACCATGTGCCCGACTGAACACGGTCGCGCCTTCGCCGCCCCGGGTCAGGAATACCAGCTGACAGCGGTGCTGCAACCAGCCCTCGATCACCTGCGCCGGGTCCTGGTCGGGATACAGCAGATGCAGGTCCTCGTCGCTGACCTTGATCAGGTCGGCCAGTTCCACCAGTGTCGCGACTCGTTTACGCCACAGGTCGATGTCCGGCTCCGGGTTCAGGCGCACGTTCGGATCGAGGCTGATCAGGCGCTTGCCGCTTTCCCGGCGAACCAATGCCAATAGCGTGTCGGCAATCGGCTGCACCACCAGGGAAAACGAGCCGATATGCAGGCCGCGTACCTCAGGCCCGAGTGTCGGCAGGTGCTCCGGTTGCAATTGTCGATCCGCGCAACCTTCGCCACGGAAGCTGTACTGCGGCGAGCCATTGGCCCCCACGGCGACCATTGCCAGGGTGGTCGGCGCGGCAAACTCCAGCAGGTAGTCCAGGCACACGCCCTCATCTTGCAGCACTTGCAGCAGGCGCCGGCCCAAATAGTCGGTGGACAACCCGGCCAACAGCGCCGCGTCCACGCCCAAGCGGCGCAAACCCACCGCCACGTTGAATGGCGAGCCGCCGGCAATGGCCTTGAAGTTCACTTTGGACGCCAGCCCACTGGCGTCGTTTTCACTGAAAAAATCGAACAGCGCTTCGCCACACACCAGGTACATAGTTGTTCACTCTTCAAAGGGTTGCGACATGCTGTTGATAGCGTTCATACGCCTGCTGACAGGCTTGCACATTGTCGGCGACCGGCAGGGTTTCACTGGCCGGGTCGAGTTTTACGCAGCGCTCGCACAATTGCGCCAGGCTGTCTTCATGCCCGTTCGCCCGGGATACGCACCAGGCCGCCTGAATCGCCGCACCCAAGGCTGCGGCCTCGCTTTGTTCGGTGCAGATCACCGGTGTATTCATGGTGTCGGCGACGATTTGCCGCCAGACCGCACTTTTTGACCCACCCCCAATCAGCCGAATGCTGCGGCTTTGTAAGCCATTGCGGCGTAGCAGGTCCAGTCCGTAACGCAAACCGAACGTCGTGCCTTCGACCACCGCGCGGCACAGGTTGGCCCGGGTCAGGTTGGTCATGGTCAGGCCCGACAGGCTGGCGCTGGCATGGGGCAGGGCGGGCACACGTTCGCCATTGAAGAACGGCAGCATGCACACACCGTCGGCACCGATTGGCGCCTGGGCAACGAGGTCGTTGAATTGATCGATGTCGAGGTCCAGCAGCTCGCGAATCAGGCTGGTGGCATTGGTCAGGTTCATGGTGCAGATCAAAGGCAGCCAGCCGCCACTGGAGGAACAGAACGTGGCAACCGCGGCATCCGTGGCGACGTTCGGCTGATCGGCGTAGGCGTACACCGTGCCTGACGAGCCGAGGCTCATGGTGATTGCACCAGGCTGGATGTTGCCGGTGCCGATGGCGCCCATCATGTTGTCGCCACCGCCACTGGAGACCAGGGCCTTAGGGTTGATGCCCAGGTGTTCGGCGATGGCTGGCAGAATCGTGCCGACCGCCTGATGGGGGGCGATCAGCTCCGGCAGCGCCGCTTGCAGGCGCCCGCTGGGGTCGATGTCACGCAACAATTGCGAATCCCACTGGCGCGTACGCACATTGAAATACCCGGTGCCCGAGGCATCGCCGTATTCGCTGCAACTGCGGCCAGTGAGCCAATGGTTGAGGTAGTCGTGGGGCAGCAAGATGCGGGCGATCCGGGAGAACACGTCGGGATGCTGCTCTTTGGTCCATAACAGCTTGGACAGGGTGTAGCCCGGCGCGATGACGACGCCAAGGCGTTTCAGCGAACCCTTTTCGCCACCCAGGTGGGCCAGCAGTCGGTCATTCTCCGGGGTGGTTTCGGTGTCGCACCAGAGTTTAGCCGCACGCAACACCTTGCCCTGATCGTCGAGCAGCACCAGGCCGTGTTGCTGGCCGGACACGCCAATGCCGAGGATCGACTGGCCATCGGCTTTGGCCGCGAGCAATGCGCGGCGAGTGGCGGTGGCGAAGGCTTCCAGCCACTGCTGGGTGTCCTGTTCGCGGCGGCCATTGGGGCCGCTGATCAGGCTGTGGCTGGCGGTTCCCTGGCCGAGCACTTCACCATTGGCCGTGTCGAGGATGATGGCTTTGGTGCCTTGGGTTCCGCAGTCGATGCCGAGGAAGAGTTGTCGGGTTGTCATGCAGTATTCCTGGTCGTCAGCTAGATACAAGTCTGGATTCCCCATTCCCGGTGCCTGTCAGGCCGCCTTCGCGAGCAAGCTCGCTCCCACAGGGTTTGGTGTTGCTCACAAAATTCCTTGTGGGAGCGGGCTTGCTCGCGAAGGCGGCAGCAGGTCCACCGCAGGACTTACGCCAGCACCCGTTCCAACGTCCGAGACACCCCAACCTCGCGCAAACTGTTGCAGCACCACTCAAACGCCGCGACAAACTCCGGTGAGCGCGCAATGGCCGTACCAAAAATCTCCTCGACCGCCAGCAAGCGCTGGGTAATCAGCACATCATCGGCCACCAGCGCCTGGCAGAACGCCGCCCGTGGATCCGCAATCGTGTAGGTCTCGCCCTGTTCATCCACGCCTTTGAGATACAGCGCCCACGCCGCCACCACCAACGCCGCGCGCCGGGTATCGCAGCCATCGGCGATCAAACGGTTGATGGTCGGTACGGTGAATTTCGGAAACTTCGACGAACCGTCCGAACACACCCGTTCAAGCTGATCGGCAATCGCCTGATTGGAGAACCGCGCCACCAGGGTGTTCTTGTACTCGGCCAGGTCGATTCCCGGCACCGCCGGCAGCTGTGGCGTCACGTCCAGGTCCATGTAGGCGCGCATGTAGCGCACGAACAGCGGGTCGTTCATGGTTTCGTGGACGAAGCGGTAACCCTTCAGGAATCCCAGGTACGTCAGCGCCAGATGACTGCCGTTGAGCAGCTTGATCTTCATTTCTTCGTAGGGCGTGACGTCGTCGGTGAATTGCACGCCGACTTTTTCCCAGGCCGGGCGACCGTTGACGAACCTGTCTTCCAGCACCCATTGCGCGAAGGGTTCGCAGACCACCGGCCAGGCATCGTCCACGCCATGCCGGTCCGCCAGTTGCAGGCGATGGAGGGTGCTGGTCATCGGTGTAATGCGGTCGACCATGGCGTTGGGGAAACTGACGTTGGCGTCGATCCAGTCGCGCAACTGGCTGTCGTGCAAGGCGGCAAAGGCCAGCAGGGCCTTGCGGGTGACGGCGCCGTTGTGCGGCAGGTTATCGCAGGACATCAGGGTGAAGGCCGCTGTGCCAGCTGCGCGGCGCTTGGCCAGTGCGGCACACAGGAAGCCGAACACGGTTTTCGGTGCGCCAGGGTGCGCCAGGTCATGCTGGATCTGCGGCAAGTGCGCCATGAACTCGCCGGTGCTG
The DNA here is from genome assembly GCF_019218985.1 of Pseudomonas sp. PDM30. Taxonomy (NCBI): domain Bacteria; kingdom Pseudomonadati; phylum Pseudomonadota; class Gammaproteobacteria; order Pseudomonadales; family Pseudomonadaceae; genus Pseudomonas; species Pseudomonas sp. PDM30. Next base: position 111,761 of record NZ_JAHUWM010000005.1, read on the forward strand.
TCGTCGATGCAGTATCCGCCTTCGGTGATGGTCAGCGAGACGATGCGGATCTCGGGGCTGGCCAGTTTGTCGATCAATGCCTGGGCACTGTCCTCGGCCAGCAGCATGTCACGAAGGGCGCCGATCACCCGCACTTCGGTGTCGTCGCTATCGCCGAGTTCGAACAGGGTGAACAGATAATCCTGATCCTTGAGATCGTCACGGGCGCGACGGTCTTCAGCGCGCAGGCCGACACCGCAGATGGCCCAGTCCAGGCCTTCGCCGGTATTCATCAAGGCGTCGGTGTAGTACGCCTGATGGGCACGGTGGAAACCGCCGACCCCGATGTGCGCGATACCTTGGCGGGTCTCGCCCAGAGCGTAGGCGGGCAGGACCACTTCAGGGGCGAGGCGGTTGAGGTTGAGTTGGTTCAATTTCATCGCAGGCTCTCTGAAATCAGGCAGCGACGCGCAACGGGCGGGTCAACGCCACGCCGTCGGCATCGAATAAATGGCAGTGTTGCGCATCCAGATGCAGGCTCAGGGTTTCACCGTAGCGGCTGGCCAGATCGCCGCGAACGCGCATGGTCAGGGCTTCGCCGGATGCCGTCCGGACGTGGCAGAAGGTGTCGCTGCCCAGGCGCTCGCTGACATCGGCGGTGACCTGCAAGGCGCAGTCGCCGGGTTTGGCCAGTTCCAGGTGCTCTGGGCGAATACCCAGCGTCACCGCACTCCCGACGCTCAGATGCCTGCCGCCCAAGGGCAGGCTGACGCGGGTTCCGGCGTCGAGTTGCACTTCACAGCCCTGGCTGTCGACGCGGGTGATCTTGCCCTTGAGCAAGCCCATTTTCGGTGTGCCGAGGAAACCGGCGACGAACAGATTGGCTGGCTGGTGATAGAGATCCAGCGGCGAGCCGACCTGCTCGATCTTGCCGCCATTGAGTACGACCACTTTGTCGGCCATGGTCATCGCTTCGACCTGATCGTGAGTCACGTAGATCATCGTGGCTTGCAGTTCTTTGTGCAGGCGCAACAGTTCCAGGCGCATCTGCACCCGCAGGGCGGCATCGAGGTTGGACAACGGTTCGTCGAACAGGAAGATTTTCGGGTTACGCACGATGGCCCGGCCAATCGCCACGCGCTGGCGCTGGCCGCCGGACAGTTGCTTGGGTTTGCGCTCCAGCATCGGCCCCAGTTCGAGGATGCGCGCCGCTTCGCTGACCTTCTTCTCTACTTCGGCTTTCGCCACGCCGGCCAGGTCGAGGGCGAACGACATGTTCTTGCGCACGCTCATGTGCGGGTACAGGGCGTAGGTCTGGAACACCATCGCCAGATCGCGCTTGGCCGGGCTCACTTCGGTGATGTCGCGGCCGTCGAGTTCGATGGTGCCGCCGCTGACTTCCTCCAGCCCGGCGATCAGCCGCAGCAGCGTGGATTTACCGCAGCCCGACGGGCCGACGAATACCACGAACTCCTTGTCGTTCACTTCAAGGTCGATGCCCTTGATGATGGAAAAGCCTTCGAAGCCTTTTTGCAGATTCTTGATTTTCAGGTTGGCCATGGTGATGGGCCTCCGTTTGTTTTTATTCAGTTGAACCAGGTGGGCTTTTTTGTGGGAGCGAGCTTGCTCGCGATGAGGGTGTATCCGTCGGCATTGATGCTGACTGACCCACCGCTATCGCGAGCAAGCTCGCTCCCACAGGAGTCGCATTCGGTTAGCGGTATTCATTTCACGGCGCCGAACGACAGGCCGCGCACCAGTTGTTTCTGGCTGATCCAGCCGAAGATCAGGATCGGCGCACAGGCCAGGGTCGAGACGGCCGACAATTTGGCCCAGAACAGCCCTTCGGGGCTTGAGTACGAGGCGATCAATGCGGTCAGTGGCGCGGCTTTCGACGAGGTCAGGTTCAGCGACCAGAACGCCTCGTTCCAACACAGGATCAACGACAGCAGCACCGTGGATGCCAGGCCGCCCTTGGCGATGGGCAGCAACACCCGGAGCATCTCCTGTGCCAGCGTTGCGCCGTCCAGCCGCGCGGCTTCGAGGATGTCCCTGGGGATGTCCTTGAAGTAGGTGTAAATCATCCAGACCACGATCGGCAGGTTGATCAGCGTGTAGATGACGATCAGCGCGATCCGTGTATCGAGCAGGCCGAAACTCTTGGCCAGCAGATAGATCGGCATCAGCACGCCCACCGGCGGCAGCATCTTGGTGGAGAGCATCCACAGCAGCGTGCCTCTGGTGCGCCGGGTTTCGTAGAACGCCATGGAGTAGGCCGCCGGCACCGCGATCAGCAGGCACAGCGCGGTGGCGCTGAAGGAGATCACCACCGAGTTCCAGGCGAAACTGAAATAGTCGCTGCGCTCGTTGATGTGCAGGTAGTTCTCCAGCGTCGGCATGAAGATGAACTGCGGCGGCGTGGCGAAGGCATCGATCTCGGTCTTGAAACTGGTCAGTACCATCCAGAAGATCGGAAAGAAGATCAGGATCGCGATGGCCCAGGCCAACGTACCGAGCAGCAGGCTTTGCAGGCGACGGGATTGTTGAAGAGTCATGGCAGGCCTCAGGCTTTGTCGGTCAGGTTTTTGCCGATCATCCGCACCAGGATGATCGCGGCGATGTTGGCGATGACGACGGCGATCAGGCCGCCCGCCGAGGCCATGCCGACATCGAACTGCACCAGCGCCTGGTTGTAGATCAGGTAGGCGAGGTTGGTCGAGGCGTAGCCGGGACCGCCGTTGGTGGTGGTGAAGATTTCGGCGAACACCGAGAGCAGGAAGATGGTTTCGATCATCACCACCACCGCAATCGGCCGCGCCAGGTGCGGCAGGGTCAGGTGCCAGAAAATCGCGATGGGCCCGGCACCGTCCAGGCGCGCGGCTTCTTTCTGTTCCTGGTCGAGGGACTGCATGGCGGTCATCAGGATCAGGATTGCGAAGGGCAGCCATTGCCACGAGACAATGATGATGATCGACAGCAGCGGGTAGTGCGCCAGCCAGTCCACCGGTTGCGCGCCGAACAGCTTCCAGACGTAGGCGAGAATCCCCGACACCGGATGGAAAATCAGGTTCTTCCAGATCAGTGCGCCCACCGTGGGCATGATGAAAAACGGCGAGATCAGCATCACCCGTACGATGCCGCGACCGAAAAACTCACTGGCCTCCAGCAGGGCACTGATCAGCACGCCGAGTACCACACTGATCAGCAGCACGCTGCCCACCAGCAACAGCGTGTTGGTGGCGCCGGGCAGAAAGCCGGAGTCGGTGAGGAAGTAGGTGAAGTTTTCCAGGCCGACGAACTCGTTCTCGCCGGGGTTGAGCAAGTTGTAGCGAATCGTCGAGAAGTAGACGGTCATACCCAGCGGTACGATCATCCACAACAGTAGCAATGCCACCGAAGGGCTGACCAGAAACCAGCCGGGATTGGCCACGCTGCTTTTGCGCTGCGGCTGGGCAATGTCCATGTGAGCTTTTGCAGTTGATGTATTCATGGTGTTAAACCGAATGGGTACAGGCAATGAAGATCAACTGTGGGAGCGAGCTTGCTCGCGATAGCTATCTGTCAGCCGACATCACTGTTGAATGTCATGGACTCATCGCGAGCAAGCTCGCTCCCACAGGGAACAGGGGGCAGGCTACTGCCGGTTACTTGGGATAACCCGCGCGCTTCATCTCGCGCTCGGTGGTTTGCTGGGCCGCCGCCAACGCCTGGTCGACCGTGGTCTGGCCGATCAGCGCCGCCGAGAAGGATTTGCCGACCTGGGTGCCGATGCCCTGGAACTCGGGAATGGTCACCAACTGGATGCCGATGTACGGCACAGGTCTGGTGCCCGGTTTGCTCGGGTCCGCGGCCTTGAGCGATTCTAGCGTGACCCTGGCGAACGGCGCGGCACTCATGTACGCCTCGCTGTAGGTCGAGGCTCGGGTGCCCGGCGGCACGTTGGCGATGCCGTCTTTTTCCGCGACCAGTGCGCCGTATTCTTTGGACGTGGCCCAGGCGCTGAAGGTTTTCGCTGCGTCCTTGGCCTTGGAACTGGTCGGAATGGCCAGCGCCCAGGAGTACAACCAGGCCGAGCCCTTGTCAGTGACCTGATGCGGCGCATAGGTGAAGCCGACGTGATCGGTGACCTTGCTCTGGGACTTGTCGGTGACGAACGAGCCGGCGACGCTGGCATCGACCCAGATCGCGCATTTGCCACTATTGAACAGCGCCAGGTTTTCATTGAAACCGTTGCTCGACGCCCCCGGCGGGCCGGATTTCTTCATGGTGTCGACATAGAAGTTCAGCGCGTTTTTCCATTCGGAACCGTTGAATTCCGGCTGCCACTTTTCATCGAACCAGCGCGCGCCATAGGCGTTGGCCACGGTGCTGATCAGCGCGATGTTCTCGCCCCAGCCGGCCTTGCCCCGCAGGCAGATGCCGTACTGTTCCTGTTCGGGTTTGTTCAGTTTGGCGGCGAATTCACCGATCTGCTCCCAGGTCGGGCGCTCGGGCATGGTCAGGCCGGCGTCCTTGAACAGGTCGGTACGGTAATAGGTGATCGAGCTTTCGGCGTAGAACGGCAAGGCATACAGCGACCCCTTCACCGACAGGCCTTCGCGCACCGACGGGAATACGTCTTCGAGGGCATAACCAGCCGGCAAATCCTTCATCGGCTCCAGCCAGCCCTTGGCACCCCAGAGTGCGGCTTCGTACATGCCGATGGTCAGCACGTCGAATTGCCCACCCTGGGTGGCGATGTCGGTGGTCAGGCGCTGGCGCAGGACGTTTTCTTCGAGGACCACCCAATTGAGCTTGATGTCCGGATGCTCGGCCTCGAAGGTTTTCGAGAGCTTTTGCATGCGGATCATGTCGCTGTTGTTGACGGTGGCGATGGTCAGGGTCTGTGCGCCAAGGCTGACGCTGCTGAGGGTCATGCAGGTGAGGGCAAGCAGGGCTTTTACCGAAGGTTGCATCGTGCACTCCTTTTCTGCACCCGGCGGGCTACAGAAGGACAGTTATTGTTTTTGTGTCTTCCGAAGGCAGGAAGAATGTGCGCTGATTACATCCTTCAATCGAGGGCGAGACAAATCATCCATCGCACTTCAATCGATACTTTTTTGCACTGAAGTTTTGAGGGGTAGACGCAGGGAAGGGCTTTTCAGCGAAGGAGGGGTATTGAATCCGTACAGGTTTTAGGGGGTAACGCTGTACCTGTGGAAGCGAGCTTGGTCCGGGCGGCGATCCGACGATGGCGGTGTATCAGGTTAATAAATGTCGACTGACACGGCCTCATCGCGAGCAAGCTCGCTCCCACAGGAATTTGAGGCGTGTCTTCAACCCAGGTTTTGCTCGGTCAACCGCTGCACCACCAGCCGCCGGTAATGCGAAGGCGTCATGCCCTTGAGCTGCTGGAAGCGCCGGTTGAAGTTGGAAATATTGTTGAAGCCCGATTCGAAGCAGACATCGGTCACCGGCTTGTCGCCATCGGCCAGCAACTCGCAGGACTTGCTGATGCGCAGGCGATTGACGAATTCGATGAAATTGCGCCCGGTGGCCTGCTTGAATACCCGACTGAAATAAGTCGGCTTCATGCCCAGGTGCTCGGCGACCTCTTCCAGCGTCAAGTCCCGGGCGTAGTGGGCAAAAATGTAATCCACCGCGCGGTTGGTGCGATCGATATTGTGCTCGTCCGCCAGTTGCGGGGTTGTGGCACCAGAGAGCAATTGGTAGTCGTCGGTGGCCGCAAGCAACTCCAGCAGAATGAAAAAGTGCCCGAGCCGGGTCATACCGGTGGTATCGGCGATGCGCTGCATCAGGTCCATCGCCTTGTCGATGGTGTGCTTGCAGCGAAACTCGATGCCGTACTGCGCGCGCTCCAGCAGCGGTGCCAGGGCCTTGAGTTCGGCGAACACCTGATAGCCGCTGTCGAACAACTCGTCTGTGAAATTGACCAGCATGTCACGCTTGGGCACCACTTCGTCCTCGGCCACCTGGCTGATCCAGTTGTGGGGCAGGTTGGGGCCGGTGAGAAACAGTGTCCGGGGATAGAAGTTGCCGATGTAGTCGCCGATGAACACCTTGCCGGAACTGGCGACGATCAGGTGCAGTTCGTATTCCTTGTGGAAATGCCAGCGCACCAGAGGGCAGGGGAAACCGTGCTGGCGATAGATGATGGACAAGCCGTTGTGGTCGTCCATCAACTCATAGGAAGGATCGGTGACTCTGGCGGTACGGGTCATGTCAGGGCGCTTGTGTAGTTATCCCGCCCCGATCATGCCTCTTGCCGGATGGATAGCGCTACTACCGCCGGTGCGTCTGTTCGTGCAAGGCACGGCCGTAAACCGCTTTCATGCTGGTGGCGCTCCAGCAATAACGAACGATGTCGGACTCGTCGAAAAAATCGGTGCTGATGATGCTGCAACGCGTGACCCAGTTTCTCGTGGTGTCGAACCAGTCGTTGATCTGCCGCTTGATATTTCCGGGCCCGCCGAGCAGCGAGTAGGTGGTCGCGGACAGTGACCAGAGGAAGGTTTCGTAGGGCGCATCTTCCAGGGTTTGCGCGATGTAGCGTTGCAGCTCGGCGGGGGCGGAGAACGCGTTGTCGCGCCATTTGTGCGGGATGCGAGGCCAGAAGTACTCGCCATCGAGCGCCGACAGGGCGGGTGCCGCCATGATCACCCGGCGATGTGGGCTCGCACTTTTGAGTTCTCCAACCGTTTTGAATCTGTCGCCTGGAAGGACGGCCCGCAGCCCTAGACGTCGCACGAGGCAGTCACTGAACCTTTCATGATCGAAAGGTTTATTGCCATCAGCCAGTTGATGGAAGTCCAGCACGATGAATTCGTCCGGGTTTCGATCAAGGAACAGCAGTACCGCGTCGATCAGATCGTCCAGGGCGCGGTGCGAGCGAAAGCCGTTGTGGTGAAAGTAGAAGCCCGATCGAGCCGCACCGGCGGTGTAGCCCAGACGGATATCAAAGGCGCGGGCGCCGTTGGCCAGTTGCCAGGAAAAAGTGTCGTTCTGACAAATCGTCCAATGGCCGAGCACCGCATCGTGGTTGGGCGCTTTTTTGTCCATTCCGGCGTTATGCACGCCAGGCCAGACGATATCGGTGAGTTTGAGTTGATTGATTTCGAGGGTGCTGCTCATCCAGGTTTGCTTGTCGAGCAAACCACGCGTATTGCTGGTCATGGCCATTCCTTGTGCGAATCACCCCATCCATTGGGTGTGAAGCGGTCAGATTAACCGGTCGGGCACAGCAATGGCGGTAACTATGTATTGCACAAGAAAAGTGGGCTACTCCTGATTCAGTCGGTTCTTCGCCTCAATCCATTGCGCCATGTATTGAGTACTCTTGTGCTGGTGATGACGCAGCATGCTGCCGGTAAAGTTATCTCGTCTTATGTTTGCCAGATTCTGCTGGCAATCGACCAGCCGCTGGATCAAGGCTGGGCCATGAACGGATTTTCGGTAGCGACTGGCAAGCAGGGTTTTCCCGTGCGCCTGGGCGTCCAGCCAGCGCGTCTTGTCGTTGTGCAGTTGCACGGCATGATCGGCGAACTCGCGTGCCGAACGGGTCACTGCACCGGGCCATGCCTCTTGATCATGCATCGCCTCGGCACCCACTGGCGTCGTCACATTCGGCGTGCCACAGAGCATCGCATCGACAATCTTGCCTTTGATTCCCGCGCCAAAACGCAACGGTGCCATACAGACCCGCGCCGACGACATGACTTGCAGGGCGTCTTCTGCCCAGTTCATCACATGAAAACCCTGGGCCGGGTTGTGCAGGGCAGTCGCCTTGGGTGGTGTGTAGGCACCATAGATATGCAATTGAGCGCTGGGTATCTGCTCGCGAATCAACGGCCAGATAGCGCTTTTCAACCAGAGCACCGCATCCCAGTTGGGCGCATGGCGAAAGTTACCGATATGAAGAAAGTGTGCCCGCTCTTCGAACGGTACCGATGCACGGGACGGAACATCGACCATCAACGGGCACCAGTGCAGCAGGTTGCGGGGAAACCTGAACTGCTCGACCAGCAATTCGACTTCCACTTCGGAAACCATCAGCGTCAAATCACAACGATAAAATGAGGCGATCTCGCGCTTCGCCAGATCGGTATCAGCCATGTGTTCGAACTCTTCGCGCGCCGCCGGGGCGAACAGTTCGTTGAAGTCATTGTTGTCGTCACTGGCCTTCAAACGCTCCTTGAGGCGTTGATGCCGACCCAGCCTCAGGCTTTGCAGGTCGCAACTTTCGAGCACGCGCAAGGCATCGGGGCAATGCTTCTCGACCCGCCAGCCGAACTGTTCCTCCATCATGAACTGATCGAACAACACGATGTCAGGCGCCAGTTCGCTGATGAATGCGTCGAAACTGCTGTTGTTCAGCTCGATAGGTACTTCGTCAATACCCAACGCTGTCAGGTCCGCACGTTGCTCGCCGAAGCCTGCCGGGCTGCTGAACGTGATGTCCCAGCCCTGGTCCAGGAAAACGTCGAGAATCTGCATGACATGCCCGCTGGCCGCGGAAGAGCGGGGCTCGGGCCAGACGTAACCAATGACCAGGACTTTGGTTGCGCGGGGTTGAGTCATGAACGGGAATTCCTAGGACCGGCAGAAGGTTGAAAAAGCGCGGGTATTAAACCACAGCAGACCGCCTGGCGCTGTGGCACTAGGTCTGAGAGCGGTGAGTGATGGCTTTCACCGCTCTCAGTGCCTGCTGGATGTTTCGGGTTACACCCGTTCAAATTCTCCCGCCTGTATTATTTCCTTGTAATCGGTGACTTTTCCGCCTCTCACCTTGCAACTGTTCAGGTCAAGTTCAAACCAGTCGTTTGCTCTTTTGAATAGCAGAACATCGACTGACTGAGATAGTTCGCTGATACCTTCCACGCGCGCCAATTTCATATCGATGCAATTCAAGGACCGTGCCGCGGTATAGGTATCGAGTGCTCCGGAGAGGGATTGAAGTTGCTTCACGGCTTTGCCGCTGACTTTGGAACCAACCCCTGTAACCAGCACGACTCCGTTTTTGGTAATGGTCGCTCCCTTCTTCAAAAGACTTGGCACACCATCGAGCGGGTTGACCAAACTCAGGGCAAAACTGCTGCTGACCCTGGCGAGTGTTAAAGATCTGGAAAGGAGGCTGCCGGATTTGAACGCGATGGAAGCGAATTTTGGCGCGACACCCAGTACAGCTCCGACAATCGACAGCGCGTCCAATGCGCATCCAAAGATGGCCCCCCGCTCACGGTCACGGTCACCGGAACTCAGGTCTTCGATGCAACTCTTGAACGGGATAATCAGGTTAAGAACCAGGTCTATTCTGTCCTTGGTGTTCTGTCTTGCCGCTTCCAAGGGCGCTATACCGTAACCAGCGTTGTACAGTTCATCGTAGGTAGCAGGCGGGAAGTACTCAAGTACTCGGTTGACTGTGTCTGATGTCGCCTCAGAAAAAAACATCTCGACCTGACTTCTGTTTTGTGGGGCTACGCGCTCCACGCCTTCCTGTTCATAGGCTTGCCAAAGCTTTTCGACAACCACTTTATTGCTGATATTTTTTATGGGGGGCGTTCCCTTGAGGTATGCATCGATATCCAATGGCCAGTCAAGCCCTTGAGCCTGCCATTGTTTTTCATCTTTATCATGCCAAACACTGGCTTCCGTGAAGTGCAGGTTGGTTGAACCGAACATCGCATGAAGGTCCTGGCGGCGATGACACTCGGCTCGCAATGTGAACAGTTCGTAGTAATAAAATCGTGAATTGTATTCGGACGAGATGATTACACCAAAGCGCCCCCTGTACTTATCCCTGTCACGCTGTGTTTCCTTGGCCGCTCCAACGTGGAATTGTTTGCGAACAGTAAAGAAACTGAGATTGCCATACTCCAGGCGCTTTCGATCAGCTTCAGGCATTTTCGACATGGCGAGCTTCAATGCGGTGGCGGTTCCCAGCCTTAGCTGATCAAAATAATGGTTGAACGTGTCTGTGTAGATTTTTTTAATGTCCTGCAGTCGCCCTAGGTAGGGTAATGTTCTTGGAAGTTCATACGCTTCAAAGGTTGACACGATTTTGTGCGACAGGGTAAGCCCGGTCCATCCTTCATTCATGAGGTCGCCAGACATGAATAGTTCATGTGCTGATATTGTTTCGCCCAAGGGCAGGTCGGTGTGCATGTAGTTTCTGTTTGTCAGATAGTCTCCGTCGGGCATGGCTCTCTTCAGTTCATTCAAGGCCATCTCATGTCGCGTACGCAGTGGGGTATTGATGGCGTTCCTGCATTGCTCAAGTGCCTCGGTGTAATCGGTGTAAAGTGCTTCAGCCGCTCGGTAGTCATCACTGTTGTAATCGCCTCGTTCGCTATAGGGGATGAGGCGATTCATTGCGCCCCAGTTCAGCATCGACGTCAGCGCATTTAGCCCGAACAATTGCTCAAGGTTGTCATCGAATGGCTCCAGATCAGCGTAAGCCTGGACTTCATCGAAAGTCATCGCGGCCGAGGCACCTGGTGCAATGTGCTCGATTTTTTCGACGGCAACGCTATGCACCACCCACGCAGGCGAGTTTATCGTCATGTCGTCCGGGATTTGTTTTACAACGAGTTCAGGCGCAGCAGCGCATGCGAGCAAGTACGCTGCCAGAGGAACTACTGTTGCATCAACGATATTGTTATCGACAAGATGCTTTTCGAACATCAGCAGTACTTTGGCAGGATGAACTTCGGCATTGACCGGGTTGTAAAATCCATAGCCCAGTGCCCGACCTTTGTTTTGAGTCAGGCCAGCCTCTGGTTCAAGGTTCAGGATGATGGCGGTAATGAGCAATTGCTCAAGATCCTTCGTGGATGGTGAGGCACCTGAGGTAGCGCCATACCAGTTCAATGCATCCAGATAACCCCGCGCCCAAATTTTTCCAATCGTGCTTTCCAGGAGATTGCTAATGTATTGGTTGGGGGCAGCTCTCAATATATCAGCTGGTAGGCTGACGACTTGCTCGACCAGTGTTTTTAGCAATTGACCTTTGTTAGTTGCTCCGAATGATTTTGTTACTTTTTCAATTTTTCGCCGCTCTATCAAAGGCAGTGCTGTCGGGAAAAATTCAGGGTCTTTGAGTATTCTGTAATAGGCTATTGCTGTCGGAAGTTTTGGCCGTTCCTTGTTGAAAAACTCAATGAGGTTCACAAGCTGTCTGGCGGTTGACGGAATCGGGTATCCGTAGAACCGTAACCATTGCTCGACATTGAACTCATCAGAGCTGTAGATGAAATCGCCCGCGCTGCTCGCATAGTTGCTCAACTGTTTCAGGCGCTCGTGAAGCACTTCATTTTCTTTGAGCAAGTCGTCAACGTGCATCTTTTCATCGTCAATCAATACATGCATATTCATATTGGCGTCGCATACGTATGTAGTGGCGCCTGAAAGGCTGGATAGCTCCTCCAGGCCAAGAAACTCTTCGCTAGCCAGTAAATCTTTCAGCATTGACTGTCCCGCTCGATGGGCTATTTGTAACGAACTGTCATGAGTGAAGGCGATAATCCAGTCGCTGAGGATGAATTGGTTGTTGCTGTCGATAAGGCTGGAAAGGTTTCTCTGTAAAGTTGAAGTGACGTGAGCCTTTTCAAGATTGTTTATCTGCTTCAAATTTTGAATATCCCGCTGCAGGGTTTCAAAAGTTGATGGTTTTCTATAGTCATATTGGGTGCTGTTCATCAACAAATCCTTTTTTTGATGGGGTGTGTGTTTTTCGGTCGAGAAACACATCTCGATTATTGAAATTTAGTTGCCCTGTTATTTTAGTGGAGAGTATGTTTTCTGATGCTCGGTTGCCCAGTTCATATACTGTGCTTTTTGTTTCGGGCGACAGTTTTCATCGAGTCTGGCTCAGAAGGCCGGCTCGACAGGGCTATGTTGTCTTTTATGTAAGTAGGGCTTGAGCTGTTAATTAATTGGCTGGCAGCATCTCGCGTATTTTCTGCCGCAACTGATCAATGGAGAAGGGTTTGCCGATCAAGTGCATGCCTGGAGGTACTTCAATGCTTTCGGCATAACCGCTGGCGAACAGGATGGGCAGGTCAGGGCGTAACGTGCGGGCGAGGGTGGCCAGTTCGCGACCGTCCATGACCGGCAGGCCAACATCAGTCATCATCAGGTCAATGTGTCGGTTCAAGTCCTTGAGCAAATCCTGTGCCTGTTCGCTGCCATCGGCTTCCAGAACCTTGAATTCCAGTTCTTCCAGGACGTCGACGATCAGCATGCGCACGATGGCATCGTCTTCGACGACAAGGATGGTGGAGGCGTTGGCGGATGACATGGTCGAATTCCCGAAAAAGATTGGCATTGCCGGTCGCTGGAAATCACCGGCCTCTTGCATGAGTAAGTGGCGGATCCCGACAAGTTCCCTGCGCGATGGAAAAAGGATTGGCGGTACAGGCCAGGCAAGGATAACGCGGGAGCAGCGCAATGTAGGACCTTGCGCGCAAACATGTCAGATAATTGGATCAATTTGCCAGTTTTGGGGCAAACTCCTTGCATTCTGACAGTTCGACAAGGCCTGCCCCATGACCTCAGCGTCCTCGGTTGATGAGCAACGATTTCGTAAACTCCTGAGCCGTAACATCAGCCTGCCGTTGGGTCTGGGTCTTATCAGCGCTGTGTTTTTCGTGTCGCTGATCAGCTATTTACTGTCGACCATCCAGTGGGTGGAGCACACCGACCGGGTGATCAATAACGCCAATGAAGCGGTCAAGCTGACCGTGGATCTGGAAACCGGGATGCGCGGTTTCCTGCTCAGTGGCGACGAGCATTTCCTCGATCCCTACGAAACCGCCAAGCCGCGCATCGCCGTGGCGCTCGACACCTTGCTTGAACTGACCGCCGACAACCCGGTGCAGACTGATCGCTTGCTACGGTTGCGAGCCTTGCAGCTGGAGTGGACCAACTACGCGCAATCGATGATCGATTTGCAGCGCAGCAGCGGCGATTATCGCGCCATCGTCAAGGCCGGACGAGGTAAGCGCCTGACCGATGAAATTCGCAAGCAGTTCGAGGCGGTGATCGACACCGAGCAACAGTTGCGCGCATCGCGCAATGACGAAGTGCGCGGCACCACCATCATGAGCATCAGCCTCTATCTGTTGTTCATAGCGGGGGTCAGCGGGTTGCTGGCGTACGTCGGGCGCCGCGACTTGTTGACCCTGTCGCAGAACTACAGCGTCAACCTTGCCGCCCAACAGGCCAGCGCCCATCGTCTGGAGCAACAGGCCTGGCTGCGCAACGGCCAGACCGAGCTGGCCGAGCAGGTGCTGGGACAATTGAGCCTGAGCATGCTGGGTCGCAATATCCTGCAATTCTGCGCGCAGTACCTGGGCACCGCCGTGGCGGCTATTTATGTGCGCGAAGACCATGGCGGCCTCAAGCGCATCGCCACTTATGGTTTTTCCCGTGAACAGGAAGGGCGTGAACAGCAGATCTACAGCGAAGAAGGCATTGTCGGCCAGGTGGCGCAACAGGCACGGCTGATTCGCCTGAACGAGGTGCCGGGAGATTACTTCAAGGTCAGCTCTGGCCTCGGTGACGGTTTGCCGTGCAGTGTGCTGGTGGTGCCAACCAGCGACGACGAGCGGGTCAATGGCGTGATCGAGTTGGGCTTTCTGCGTCCACTGACCGACCGTGACGTTGAATTGCTTGAGCTGATTGCCGGCAACATCGGCACCTCGATCGAGGCGGCACGCTATCGCCAGCGTTTGCAGGAGGTGTTGGCCGAAACCCAGCAACTCAACGAAGAACTGCAGGTTCAGCAGGAAGAACTCAAGACCGCCAACGAAGAGCTCGAAGAGCAGTCGCGGATTCTCAAGGAGTCCCAGGCGCACCTGGAAACCCAGCAGGTGGAGCTGGAGCAGACCAACGAACAACTCGCCGAGCAGGCAGAAGTACTGGCCGAGCAGCGCGACGCCATGGACCTGAAGAATACCGAACTCAATCAGGCCCAGATCCAGCTCGAAGAACGCGCGGTAGAATTGCAGCGCTCGAGCAAGTATAAGTCCGAATTCCTCGCCAACATGTCCCATGAGCTGCGCACGCCGCTGAACAGCTCGTTGATCCTGGCCAAGCTGCTGGCGGAAAACCCGGAAGAGAACCTCACTGCCGAGCAAGTCCAATTCGCCGAGTCGATCTACTCCGCCGGCAACGACTTGCTCAACCTGATCAACGACATTCTGGATATCTCCAAAGTCGAGGCCGGCAAGCTGGAAATCCGTCCGGAGAACACCAGCGTGGCGCGCCTGGTGGATGGCCTGCGCGGCCTGTTCCAGCCATTGGCAACGGACAAGCAACTGGATTTCCGGGTGGATATGCAGGACGGTGCGCCGTTGATGCTGTTCACCGACCGCCAGCGTCTGGAGCAAGTGCTCAAGAACCTGCTGTCCAACGCGGTGAAATTCACGCAAAGCGGCAGCGTCAGCCTGTCCGTCGCCACGGCGCCGAATGACGGCATCGCGTTCAGCATCCGCGATTCCGGGATCGGCATCGAGGTGGATCAGCACGAAAGCATCTTCGAAGCGTTCCGTCAGGCCGATGGCACTACCAATCGGCGTTACGGCGGCACCGGGCTGGGGTTGTCGATCTCCCGTGACCTGGCGGCCCTGCTCGGCGGCTCCATCAGCGTGACCAGCACGCCGGGGCAGGGCAGTGTGTTTACCCTGGTCTTGCCACAGCAGTACGTGGAACCGGGCGAAGTACCTGTCGAACCGATGCGAGCCGCTCCTGTGGCGGCTGTGTCGAGTGTATTGCCGCCCACGTTGTCGCCATTGGTGGCCGAAGTCGACATTCCGCGCTTCGACGACGACCGCAACAAAGGGCCGTTCACCAAACGCTGCATTCTGGTGGTGGAGGATGAGCCGAACTTTGCGCACATCCTCTACGACCTGGCCCATGAACTGGGTTATCAGTGCCTGGTGGCTCACGGCGCCGACGAAGGCTACGACCTGGCCAAGGCGTTCATCCCCGATGCGATCCTGCTGGACATGCGCCTGCCGGATCATTCCGGCCTGAGCGTGCTGCAACGTTTGAAGGAACACGCCGAAACCCGGCACATCCCGGTGCATGTGATTTCGGTCGAAGACCGGGTCGAGGCGGCGATGCACATGGGCGCCATCGGCTACGTGGTCAAACCGACCACCCGCGAGGAACTCAAGGACGTGTTTGCACGCCTTGAGGCCAAGTTGACCCAGAAGGTCAAGCGCGTGCTGCTGGTCGAAGACGACGACGTGCAGCGCGCCAGCATTGCCCGCCTGATCGGCGACGATGACATCGAGATCACCGCCGTTGGCCTGGCGCAGGAGGCGCTGGACCTGCTGCGCTCATCCGTCTTCGATTGCATGATCATCGACCTCAAGCTGCCCGACATGCTCGGCAATGACCTGCTCAAGCGCATGTCCACCGAAGACATCTGTTCCTTTCCGCCCGTCATCGTCTATACCGGGCGCAACCTGACCCGGGATGAAGAGGCCGAACTGCGCAAGTATTCGCGTTCGATCATCATCAAGGGCGCACGCTCGCCGGAGCGGTTGCTGGATGAGGTGACGCTTTTTCTGCACAAAGTCGAATCACGGTTGTCCCATGAGCGGCAGAAGATGCTCAAGGTCGCCCGCAGCCGCGACAAGGTCTTCGAAGGCCGCAAGGTGCTGCTGGTGGATGACGATGTGCGCAACATTTTCGCCCTCACCAGCGCGCTGGAGCAAAAGGGCGCAGTCGTGGTCATTGGCCGCAACGGCCGCGAAGCGATTGAACGATTGAATGAGGTGCAAGACATCGATCTGGTGTTGATGGACGTGATGATGCCGCAAATGGATGGTTATGAAACCACCGTTGAAATCCGCAAGAATCTGCGCTGGCGCAAGCTGCCGATCATCGCCGTGACGGCCAAGGCCATGAAGGACGATCAGGAGCGCTGCCTACAGGCCGGCGCCAACGATTACCTGGCCAAGCCCATCGATCTCGATCGCCTGTTTTCGCTGATTCGTGTGTGGTTACCGAAGATGGAACGTATCTAGTGGAGCGCAATTTTTCAGTGGATCGAAACAGCGAAATCGAACTGCGGTTGTTGATCGAGGCGATCTATCTCAAGTACAGCTACGATTTTCGCGATTACTCCGGCGCTTCGATCAAACGCCGGGTCGACCATGCGTTGAGTCAGTTCGAGTGCAACACCATTTCGGCGTTGCAGGAAAAGGTCCTGCACGATCCCGCCGCGTTCATGCAACTGCTGCAGTTGCTGACCATTCCGGTCAGCGAAATGTTTCGCGATCCCTCGCACTTCCTGGCCATCCGCAAGGAAGTGGTGCCGCTGCTGCGAACCTACCCTTCGATCAAGATCTGGATCGCCGGATGCAGCACAGGTGAAGAGGTGTATTCGATGGCCATTGTGCTGCGCGAAGAAGGCCTGCTGGACCGTACCATCATCTACGCCACCGACATCAATCCGCGCTCGCTGGAAAAGGCCAGGCAAGGGATTTTCTCGATGGAGAACGTCCGCGCCTACACTGCTAATTACCAGCAGGCCGGTGGCCAGAGTTCGTTTGCCGACTACTATACGGCGGCCTATGGGTACGCGATTTTCGACAAGACCCTGCGCGAGAACGTGACCTTTGCCGATCACAGCCTGGCGACGGACAGCGTATTCTCCGAAACTCAATTAATTTCATGCCGTAACGTACTGATTTATTTTAATAAAAGTCTTCAGGGTCGAGCGTTCGGGCTGTTTCATGAGTCCCTCTGCCATCGCGGTTTCCTGGTGCTGGGCAGTAAGGAAACCCCGGATTTCTCAGCCTTCGGCGATCAGTTCGAGCCGCTGGTCAAACAAGAACGGATCTATCGAAAATCATGAAAAGTGCAACGAAAATGCCGGCTATCGAAGCGATCGTGATCGGTGCCTGCGCCGGTGGTGTCGAGGCGCTGTTGAACATCCCCGGCCCGCTGCGCGAAGGCTTCGCACTTCCGATCATTCCTGTACGCGGCATCGGCCGTCTGCTTGTCGAGCTGGAACGAATCGCATGCTGAGTAATTTCCAGGCCAAACTGCTGATCGTGGACGATCTGCCGGAGAATCTGCTGGCACTTGAAGCGCTGATCAAGCGTGAGGACCGCATTGTGTACAAGGCGCTGTCCGCCGACGAGGCCTTGTCCCTGCTGTTGCAACACGAATTCGCCTTGGCCATCCTCGATGTGCAGATGCCCGGCATGAATGGCTTCGAGCTGGCCGAGTTGATGCGCGGCACGGAAAAAACCAGGAACATCCCGATCGTTTTCGTCAGCGCCGCCGGGCGTGAACTCAATTACGCCTTCAAGGGCTATGAAAGCGGTGCCGTGGACTTCCTGTACAAACCGCTGGACCTCCAGGCGGTCAAGAGCAAGGTCAATGTGTTCGTCGACCTCTATCGCCAGAGCAAGGCGATGAAGGAACAAGTGCTGGCCCTTGAGCAAAGTCGCCGCGAACAGGAGACCCTGCTCAAGCGATTGCAAAGCACTCAACTGGAACTGGAACAGGCGGTACGCATGCGCGATGACTTCATGTCCATCGTCGCCCACGAAGTGCGCACGCCGCTCAATGGCCTGATCCTTGAAACCCAGTTGCGCAAGATGCACCTGGCCCGGGACAACTCCGCCGCCTTCACCCTGGACAAGATGCACGCGATGGTCGACCGCGACGAGCGGCAGATCAAAAGTCTGATTCGATTGATTGAAGACATGCTCGACGTCTCGCGCATTCGCACCGGAAAGTTGTCGATCCGGCCCAAGCGCTTTGACCTTTCAACGCTGGTTCGCGAGCTGTTGCACAACTTTTCCCAGCAGATCGACGCCGCCGAAGCGTCGGTCTCGCTCGATGCCACGCAACCGGTGATCGGAAACTGGGACGAGTTTCGAATTGAACAGGTCATTTCCAACCTGCTGACCAACGCCTTGCGCTACGGGGCCAAGAGCCCGATCTCGGTGAAGGTCTACTGTGAAGGTGGCCAGGCGCTGGTGGACGTGCAGGATCGAGGGATTGGCATCAGCGAGGAAAACCAGAAGCGGATCTTCCAGCAGTTCGAGCGGGTATCGGCCAGGCACGCCGTCGCCGGGCTGGGCCTGGGATTGTTTATTTCAGAGCAGATTGTGGCCGCCCATGGCGGTACTATTACCGTCCAGAGCAGGATCGGCGAAGGCGCCTTGTTTCGCGTTTGTCTGCCGCTGTAGGAAAACAACCGGATAAACGCAACCTCTGGTCGACCCCACGGTCTATCAGCAGCAATTGACCGAGCAAAGGCTTCCCATGAGCGAAGATGCACAAGATGTAGTACTCGTCGTCGAGGACGATCCCTCGATTCTGATGGTGCTGTCCGCTTATCTGTCGGGCGAGGGTTACCGCGTATTGCAGGCCGAAAACGGCGAGCAGGCTTTCGAAATCCTGGCGAGCAAACCGCACCTGGACATGATGATCACCGACTTCCGCCTGCCCGGAGGAATCTCCGGTGTACAGATCGCCGAGCCCGCCGTGAAGCTGCGACCGGAACTCAAGGTGATCTTCATCAGCGGCTATGCCCAGGAAATCCGCGAGACCGACAGCCCGATTACGCACAAGGCACCGATCCTGGAAAAACCTTTCGATCTGGATAAATTGCAGGAATTGATGCAGGACATGCTTTCGTAAGCCTTCAGGCCCTGATCATCTCCCTGACCTTCGCCGTCAACAGGTCGAAGGTAAACGGCTTGGTGATCATCTGCATGCCCGGATCGAGGAACCCGCCACGCACCGCGGCGTGCTCGGCGTAGCCGGTGATGAACAGCACCCTCAGCTCGGGACGCAACTGCCGGCCGATTTCCGCCAGTTGCCGGCCATTCATACCGGGCAAGCCGACATCGCTGATCAGCAGGTCGATGCGCTGGGCCGAATCGAGTATCGGCACCGCGCTATCGCCATCACAAGCCTCGACGTAGGCATAACCCAGGTCGCTCAACACCGTGCTGACCAGCACCCGCACCGCCGGATCGTCCTCGACAATCAACACCGTCTCGCCACTCCTGGCCAAAGGTGAATGCTCGACGTCCGATGGATGGTCCCGAGGCAGGTCTCCACCGAAGCGTGGCAGGAACAGGCTCACCGTGGTGCCTTCGCCCACGACGCTTTGGATGGCGACGTGACCTCCCGATTGTTTGCTGAAACCATAGATCATTGATAACCCCAGCCCGGTGCCCTGGCCGATAGGCTTGGTGGTGAAGAAGGGGTCGAAGGCGCGGTTGATGGTGCTTTGCGGCATGCCACAGCCGGTGTCCGTCACGCTGAGCACCACATAGTCACCCGCATCGAGATTGCTCTGGCCTTGGGTGAAATCCTCGTCAAAGTGCTGGTTCGAAGTCGAGACCACCAGACTGCCGCCATTGGGCATGGCATCGCGGGCATTGATCACCAGGTTGAGCAGGGCGCTTTCCAGTTGATTGGGGTCGGCTTCGGCCACCCACAGGTGCTCGTCCAGTTGCATGTCCAGACGAATGGTTTCGTTGATGCTGCGTTGCAGCAGTTCATCCATGGAGATCACCAGGGTGTTCATCTCCACGGGTTTCGAATCCAGCGACTGGCGCCGGGAAAACGCCAGCAGGCGGTGGGTCAGGCCCGCTGCGCGGTTGGCCGAAGTCACCCCCAGATCGATCAGGCTGTCCAGGTCTTCGGTTCGCCCCCGGGCCAGGCGTCGACGCAACAACTCCAGGCTGCCGATGATACCGGTCAGCATGTTGTTGAAATCATGGGCGATGCCGCCGGTGAGTTGGCCGACGGCTTCCATTTTCTGCGACTGGCGCAACGCTTCCTCGTTGTGACGCAGTTGCGCGGTGCGCTCTTGCACCTGCTGTTCAAGGGTTTCGAGGGTGTTCTGCAGGCGCAACTCACTCTGGCTCAGGTCGATCAACCGATCCCTGGCTTCGTACTGTCGTCGCCGTCCGCGCAGGGCCGTGGTGACCAGGCTGATCAGTGTGACCGGGTGAAATGGCCGTTCGAGGAAGGTCACGTTGCCCAATTGCGGGCCGAAGCGCGATGCCGGGTTCTGTTGCGGGCCGCCATGGTGTGTCATCAACACGATCGGCAGATCCGACCACGCGGGCTGCTGTTCGATCAGGCGGATCAGCGGTTCCAGATCAGCGCCCAACAGCGCCTCGCAAGAGATCAGCAGCAGGCCGGCACCCTGTTCAAGTTCGGCGCACAATTCGGGCAGGTCGGGGCTGATCACCCCGTGAAACCCGGCCTCGTTGAGCATCATCAGGGCTATCTGGCCGTCGCGCCCTCGCGGCGCAAGGATGATTGCGCGCTCGGACGTCGCTTGCATGTCCGTCACGGGATTTCGTCCGCGAGCAATGGATTGCTGGCGCCGAGATACGTGGGTACGCCGCGCAATACGCCCTGAAAGGCTTCCAGGGGCTCACCGATGGTCATGCCCTGGGCGCTGATGCGGTATTCACGGATGGTCGACTCATGGCTGCCGGTACGTTTCTTGATGATCGAAATGGCCCGGCGCACCTTGCCCAGGGCTTCGAAGTAACGCAGCAGAATGACTGTGTCGGCCAGGTAGGTGATGTCGACCGGCGCCTGCATGTCGCCGACCAGGCCGTGTTGGGCGACCGTCATGAAGGTTGCGGCGCCCTGGCGATTGAGGTACAGCAGTAGCTCGTGCATGTGCAGCACCAAGGCGTTTTCTTCCGGCATCGCCGCCTGATAGCCGTTGATGCTGTCGATCACCACGGTCTTTATATTGCCTTCGTCCACGCAGCGCCGGACCCGGTGGGAGAACTCGCCGGGGGACAGCTCGGCCGCGTCCACTTGTTCGACCAGCAAATTGCCGCTGTCTTGCATTGCCTGCAAATCGATGCCGATGTTCTTCATGCGCTCGAACAACAACCCCAACTCTTCATCGAAAATGAATAACGCGGCTTTTTCGCCCCGGGCCACGGCCGCGGCGGCGAACACCATGGCGATCAGCGATTTGCCGGTCCCCGCCGGGCCGAGAATCAAGGTGCTGGAACCCGTCTCGATACCGCCGCCCAGCAGCGCATCCATTTCCCGGATGCCGCTGGTCAATTGCTGACGCAGGTATTGACCGCGATGTTCGGCGGCCACCAGGCGCGGGAATACACGCACGCCATCGCCCGTGATGGTGAAGTCATGGAAGCCGCCGCGGTACTTCTGGCCGCGGTACTTGACCACGCGGATGCGACGTCGCTCGGCGCCGTAGTTCGGGGTCAATTCTTCCAGGCGAATCACGCCGTGGGCCACGCTGTGCACGGTTTTGTCCAGGGACTCGGCAGTCAGGTCATCGAGCAGCAACACCGTGGCGTCGTAACGCACGAAATAATGCTTGATGGCCAGAATCTGCCGACGGTAGCGCAGCGAGCTTTGCGCCAGCAGGCGAATCTCGGAAAGGCTGTCCAGGACAACGCGGGTCGGCTTGACCCGCTCGACCACCTCGAAGATCTGGCGGGTGGCTTCGCCCAGTTCCAGGTCGGAGGAATAGAGCAGTGTCTGCTGCTGTTCGACATTGAGCAGGCTTTCCGGGGGCGTCAGTTCGAAGATATGGACGTTTTCGTCCATCTCCCAGCCATGGGACAAGGCGCCCTGGCGCAACTCGCGTTCGGTTTCAGAGAGGGTGATGTACAAGGAGCGTTCGCCGGCTTGCGCGCCTGCCAACAGGAAGTGCAGCGCCACGGTGGTCTTGCCGGTGCCCGGCTCGCCTTCGAGCAAAAACACATGTCCGCGGGACAGTCCGCCATCGAGGATATCGTCCAGACCTTCGATACCGGTGGCGGCCTTGTCTCGGTTCAAATCGTTGGATAGAGACAAACAAGCGTCCTCATATGGCCAGGGTCAACGAGGCAGCCGCTGCGAAGCGCCATAACGGGCTGCCTGTTCACTTGACCCCTGGCCAGGACGACGGTTCAACGAAATTTCAGTCGGGGTCAAAGCCCTTGTTGCAACGCCGGATCATCGGGGTTCATCTGTTCGAGTTGGGCCAACAGGATCTGCACATTTTGCAGCTGTCCGCTTTCCTTCCAGTAGTTGATCAGCAGCACCCGGGCCTTGCGATCGTTCGGGTGGCGCTGAACGATTTCCTGCAACTGTTTCTGCGCCGCTTCGAGCTCCTGCTCACCGTGCAACGTGGTGGCCAGGTCGTAGCGGTAGTCCCGGTTATTGGGCTCAAGCTCTACGGCCTTGGACAGGCCGAGCAGGGCGAATTCGCTTTGCTCGTGATGCAGCAGCCAGAGCCCCAACGCGTGTTGCAGGTAGGCCGAGTTGGGTTGTGCCTGCAGTTGCCTGGCCAAAAGTTGCCGGGCGGCGTCGTTCTGGCCCTGTTTATCCAGCACTTCGATTTGCAGTACCAGCGCCGGCAGGTTGTCCGGCGCCAGGCGCAGGGTGTTGTCCAGCGCCTGTTGCGCTTGCTTGAGCTCGGCGTTGTGCAAGTGCAGTCGGGCCAGTTGGTATTGGTTTTCGGCACTTTGCGGCGCGCTCTTGAGCACTTGCTCCCAGGCATCGATGGCTTGCTCCAGCGGCCCGAAATACAAACCCAGTTCATCCGGGGACAATCCCAGCAGCGCGTTGATCGCCGCCAGCCGCACGCTTTGTTCGCTGTCATCGAGCAATGGACCCAGCAGCAGACTGCGCTGGCCGTTCGGTACCAGGCCGCTGATGCTTCTGATCGCCGCGATACGTACCTCGGGCGACTCGTTCTGCAGGTCGGCATCCGCCAGCTTCAGGGCCACCGAGCTTGGATAGTTGGGCAGCTCGGCATGCAACCCGATACGACGTTTGGGGGACAGGTCCGGACGGGCCAATTGCTGATAGAGCACCCGCGCCGCACCCGGTTGGCCGGCCCGGGCAGCCGCCAGCGCTTCGCTGTAGCCGTGCTGGATGGCTTCGGGAACCACCGGGGTGGTATCGCGCAGGGAAAACCAGACACCGCCGATGACGAGCAGGGCGAAGAGGCTGATAAACAGAAGGCGGCGGGACTTGGGCATGCAGGAATCCGGAAGCTGGCAAGCTTTTGCAAAGGCGCAAGCTTCGGTCAGGCCAGGCTTTGAGTCAAACCTTGACGCCGTTCTCGCTCGATTCAAACCGTTGAACAGCCCTTCAGCCGACAATCCACGGGCCGGCAAGCTGCGTCGATGGCAAAACCTCTCGAGGCACCGCAGCAGTGACTACGCTTGCTGGAGGTGTCTCGACGAGTGTCCCATGCAAGCGTTGTTGCAATACTTCAAGGCGATTTTCAACCCCGGCCCCGGGGTGTTGCTGTTTGCCTTGCGAACCATCGCGGCCGGGTTGTTGACCCTGTACCTGGCGTTTTTGTTCGATCTGGACCAGCCCAAGTGGTCGATCATGGCCGTGGTCATCATCAGCCAGCCACTGGCTGGCATGGTGCTGGCCCGCAGTTTTGGCCAGGTGATCGGCACCACGCTGGGGGCGGCCGTGGCGGTGTTGATCATGGCGATCTTTCCCCAGGCACCGCTGCCGTTCATCACCACCCTGGCGTTGTGGCTGGCGCTGTGCACCGCCGGTGGCACGCTGTTGCGCTACACCAGTTCCGGGGCATTCGTGCTCAGTGGCTACACCGCCGTGGTCATCGCGTTGCTGGCGATTCCCGATCAGGACGGCACCTTTTTGCTGGCAGTGACCCGCCTCACCGAAACCTTGCTGGCGGTTGCCTGCGTGTGCGTGGTCAGCCTGCTCACCGCCAGGCCGGAAGCCGTGGCCCGTGATTACTTCGCTAAAATCGACCAAATCACCCGGTTGCTGGCCACCCATGCCAGCGCCGTCATCCGCACCGAAGAGAGCGAAGCCGAATTCCAGCAGCGGCAAATGCAGCTGCTGGGCCAGATCAGTGGCCTGGAGGGCGTGCGTCGGCACATGTACTACGATGCGCCCCGGTTACGCAGTGCCAACGGCCTGGTGCAACTGTTGGGTAACCAATTGGTGTTGTTGACCGCGCGGCTGACCGCCCTGCGCCACCAGCGGCTGCTGTTGACCGAGCGCTGGGAGGGCGAGCTGCCTGAAGAGATTCAACGGCTGCGTGCCGAAGAGCTGGCCTTTCTCGATGAACTGGCGCGGGAGGGGCGTTCGCTGTCCAGTGAAAAGCGCCATCATTTCACATCGCTGCAACAACGCTTTGATGAGCTGGCCTATAGGGCCGAACAATTGACCGAGCCGCTGCCGGCCACCTTGCGTTCGCTGGCCTGGTCGCTGCGCTGGGAGCAGGCGCGCCTGTTGCAGCAGCTTGAGCAGATTCTGGAGCTGAGCGATGCCATCCAGAGCGGGCGCCCCGCCAGCAGCGTGTTTCGCGGGCGGGAAAATCCGCTGCATCTGGACTTCACCCTGGCGACGATGAATGCCGTCCGGGCCTTTTGCGCGCTGTTGATCGCCGGCCTGATCTGGATCGAAACCGGCTGGGACGGTGCGCGAGCCGGGATGGTGCTGGTGGGCATCCTTTGCTCGCTGATGTCGACGTTTCCCCGACCGCTACTGGCTGTTCAAAGCTATGCCAGGGGGTTCGGGCTGGCACTGGTGGTCTCGGCGCTCCTTCAGTTCATGTTTGTGCCGATGATCAGCAATTTCGAGATGCTTGCCTTGCTGCTGGCGCCCTTGCTCTACGCCGTAGCGGTGGGGCTGGCCAGTCCACCCACTACAGGTACCGGGATTGGTCTGGGGCTCACGACGTTTTTGTTGCTTGGCCCGTTGAACGTGGGGATTGGTCAAAACACTGCCAGCCAGTGGTTCGAGTTTGCCGGAGCCTATACCTGTGCGACCGTGCTGGCTTTGAGTGTCTATGCGCTGATCTTTCCGTTCAGGCCGGATTTTCGCATGCGCCGGCTCTACAAAGAGAACTGCGAGCAGGTGTACGCCTTGCTGAAAACGTCGGCGAGCGATGAACAGCAGTTTGCGTTCGAGAGCCGTATGGTTGACCGCCTGACCATGATGTTGGGGCTACTGCCGGCGACCCGGGAGCCACAATCGCGCGAGCTGTTTCAAGTCAGCCTGGCCTGCATGGCATTGGGTATCGCCTTGAATCAGCTGCGGCAGCAAGGGCAGAACAACGCACTGCTGAGTCCGGATCTGCAACGTCGCCTGTTTTCGACAGTCCGGGAACCGGGCAGGCTGGTTGCCGGTCGGCCCGGGGTCGAAGTGGTGCAGGTGCTTGATAGCCTCCACACCTTGGGCGACGACCTGGATGCCCTGCACACCGATGTTCACGAGCACCTGTGGTCGGTGTTCCGCATGCGTGTGGCGCTGCTGATCGTGGTGTCGTTCGTGGAACGCTATCGCGGCCACTTTCAACCCTCAGGCCTTGAAGGAGACCCTGTCCTTGCCCATTGATCTGGAAGTGGGTGGTGCCTATCTACCCCCGATTGCCCAGGCGCTGCTGCTGGGCTTGCCGATTTTCCTGTTGCTGGACTGGACATTGCGGCGCCTTGGCGTGCTGCAGTTTGTCTGGCACGAGGCGTTGTTCGAAGGCGCGTTGTACGCCTGCGTCTGCGCCACGTTGATTCTGGTCATGGGAGCCTGAAGCCTTGAAGAACATCCTTTCCCGACTCACGACGGTGGCGGTGGTATTGCTGGCCTTCATCCTGGGCTGGTTCGCCTGGGAGCATTACACCCGCGCACCCTGGACCCGGGATGCCCGGGTGCGTGCCGATGTGGTGACCTTGTCCGCCGACGTTTCGGGGCGAATCGTCAGCCTGGCCGTGCAGGACAACCAACATGTGAGCAAGGGCCAGGCGCTGCTGGAGATCGATCCGGCGCGTTACACCCTGGCGGTGGAGCATGCCAGGCGCGCGGTGGAGGTGGCGAAAGCCTCGCTCGGGCAGGCCCAGGCGGCGATTATCTCCAGCGAAGCATTGCTCAAACAACGTCAGAGCGAGGAGCAGCGCCGGCGCACGCTCAAGGATCGTTCAGCGATTTCCGGCGAAGAGTGGGAGAAAGCCAGCACCGACGTGTCGGTGGCCCAGGCCGACTTGATGCGTAATCAGGCCAGTCTGGTGTTGGCCCAGGCCAACGTGCAACTGGCCATCGCGGCATTGACCCAGTCGGAGCTCGACTTGCAGCGTACCCATGTCGTCTCCCCGGTGACCGGTTATGTCACCAATCTGCTGACCCGGGAGGGTGATTACGCCTCGGCTGGTGGCCCATTGTTGGCGCTGGTGGACAGCGAGTCGTTCTATGTCAGCGGTTACTTCGAAGAAACCAAGTTGCCGCGGATCGGGGAGGGTGACCGGGTCAGGATCGAGTTGATGAGTGGCGAAACGTTCGGCGGCAAAGTGCAGAGTATTGCCTTCGCCATTGCCGACCGGGAAAACCTGCCGGGCGGCCGTCTGCTGGCCAGCATCAACCCCAGCTACACCTGGATCAAACTGGCGCAACGGGTGCCGGTGCGGATCGAGATCGATGCCGACTATGCCGGTAAAAACAACCTGCGGGCGGGGACCACGGCTACCGTGACCGTCCAGGAAACCCGCAAATCCAAAGACCAGCACTAACCCCCCTGTGGGAGCGAGCTTGCTCGCGATAGCGGTGGATCAGTCAACATCATTGGTGAAGGTGCTTGCGTCATCGCGAGCAAGCTCGCTCCCACAGGGGGGGTGTACTGCCTTTTTCAGGGCAAAAAAAGCCCCGCGACCGAATGAGACGCAGGGCAAGGAAATTGGTTGGTTGCGGCCAACCAAAGGAGCGCTTTAAAAACCGTATTACTTGCTCGCGACCGTCTCCGGCTGCCAGCCACCACCGAGGGCCTTGTAGATCGCGACGATGCCGCGATACAGGTCAACCTCGGCCTGGGCCTGGGTGTCTTCGGCCGCCAGGCGTTCACGCTGGGCGTCAAGCAGTACGAGGAAATCGGACGTGCCTTCGCGGTAGCGGATTTGCGCCAGGTCGGCAGCCGAGCGGCTGGACTCGCTCTGGCGAATCAGCGAGATCAGGCGCTGTTGGCGTTTGCCATAGTCGCTGAAAGCGTTTTCCGATTCTTCCAGGGCCAGCAACACTTGCTGCTCGTAAGTCGCCAGGGCGCCTTCGGCATCGGCGTCGGCGCCACGTATGCGGGCTTTTACGCTACCCAGGTCAAACGCGGCCCAGGTGATGCTCGGGCCCAGCGCCCAGGCGTTGGCCGCCGAAGAACCAATCTGCGAACCACGTCCGGCAGTCCAGCCGAGGAAGCCGCTGAGGCTGACCCGCGGGAACAGATCCGCCTTGGCCACGCCGATACGCGCGGTGGCCGAAGCCAGTTGGCGTTCGGCACTGAGAATGTCCGGACGACGTTGCAGCAGTTCACCCGGATCGCCGATCGGCAAGGCCTTGGCAATCGCCGGCAGGTCTTTCGGGCTCAGGTCCACGGTCAGCTTGTCCGGACGTTCACCCAGCAGGGTGGCGATACGGTTTTTCTGCCGAACCTGTTCGGCCTGCAATTGCGGAACGCTGGCTTCGACCGACGCCAGTCGCGCATCGGCGCGCTCCACATCGAGCTGGTCGCCGACGCCGGCATCACGCAGGCTGATGGTGATCTTGCGCGACTCCTGCTGGTTCTCCAGGTTGGCCAGGGCGATTTTCTCCCGCAACTGCGCGCCGCGCAGTTGCCCGTAGGAGTCCACCAGTTCGGCAATCATGGTGACTTGCAGTTGGTAAAGATCGGCCTCGAATGCCTGTTGCTCGGCGTTGGCCGACTCCAGGTTGCGCTGGATGCGACCGAACAAGTCGATTTCCCAGGCCATGTCCAGGCCCAGATCATAGCGTTCGCTGTTGACCCGGTCGGTGGTCTGGCCCGGAATCTGGCCTTTGCCCAGGTCACTGCTGACGCGGCTGGTGATGGTCGGCATGGCGTCGTTGCTGACGTCATCGCGGATCGCCCGCGCCGCTTTCCAGCGGGCGAAGGCGACGCGCAGATCACGGTTGCCTTGCAGGGATTGCGTCACCAACTGGTTGAGGGTCGGGTCTTCGAACTGCTGCCACCAGATGCCTTCGAAACGCGAACGGTCAAAGTTCTTCTGGCCGGCGGCGCCATCGGTGGCGGCCGTGATGTTGGCCGCCTCGGTGGTTGGCGTCTTGTAGTCCGGGCCCACGGCACAGGCACTCAGGGCCAGTACCAGCAGGCTCGGCAGGAAGGCTTTCAAACTCATCAGTGCGACTCCAGCTTCAGGGTGGCCTTGGCAGCTTTGCGTGCCTGGCCGCGCTCGACAAAGTTACGGATCAGTACGTAGAACACCGGCGTCAGCAACAGACCGAAGAAGGTCACCCCAAGCATCCCGGAGAACACCGCGACACCCATGGCGTGGCGCATTTCGGCACCGGCGCCGCTGGAGAACACCAGGGGCACCACACCCATGATGAACGCGAAGGAGGTCATCAGGATCGGCCGCAGACGCAGACGGCACGCTTCCAGGACCGCAGCCAGCGGGCTCAAGCCTTCCTCCTGTTTGTCCTTGGCGAACTCGACGATCAGGATCGCGTTCTTGCAGGCAAGCCCCACCAATACGATCAAACCGATCTGGGTAAAGATGTTGTTGTCACCGCCGGAGGCGATCACACCGGTGATGGCCGACAGCAGGGTCATCGGTACGATCAGGATCACCGCCAGTGGCAGGCTCCAGCTTTCGTATTGAGCCGCCAGTACCAGGAACGCCAGCAGCACACAGAGCGGGAACACGAACAGTGCGGTGTTACCGGACAGGATCTGCTGGTAGGTCAGGTCGGTCCATTCGTAGGTCATGCCGTTGGGCAGTTCTTCCTTGAGCAGTTTCTCGATGGCTTTTTCGGCCTGGCCGGAGCTGTAGCCGGGGGCTGCCGCACCGTTGATTTCAGCAGTGATGAAGCCGTTGTAGTGCATCACGCGGTCCGGGCCCGAGGTATCGCTGACCTTGATGAAGGTCGCCAGCGGGATCATCTCGCCTTTGTTGTTACGCACTTTCAGCTGGCCGATCTGGTCGGATTCGAGGCGGAACTGTTGTTCGGCCTGAACGTTGACCTGATAGGTGCGACCAAAGCGGTTGAAGTCGTTGGCATACAGCGAACCCAGGTAGATCTGCAGGGTGTCGAAGATGTCGCTGACGGCCACGCCGTGGGTCTTGGCTTTTTCCCGGTCGATGGCGGCATCGACCTGGGGCACGTTCACGGTGTAGCTGGTGAACAGGCCGGCCAGTTCCGGCACGTTGTGGCTCTTGTTGATGATGTTCATGGTTTCCTTGTACAGCTCTTCGTAGCCCAGGTTGCCCCGGTCTTCGATCTGCAGGCGGAAACCACCGATGGTGCCCAGGCCTTGTACCGGCGGCGGCGGGAAGATCGCCATGTAGGCTTCCTGGATATTCGCGTACTGGCCGTTCAAGGCACCGGCAATCGCACCGGCGGACATGCTCGGGTCTTTACGTTCGTCGAACGGTTTGAGGGTCACGAACACGATGCCGGCGTTCGGACTGTTGGTGAAACCGTTGATCGACAGGCCCGGGAAGGCCACGGCGCTTTCCACGCCGGGCTGTTTCAGCGCCAGCTCGGACATGCGCTTGATCACGTCTTCGGTACGGTCCAGGCTCGAGGCATCCGGCAGTTGCGCGAAGGCCACCAGGTATTGCTTGTCCTGGCCGGGGACGAAACCGGTCGGGGTGCTGGAGAAACCGAAGAAGGTCAGGACCATCAGGCCGGCGTACAGCAGCAGGGCGATGCCGCTTGAGCGGATCACGCGGGCAACGGTGCCGACATAACCATGGCTGGCCTTTTCAAAGAAACGGTTGAACGGACGGAACAACCAGCCACCGAAAATCTTGTCCAGCACCTTGGAGAAACGGTCCTTCGGCGCGTCATGGCCCTTGAGCAATACCGCGGCCAGCGCCGGCGACAGGGTCAGGGAGTTGAAGGCCGAGATCACCGTGGAAATCGCGATGGTCAGGGCGAACTGTTTGTAGAACTGGCCGGTCAGGCCGGAAATGAACGCCGCCGGAACGAATACCGCACACAGCACCAGCGCCGTGGCGATGATCGGGCCGGTTACCTCGCCCATGGCTTTTTTGGTCGCTTCAACCGGGGTCAATCCGAGTTCGATGTTCCGCTCGACGTTCTCCACCACCACGATGGCGTCGTCCACCACGATACCGATCGCCAATACCAGGCCGAACAGCGACAAGGCGTTGAGCGAGAAGCCAAACAGATGCATCACGGCAAAGGTACCGATCAGCGATACCGGCACAGCGACCAGCGGAATGATCGAGGCGCGCCAGGTTTGCAGGAACAGGATCACCACGAGTACTACGAGGATCAGTGCTTCGAAGAGGGTGTGAACCACCGCCTCGATGGAGCCGCGCACGAAGATCGTCGGGTCATAGACGATGCTGAAGTCCATGCCTTCGGGGAAGCTCTTCTTCAGTTCGGCCATTTTCGACCGCACTTCGTTGGAGATTTCGATAGCGTTGGAACCCGGACGCTGGAAGATCGGGATCGCCACCGCCGGCTGGTTGTTGAGCAACGAACGCAGGGCGTACTGGCTGGAGCCCAGTTCGACGCGAGCGATGTCTTTGAGGCGAGTGATTTCACCGTTGTCGCCAGAGCGAATGATGATGTTCTCGAACTCTTCCTCGGAAACCAGACGGCCCTGGGTGTTGACCGACAACTGGAAGGCCGTGGCATTCGGTGCAGGAGGCGCACCCAAGGCACCGGCCGCCACTTGACGGTTCTGCTCACGAATCGCCGTGACCACATCGGTGGCGGTCAGGTTGCGCGAAGCGGTCTTGTTCGGGTCGAGCCAGACACGCAGGGAGTAATCGCCCATGCCAAACAACTGCACATCGCCGACACCACCCAGACGCGCCAGCTCATCCTTGATGTTGAGCAAGGCGTAGTTGGACAGGTAGAGCATGTCGTAGCGTTTGTCCGGCGAGGTCAAGTGCACAACCATGGTCAGGTCGGGCGAAGCTTTGTCCACGGTGATACCGATGCGTGTCACTTCCTCGGGAAGTTTTGGCTCGGTCCGCGTCACACGGTTCTGCACCTGCACCTGTGCGTTGTCCAGGTCAGTGCCCAGCGCAAAGGTGATGGTCAGGGTGATCTTGCCGTCAGCGGTGGACTGCGAGGACATGTACAGCATGTTCTCGACACCGGTGATGGCTTGCTCCAGTGGAGCGGCCACGGTTTCACCGATGACTTTTGGGTTGGCACCCGGGAAGTTGGCACGAACCACAACGGTCGGCGGTACCACTTCCGGGTATTCGCTGATCGGCAGCTGGAACAGCGAGATGGCGCCGGCGATCAGGATCAGCAGCGAAAGCACCGCTGCAAAGATCGGCCGTGAAATGAAGAATTGGGAAAAATTCATCGTAAAAATCCCTTAACCGCGTGGGGTCGTGGCGGCCAGTTTCACAGCCGTGCCCGGCGCAACCCTGGCAGGCGCGACTTGGGGCAGGTTGCTGGCTTCCAGCGCTTGGCGTTGTTGTGCGAGTGCCGCGAGGGTTTGTTCGCTGGCCATCGGAATCACTTCAGGGGTGACCGGTGAGCCAGGGCGCACCCGTTGCAGGCCCTTGACGATGATGGTGTCGTCCTTGTTCAGGCCATTGCGCACAATGCGCAGACCTTCGATCTTCGGACCCAGCTCCACCGCGCGGTAGGCGGTCTTGTTGTCGGCATCCATCACCAGCACGAACTTCTTGCCCAGGTCGGTGCCGACCGCTTCGTCATTGATCAGCATGGCGCTGTAAGTGCCGCTGCCCACCAGTTTCAGGCGTGCATACAGGCCCGGGGTGTAGCTGCCATCGCTGTTGTCGAACACGGCGCGCCCACGAATGGTGCCGGTCTTCGGGTTGACCTGGTTGTCGACGAAGTTCATCACGCCCTGGTGCGGGTTGCCGTCCTCGTTGGACAGGCCCATGTAGACCGGGGTGGTGGCGCCGCGCTTGCCCTGGCGAGCGAGCTCGGTGTACTTGAGGAACACACGCTCGTCCGCGTCGAAGTAGGCGTACACCTTGTCAGTGGAGACCACGCTGGTCAGCGGGGTGGTGTCGGCAGTCACCAGGTTACCGGCGGTGATTTCCGCACGGCTGACGCGGCCGCTGATTGGAGCAGTCACACGAGTAAAGCTCAGGTTCAGCCTGGCCAGATCCAGCTGCGCTTGCAGGGCGCCGACCGCGGCGCGGGCTTCCTGGGCGGCGCTGGTCCGCGAGTCGGCCAGTTCGGCGGAAATCGCGTTGCTGGTGCGCAGGCGCTCACCGCGTTGGGCTTCGTTTTCGCTGCGGGTGGCATTGGCGCGCGATTGTGCAACCAGTGCTTCGAGGCGGCGGACCTCAGCCTGGAACGGACGCGGGTCGATCTGGAACAGCAGGTCGCCTTTCTTGACCAGGGCGCCTTCCGTGAACGCCACTTCATCGATCTGGCCGGAGACCCGTGGACGAATCTCGACGGTTTCCGGCGCTTCGAGACGGCCGGTGAATTCGTCCCATTCGTTGACCGGCTGTTCCAGCACCTTGGCCACGCTGACCTTGGCCGCTGGCATGCTGGCGGCGGTTTCCGGGGCCTTGCCGCAAGCGCTGATCACCACTACGGCCAACAAAGCCAACGGGAAGCGCAAATGTTTGAGTGACTGTTCCATGGATGCATCCGCCAATGTGTTGAGATTGGCGAATGATGCGCGGCGGGTTTGTATCTCACGAATCGAATGGGGCGAAGGTAACTATCATCCGGAATGATATAAGACCCAAGCCAGCCCTCTAGCCTGCACCTTGTGTTCGGTCGTCATCAACTGGATTGATGACAATTGTGTGTTGCATTGGATGCAATGGTCAGATTTGGAACCGTGTTGCGGCCATCGCGAGCAAGCTCGCTCCCACATTGGATCTTCGCTGTTCCCAAATCCCTGTGGGAGCGAGCCTGCTCGCGATAGGGCCAGAAGCCCTGCAAAATCAGGATCAGGCCAGACTGTCCGGATCCCCGAAGAACATCTGAATCCGCGACCGCAACCAACGCTCCCCCGGATCATTATCCTGGGATCCGCGCCACGCCATGTGCAACTCGAAACTGCGCACCGGCAACGGCGGATCTTCGGCCCGCACTCCGCCAGCGGCAGTCAGTGCATCGGCTGTGTAGTCCGGCACCGTCGCCACGATGTCGGTTCCGGCGAGCAGGGTACTCAACCCGTTGAACTGGGGAACGGCGAGCACCACATGCCGTTTGCGCCCGAGCTTTTCCAGCTCTTCATCGATGAAGCCGCTGAGGTCGCCAGCGAACGACACCAGTGCATGGGGGCGAGCGCAGTAATCATCCAGGCTCAACGGCCCCGGCACGGTGTCGGCGCGCAACAGCTTCGGTTGGCTGCGGCGCAGTACCTTGCGTTTGGCGTTGGCCGGCAGGTCGGTGGTGTAACTGACACCGATGGATATCTCACCGGATGCCAGCAACCCCGGCATCAGGATGTAGTTGACCCGACGTACCACCAGCACAATCCCCGGCGATTCGGCACGCAGGCGCTTGAGCAGCGTCGGCAGCAAGGCGAACTCGACGTCGTCCGAAAGGCCGATGCGGAACACGGCGGTACTTGTGGCAGGATCGAACTCGGCCGCACGGCTGACGGCGGTGGAAATCGAATCCAGTGCCGGCGAGAGCAGGGCGAAGATCTCGACCGCCCTGGCGGACGGCTCCATGCTGCGGCCGGTACGCACAAACAAGGGATCATCGAACAGGCCGCGCAGGCGCGAGAGCGCCGCACTGATGGCTGGCTGGCCGAGGAACAGTTTTTCCGCAGCACGGGTCACGCTGCGTTCGTGCATCAATGTTTCGAAAACGATCAACAGGTTCAGGTCGACACGACGCAGGTCATTACGATTCATCTGGAGTCCTGGCAGAGTCAGCAAGCTTGACGTGGGCGGCCATATGAGAACAATGGCCAGCAGGAATATTACGGGGAAAGACTGGTACTCTGCACCGGGTAATTCAGTTTTTCCTACATAGGCTGCTTCGGTTTCTTACGACATTTGACGATGTTGCCGCCGCTGCGGAATCAATGACAGGCATGTCGACTATTAATAGCCACAGATAGTGTTGGGTTGAAAGCCCGGCTAGAGTTCATGGCATTAGAGGTTTATTTGGCGAGGTTTGCGATGTCCCGCACGATACGTTTTCACAAGTTTGGTCCAGCCGAGGTGCTCAAATGCGAAGAGCATGCGACGGCTCTGCCTGCCCCGGGCGAAGTGCAGGTGCGCGTCGAGGCGATTGGCATCAGTTGGTATGACACTCTCTGGCGTCAGAACCTGGCCCCGTCCCATGCCCGACTGCCTTCAGGCCTTGGCCAGGAGATGGCCGGTATCGTCACCGCTGTCGGTGATGGCGTCGATGACCTGGAGGTCGGTGACAAGGTCGCCAGCTTTCCGGCCCAAAGCCCGAACGACTATCCGGTCTACGGCGAGCAGATCGTTCTGCCGCGCTCGGCAGTCACCCGTTATCCGGATGTGCTTAGCCCGATTGAAGCGAGCGTGCACTACACGCCGTTGTTGATCGCCTATTTCGCTTATGCCGATCTGGCACGGGTCAAGCCCGGGCAATTTGTTCTGGTGACTGACGCGAGTCATTGCGCCGGACCTTCGTTCGTACAACTGGGCAAGGCCTTGGGTGTTCGAGTGATCGCCGCGACCAAGACCGAGGAGGAACGTGAATACCTGCTGTCGCTGGGTGCCGAGAAAGTGATCGTCACCGAGGAAGAAGATCTGCTGATGCGGATCAACAAAATCACCGATAACCGTGGCGTAGATGTGGTGTTCGATGGTTTGGGCGGTCCGCAGATGTCGTTGCTGGGCGATGTGCTGGCGCCTCGTGGCAGCCTGGTGCTGTACGGCCTGCAGGGTGGCAACCAGACACCTTTCCCGGCCTGCGCAGCGTTCCAGAAGAACATTCAGTTCTTCGTGCACTGCATCGGCAACTTCACGGGCAAGCCGGAACTGGGCATCACCCAGGACCAGGCCGCACTGCAACGTGCCTTGCGCGACATCAACCAGCTGACCGCCGACCGCGTTCTGCTGCCGCTCAAGACTCGGGTCTTCCCGTTTGCCGAGTTTGTCGAAGCACACCGCTACATGGACGAATGCCCGTGTCGCGAACGGGTCGCGCTGCAGGTCGAGCCGGCGTAGCACTTACAGTCCTCCCAAGAGTCCGTGCCCACACGGACTCTTTCGTTTGAGCCCCCCCGAAAGCCGTCGATCCGCAGGCCGGTCCAGCAACTGAACTGGTTTTTGCCCGTAATCTGTAGCTTCTAATCAGCCACTAAGCCCTGATAATTGAATGATTACTTTCATCTCAAGGAATGAGTCATGGCCGGGTGTCAGGCTGAAACTTTTCAATGTGCGCCATCGGTGCAAATCTCCAAATTAGTTGGCCGTTGGCTAGTTGCCAAAAAGACAGCTGCAACTTCCTTCCTTGTTTCTTGTATTAAGTGTCTGTGGGACTTTGTCGGATATTTCCTAGGACTCCGATTTCAAATCAGCAAACCCTTGCCAGTAGGGCGTTCCAGCCCCACCTTCGTCGTTAAGTCGAGGGGGTGCTGCGATCGTTTCAAATGATTTCAAGAAAATTCAAGTGTTAGCATTTGGCAATAAAGTCCATGACTCCATTCGCGCCGACAGTCCAACGGGATTTGCTGTCTGTACGATATTGAACTTACGAGTATCAGGTAAATAAAGATGACCAGCATCCATGACCAAGCGATGAACTATGTCTATCAACAAGTGCTGCAGCGATTGCTGGGTTTTTTCTCCCGTGCCGAACGCACTGCATTGCAATTGTTGATTCAGCGCCTGGCAGTAGCGGCCGGGGGCATGGAGCACATTGGCGATTACAAGGTGTTGGCGATCCAGTCCGGGGCTCGTGACAACTGCTACACCCTGGCTTTGTTGCGTGCTGCACAGTTGACCATCGCCACGCGGACACCGGCGACATTCCAGTTGCGCATCGCCTCGTTACGGTTGAACGGCACAAGCGGCGCGGCCGTGGAAAACATGCACCGGACCAACAGCGCATTGTTTGTCTATGACGATCCCCGGGTCGAGGTACTGATGGTCGATGATCGGGAAGTCTTGCCGTTCAACCACCTGGCGCCGATCTCCGACGCCGGCCGCGAGTCCAGCCGCCTGAACCTGCTGCTGATCGGCCATCGCCGGGAGTGGCGCGGCGGGTTCGACCTTTGGGATGACGGTTATCTGGCCACGGGAGAGTTCTACGGACAAATCGCTCGCTGGGACGGCGGTGTCGACGCCTTGCTCATCAGTGACACACCGCGTCAGCAAACGCAGTTCATCGACGGCTTGAGGCGCGCCGCCACCAAGGCAGGGCTCGAGCCTTCGCCTGCGGGCGAGCCGGGTTATGCGGGGTTGTTTGCATTGCTCGATGAACTGGGCAGCGACTGTTATCACGGGTTCTACGCCGATTACGGCCAGGCCCGGTGGCGTCCGCAAGAGCGCTTCGAAACCTGCCGTCGTACGGCCTGCATCGACATTCACGACCTGCTGGTCAGCAACCTGGAAGAGCGTTGGCCATTGTTGACGGAATTTCTCGGCTTCCAGCCTGACGAACTGTCCGCGCAGATCAGCGACAACGAATTCGTCAGCCCGTCGATCACGGCGCACGTCCGAGGGTTGCATGCGTGCTTCGTGCAGAATCGCAATTACGAATCCGGTGTTGCGCAATACCTGCAACGGGCCTTGGTGATGATGCGCCGCAAGCACTTGCCCGAGCGATTGTGCGAGCAGGCCATCGAGGTCTTCGGCAATCCGGCGACACTGGTCGAACTGCGCGCCCGAGCGGCGGCCGAGGCACAAAAGAATCTGGGCCTGAGCGAAGCACAACTGGTGTGCCTGCTGTTTGCGCCCTTTACCGAAAAAGGTGCGGGGCTCGAGCGTTTTCTGCGTCAGTGCCATCCGGGCATGCTGGTGGCCATGCCCGAGTTGCACAAGGCCATGCAGGGGCACCCGGTCGCCGAACAGATCATGCAATGGATGATTGATGTCAGCGGATTGCCCGTCAGCCTGATTGGCCGGCTTTACCGCATGGAGTGGACGCCCGCAGACGCTGGCGGGGCGGCTGAAGCAATCATCCCAAGGGCCGTGTCGCAAAATGCGCTGGACGATCCTGATGCTGACAGCACGTTGGTGGATGAATGGTCAGCGGGTCACTGAACGTGGGCGGATTTTCAGTCAATGCAAATGGCCTTCACCGATGAAAGGTCCACGAGAAACGGATTTCGCCTATCAAGCGGTTTATCGATACCTGGTCAGCCTGATCAACGAGTCTGAAGGGGATTCGCGCATCCGCCTGCCGTCGCTGCGGCACCTGGCTGAGCGTCTGAATGTGTCGATCTCGACCATTCAGTACGCCTATTCGCTGCTGGAGAAAGAAGGGCGGGTGTATTCGGTGGCCAAGTCCGGTTACTACGCATTGCCAGTGTCCGCAATCAACCTGCAGGACAGCGGCAGCGACTTGCTGGAAGCGGTCTACGTCAATGCCAGGCGCCCGGGGATGCTGGTCCTGAGCGCCGATGAACCGGCGTTATTGCAGCCACTGGACAGTCCTTTGTTGCTGCTGGAGCGGGAGTTGCTGCGCCAGTATCCCCGCCAGCCGCAGTCGCCTTCGCAACCCTGCGGCGAACTCGAATTGCGCGCCGCCCTGGCAGCACGCTACACCACGTCTCCCATGCGTTACTGGCACGCCGATGATGTCTACATCGGCGCCGACCTGCGCGGTGTACTGGAAATCCTGATCGCCGTGCTGGGATTGAAAGACGCTACGGTGGTGGTCGAATCGCCGTGCGACTGGACGATCCTGCGTTTGTTTCAAGCCGCCTGCGTGCGGGTGATCGAGTTGCCCGTGCAAGCCGATGCCTGTCTGGATCCGGAACGTCTTGAAATGCTGCTCGATACCGAACCGGTAAGGCTGGTGATGCTGTCATCGGCCCTGAACATGCCCCGTGGCAGCCTGGCGCCTGACCACAACAGACAGGCCATTGCCCGGCTGCTGGCCGCGCATGACAGTTGGGTGCTGGAAAACGACTGTTATGGCGAACTCGGATTCGACCTGGGCACCCTGCGCTTTCGAGACTTGCTGGACCCTGAACGGTTGATGGTGTTTTCCACGTTCGAGAAAGTCATCGGACCTGAAGCGCCCTACGGTTTTCTGCTTTCAAGGCATTTGAGCGCCGAGTTGCAAAGGCACTTTCTGCTGCGGTCCTTCCGACTCTCGCCGATACGCCAGAAAGCCATTGCCCGTTTGTATAGCAGCGGTCGCATTGACCAACACCTGCTGGTGCTGCGGCGGCTGCTCAATGACCGCAAGAATCAAATGACCCTGTTGTTGCAGGAGCGATTGGGTGATGCCTTGCATTTCGTCGAGCCGCACGGTGGTGCAACGATCTGGATGCGCTCGTTGCGTCGGGTCAATGTCCGTCGTGTGTTCCAGCGCCTGCTGGCGCATCAGGTGGTCATCGCGCCGGGCGAGCTGTTCAGCCTCCACGGCCTGCACGGGCAGCATCTGCGCCTGAGCCATACCTTCGGTGGCGATCACAATCTGGCGGCCGCGCTGGGATTGCTGGGGGATGCGCTGCGCCTGGAATCCATCGAGTGAGTGAGACAAAAAATAACAACCTCCACTGTGCGGATCGATCCCATCGCCTTGCGGTCAAACTGCCAGTAAACTGCGACCCAATTCCTGAACCACTCTATTCCAGAGGTTTTGCATGACACTCAGTCCTTTTGCGGGTAAACCGGCACCGGCACAATTGTTGGTCGACATCCCGCGACTGGTAACGGCCTATTACACCGGCCAGCCTGATGCCGCGATTTCCACCCAGCGCGTTGCCTTCGGCACGTCGGGGCACCGTGGCAGCTCGTTCGACTTGAGTTTCAATGAATGGCACGTGCTGGCGATCAGCCAGGCGATCTGCCTGTACCGCGAAGCTCAAGGCATCGATGGCCCGCTGTTTGTCGGTATCGACACCCATGCGCTGTCCACGCCGGCCGGCGCCAGTGCCCTCGAGGTACTTGCAGCCAACGGCGTGACCGTGATGATCGCCGAAGGTGACGAATACACGCCGACACCGGCCATTTCCCATGCGATTCTCTGCTACAACCGTGGACGCACCACTGGCCTGGCGGACGGCATTGTCATCACGCCGTCCCACAACCCGCCGCAAAGCGGTGGCTACAAGTACAACCCGACCAATGGTGGCCCGGCCGATACCCACATCACCAAGTGGATCGAAGCCAAGGCCAACGAACTGCTGGCCAACAAGCTCGCTGGCGTCAAACGCATCAGCTACGAGCAGGCACTGAAGGCCAGCACTACCCATCGTCACGATTACCTCAACACCTATGTCGCCGACCTGATCAACGTGATCGACTTCGACGCGATCCGCGATGCCAAGCTGCGCCTGGGTGTCGATCCACTGGGTGGAGCAGGGGTGCGCTACTGGTCGGCGATTGCCGAGCATTACCGCCTGGACCTGGATGTGGTGAACAAAGAGGTCGACCCGACCTTCCGCTTCATGACCGTCGACTGGGACGGCCAGATCCGCATGGACCCATCGTCCAGCCACGCCATGCAAGGCCTGATCGGCCTGAAAGAGCGCTTCGACGTGGCGTTTGCCTGCGATCCGGACCACGACCGCCATGGCATCGTAACGCCGTCCGGTGGCTTGCTGGCACCGAACAACTACCTCGCCGTTGCCATCGACTACCTGTTCCAGAATCGTCCGCAATGGCGCGCCGATGCCGCCGTCGGTAAAACCGTGGTCAGCAGCGGCTTGATCGATCGCGTGGCCAAGCGCCTGGGTCGTCGCCTGTACGAAGTGCCGGTGGGTTTCAAATGGTTTGCCGACGGCCTGTTCGATGGCTCCCTGGGTTTCGGCGGCGAAGAAAGCGCCGGTGCCTCGTTCCTGCGCAAGGACGGCGGTGTCTGGAGCACCGACAAGGACGGTTTGATTCCGGCCCTGCTGGCCGCCGAGATGACGGCCCGGACTGGTCGCGACCCGAGTCAGGCGTATCGCGCCTTGACCGATGAACTGGGTGAGCCGTTCTCGGTACGGGTCGACGCCAAGGCCAATCCGGAGCAGAAAGCGTTGCTGAGCAAGCTGTCGCCGCAACAGGTCACCTCGACTCAACTGGCCGGCGAGCCGATCCAGAGCATCCTCAGCCACGCACCGGGCAATGACCAGGCCATTGGCGGTCTCAAGGTCATGACCGAGAACGGCTGGTTTGCGGCGCGTCCGTCGGGCACGGAAGACATCTACAAGATCTACGCCGAAAGCTTTGTCAGCGACGACCACCTCAAGCAACTGGTGGCCGAGGCGCAAACGCTGGTGGATGGTGCCATTTCCGCAAAATAAACGGCGTAATTCCCACTGGAGTTGCATATAACCCTGTGGGAGCGAGCTTGCTCGCGATAGCGGACTGTCAGTCAAAATCAATGTTGGATGCCAGGCCGTCATCGCGAGCAAGCTCGCTCCCACAGGGGTTGGCTGCAGCCACTTAAAGGGGGTGACCAATGCGGTCGCCCCTTTTTATTTGCGATTGCGCTCAGCGAATCAAGCCAGATCCACCAGAACAATCTCGCTGTCCTCGATGGCCGTCACCCGCAGCACCTGCTCATCGGCAACGGCTACGCCGTCTCGAGCTTGTGCGCGCAAGCCATTGACCTCAATGACCCCCGTGGCCGGTACCAGGTAGGCGCGACGACCGTTGTCCAGGTGATACTCGGCGGACTCGCCGGCCTTGAGGTTCGCGGCTACCAGCCGGGCATCGGCCCGAATGCGCAGGCTCTGATCGTCGCCTTCCTTACCGCTGGCCAGGGTGACAAAACCTTCGCGGTTACCTTTCGGGAACGGCTTGGCGCCCCAGGACGGCGCCAGGCCGGACTCGTTCGGGATGATCCAGATCTGGAAAATCCTGGTCGGCGTCGCTTCCAGGTTGTACTCGCTGTGGGCGATCCCGGTACCGGCGCTCATGACCTGGACGTCACCCGCTTCGGTGCGACCCTTGTTGCCAAGGTTGTCCTGGTGGGTAATGGCGCCTTCGCGGACATAGGTGATGATTTCCATGTCGCGGTGCGGGTGTTGCGGGAAACCGGTGCCGGGCTCGATCACGTCGTCATTCCAGACCCGCAGGTTGCCCCAGTTCATGCGCTTGGGATCGTAGTATTCGGCGAACGAAAAATGGTGGTGGGCATCCAACCAGCCGTGGTGAGCACCGCCGAGCGAGTTGAAAGGTCTGAGTTCAAGCATGATCGTCTCCAGAAAAGGTTCGTCATGGGGCGAAACACCTGAGCCACGAAGCGAGACCGGTGAGTGATGACGGCCATCATCCAACAGGCAACAATCGATAAAAAGCGTAAAAAATGCAGCATTCCTATCGAATGGATTGATATGAAATAACTTCGAAAGTTTCTCATCCAACCTTCACTTCATCGCATAAGCCAATGAGTCATAAGCAATTCACTAGAACTCAACGGCAAATGCAGACACCATAGCGCTCAACAGCCTCACACCCTGGAGTCAGTCCGCGTGCCGCAACACACCCCCGATCTCCCTCCCGAACTTCGCCCCTTGGCCGAGATGCCGCTGATCAAGCGATTGCTTGCCCGATTCTTCGGCTACAGCCTGACCCGCCTGCACGCACAGCATCGGGCGTCGTGGTTGCATGGCCAGGCTGACGGTTTTCGCAGTGGTCACAGCGCCGGGGTCGATTACGGCTACAGGGAAGGCAAGCTCGAGGGGCTGGAAGAGGGCCGGCAGGTCCTGCTGATCCGCGACTCGCGCTGCACTGAACACCGACCGCCGAATGTCGATGACCTGTTGTTCGACGACTGGCGCCTGCCATTGAGCGCCGAGCTGAAGAAGCGCATGAAGGCCGATGTCGCCCGATTGTTACCGGCCCATGCCCAACCCAGTGCCGCACAGTGGAAAATGATCTTCAGCGACACCCCGTCCACCTCGGTGATCGCGGGTGCCGGTGCAGGCAAATCGACCACGCTGGTGCTGCGAATCCTGCTGCTGACCCATTACCTGGGCTTCGAGCTGAGTTCGATGACGGTGGTGACTTTCACCCGCGAGTCGCGCAAGGACTTCATCAACAAGCTGATCGAACTGTTTGCGCTCTGGGGACGTGCGATCAGTTTCAAGGAGGCGCGGGACCTGGTGCGCACCTTTCACTCGCGGATCCTGCCGATGGTGCGCAGCCTTCCGGGTTTCGAGCGTTTACAGGCTTTCGAGAACCTCAGCCTGCGGGCTGCACAGGGTGATGAGGAGGTCGACAGCAATCCGTTCGATCTGCGCATCAACGACGCCCAACGCCAACAGCTCAACGCCTGCTATCACCGTCTGCACCGTGACGATGAGCGTTTTCGCGAGTTGATCAAGCCATTGTCCCGGCATGCGCTGCAACTCAAGGAGCTGGAGCGCGATCACCCGGATGTGCAAAAACGCATGGGCGTTACCGAACTGGCGGCCAAACGCGACGAGGAGCTGTGCGACGCCATCGAGGACCTGTGGTTTCGCGCCGGTGCCTGGCCCATCAAGGGCATCGAACCGAATCGCCAGTCGTTCGATATCAACGGTTCGACATTCCATTGTCACGGCTACATCCCGTCGCTGGATGCCTGGGTGGTGCTGGGGTTCGATCCTCGGGAGAACCCGCAGGTCACGCGACCAAATGCCAAGCTGACGGTGCGCGCAGAGTGGGCAGTAAAGCGCACCCTGTTTCAAGCGTTCTGTCGTAAGCCATTGATATGGTTGGATAGTTACGAATCTTCAAGACGTGTTCTGGCCTCGCTCGCCGGTGATGCCAGCGCCGGGCCGGGTTTCGACTACAAGGTCAAGGGCGAGCTCGCTTCAGCGCCACTGCTCGATTGTTTTGTCGCCGCCGCCGGGTTCATCGAAAACCTCGGGCTGGACGTGCCGGGCGCCGTGGCCCGGATGAGTTTCGCCAAGGACGATCCCGACCGGTTCTTCTTTGAAGCCTTGAGTCTGTACTGGCGGGCGCTGGAAGATCATTTGCTGGATCAGAAGCCGCCGAT
Source organism: Pseudomonas sp. PDM30 (assembly GCF_019218985.1). Taxonomy (NCBI): domain Bacteria; kingdom Pseudomonadati; phylum Pseudomonadota; class Gammaproteobacteria; order Pseudomonadales; family Pseudomonadaceae; genus Pseudomonas; species Pseudomonas sp. PDM30. The sequence continues at coordinate 154,790 of NZ_JAHUWM010000005.1, forward strand.
CATGACCTACAACCGAATGTTCGCCCTGTTCAGCGAACATTCGCCGGAGAATCTCAAACTGCTCGGCGATGAGCTGCTGCGGCCGCTGTCACACCTGATGATCGACGAATTCCAGGATGTCTCGCCGCAGATCGTCTCCTGGATCAGGGCCAGCCTGGCAGAGATCCGCAGTCGCGGACCGGCCATGCACGTCGGGCGCGCAGCCCAGCGTTCCTCGTTGCTCTGTGTGGGAGATGACTGGCAGTCCATCTATGGTTGGCGCGGCAGTTCGCCGACCTACTTCATGGAGTTCAACAAGGAGTTCCCGTCGCCGAGCACCACCAAGGTCATGCTCAGCGACAACTACCGCAGCCACCAGCACATCATCGATGCCGCCGAGCACATCGTGCGCGCAGCACCGGCGATTGCCGGGAAGAAAGCCAAGGCCAGTGGTGAACCCAAGGCATTGCTGCCGGTGAACGTCCTTGATCGTGATGACCAGGGCATGGCCCAACGCCTGATGGAGCATTACCGAAAGGGCGATTCGATCTTGATGCTTTATCGAAAAAGCAGCGATAAGTCATTGATAGAAGAGCATATTCAATCAGTACTTAATGTTGATTCCAGCTTGCCGTATGAGGCTCGCAGGCTCAAGCAGTTGACGTATCACAGCGCCAAGGGCCTCCAGGCCGATGCGGTGTTTTTGCTGGGCGACTGCCAGCACCTGACCAGTTCACCTTACAAGAATCAGGTTTACCGGATGGCGGGCCTGGGCAAGGCTGGCGACAGCGAGCCCTATGACAATGCCCAGAAGGACGAGATCCTGCGGTTGGCCTACGTGGGTATTACCCGCGCTGTCAGCCATTGCTACTGGTACGTCGACGCACAAGACACCCAGGCCGCGAACATGCCCAAGGCCTCCGACCGGATCGGCAAGGGCAAAGCGTTTTTTGTCGACCATCGTAAAAGCCAAATCACCGCCTGACTTCTGTAGGTGTAGGAGCGAGCTTGCTCGCGATGGATTCAAGAGCGCCGTGGTTAGCCAGTAAATACGCGTTATCGTTAACGACCATCGCGAGCAAGCTCGCTCCTACAGGTACAGGGAAGCGTTCAACAAAAAGCCCACATAAAGTGGGCCTTTTAACAGTTGAGCCTTCAGGCGTAACTCTTGAAGGCCTCCGGTGGGATGAAGGCTTCAAGCTCGTCCTCTACCGCTTCGATTATTCGTTCTACATCCGCGGCATTCATGACGGTGGCGCACGGAATACCGGCAATGGCGATCATGGTCTCGCCAGTGGCACGATCAAAAAGACGGGCAATCATACTGCCCGGCGCGTCCATGCTCGCCTCGAAACCCATGGGATGAAAATGCCAGCGCATCAGCTGGCAGGCGTTTGGAAACGTAACCTTACTGAACCCTTTATTCATGTGTTGCCCGCCTTCATTATCGAGCGCGTCCGTTAGCTCATGGTAGGAGGGAAGAACCTTCATTGGTTCAACCAGTGACAGTTTTTAAAAGTAGCATCCGGATGTGAAAACAATGTGGAGTTTTCAGGTCGTTTGGCGATTGCCGGCGCTTTTTTTGATTCAGGTCACGCTTATCGGCCATTTGCGGGCACAAGCCATAATCGGTTTGGTCGTTGAAGACAAAACGGAAGTTGGGCAAGCTCGGTCTTTTCCCGTCGAGATGTTCAATGCACGCCGATGATGATGGCCCGCTGCAAACCCAGGCCACGGGCGAGACGGTCATGCGCTATCACTTGCGCTGGAAGCACCGGGATCTGGATGGCGTCATGGCGCTTTATCACCCTGAAGTCCAGTACAACGACTTTTTCCAGAACCGGGTCATGGGCCTGGCCGAATTGCGCGAATATGTGCGCAGCAGCATGCCCCGGGATCCGGATGAAGCGCTGGAGCACTCCGACCGCATTCGACTGGACGGCAACACTGCGTTCATTCAGTACCGCATCACCTTGCGCGGTGGTGAAGGGTTGGTATCGTTCCGCGCCAGCGAAGCGATCACCGTCAAGGACGGGCTGATCTGGCGGGTCAATGAATATGCTTCATTGGTGCATGAACAACCCGGCAGCAAAACGTCCGGCAATCAGCGCCCTGCGGTCAGCCGGCTCGGTCTGTCGCCTCGCCAACTGAGCTTCATGGCCGATGACCTACAGCAGTATTTCCAGCGCCAACAGCCTTATCTCGACCCGGAGCTCGATCTGCAACGAGTGGCGAAGGAGTGTGGCTACAGCCGCAACCAGATTTCCTACCTGTTGAATCAGGTGCTGGGCCAGAGCTTCTACCGCTACGTCAACCAGGCGCGCCTGCAACATTTGCTTGCGGCGCTGGATGCCGCCATGCCGCCAGTGCGCATCGACGAACTGGCCTTCGCTGCCGGATTCAATTCTCTGTCGGCGTTCTACAGCTGTTTCCGCCAGCACACCGGCCAGTCCCCCAAGGCCTACGTCAAACAAATTTCTTTGCGTGCACGCGCGCAAGACAGCGCCTGAGCCCACGCACTAGGATCGACGTCATCGAAGTTTGAGTGGCGGAGTCTTGCATGCCGGCGTGGCGCACTATCAGTTTGTGGATGGACCAGCTCGACGAGCCCCTATTGGCGCGTCCGGCACTGGACCGGGACCTGGATGTGGACGTGGCGATCATCGGTGCGGGCTACACCGGCCTCTGGACCGCGTACTACCTCAAGCAGCACAAACCTGACCTGAACATCGCCATCGTCGAAGCGCAAACCGCCGGTTTCGGCGCGTCGGGGCGCAATGGTGGCTGGCTGATGGGCAATTTGCTGGGAGAAGACCGCCTGCTGGCCAAACTGTCGGCCGAAGCGCGCCGCGCCTCCTACGATTTGTTGCACAGCATTCCGGATGAAGTGGAGATTGTCCTCGAACGTGAGGGAATCGACTGCGATTACCGCAAAGGCGGGGTGCTGTATTGCGCCGCACGCTATCCGGAGCAGGAGGCCAGCCTGCGTCGCTACCTGGACGATCTCCACCGCCAGGGCCTCAACGACAGCCACTATCGCTGGCTTACCCCGGAACAACTGGCGCAACAGATCCGCGTCGCCAAACCCTACGGCGGTATCTACGCGCCGCACGTGGCGACCATTCACCCGGCCAGGCTGGTACGGGGGCTGGCCCGGGCGGTGGAGCGCCTGGGCGTCAGAATCTACGAAAACAGCCCGGTCACCCATTGGCAGTCCGGCAGTCTGCGCACGGCCAAAGCTTCGGTGCGCAGTCGCTGGGTGGTGCCGGCGGTAGAAGGCTACTCCGTGACGCTGCCGCCATTGGGGCGTTATCAGATGCCGGTGCAGAGCCTGATCGTCGCGACCGAGCCCTTGTCGGCGGCCATCTGGGACGAAATCGGCCTGAGTCACGGCCAGGCATTCAGCGAGGCCAGTCGCCAGGTCACCTACGGTCAACGCACCGCTGACAACCGATTGATCTTTGGCGCCCGTGGCGGGTACCAGTTCGCTGGCAAGCTGCGCCACGACTTCGACCTGAGCGCTGACGAAATACACCTGCGGCGTTATCTGTTCGGCGAACTGTTCCCGCAGTTGAAGAACGTGCAGATCACCCATTCCTGGGGCGGCAACCTGGGCATGTCCCGGCATTTCCAGCCACACATGCTTTGCGACCGGGCCAACGGCATTGCCCTGTCGGGCGGTTATGGCGGGGAGGGCGTTGGCGCCAGCAACCTGGGAGGCCGCACGCTGGCCGACCTGATCCTGGGGCGCGACACCGATCTGGTACGCCAACCGTGGGTCATCCCCCAGCGCGGCCTCGACGCACTGCGGGCCTGGGAGCCGGAGCCGATCCGCTGGCTCGGCTACAACGCGATCATCCGCAGCTTTGTCCACGAGGACCAGACCCTGGCCAACCCGGCCACAGCGCCCTGGCGGCGCAGGCTGGCCAGCGGGGTGGCCGGTTTCATGGAAGGTTTCATGCACTAAACAGCGTCTCTACATCGACAGGTATCGCCATGAGCATCACGCAATTCAAGAACACCGCAACCCTGAAACTGGACGAATCCAATCCGGTCGCCGTGCCCCTGGGAACTCCCGTGGCCGTGGCTTCGACCACCAGCGTCGAACGCGACGACGGCGTCGAGACCGGTGTCTGGGAATGTACCCCCGGGCGCTGGCGGCGGCAGATCGTCGCCCAGGAATTCTGTCACTTCATTCAGGGCCGCTGCACCTTCACGCCCGACGGCGGCGAACCGCTGCACATCGAGGCCGGCGACGCGCTGATGCTGCCAGCCAATAGCCTCGGTATCTGGGACATCCAGGAAACCGTGCGCAAGACCTACGTTTTGATTTTTTGAATGCTTTTGAAATTTGAAAGCTGATCTTTTGATTGCCTGCCAATAACAACAACCTCTACAGGAATCGACTCATGATCCGAAAGACCCTGACTCTGGCTCCGCTGATGCTGGTTGCATCCATCAGCCAGGCCGCCGAAACCGTCAAAATCTATAACTGGTCGGATTACATCGCGCCAGACACCACGAAAAACTTCCAGAAAGAAACCGGCATCGGCTTCACCTACGACGTCTACGACAGCAACGAAACCCTCGATGGCAAGCTGATGACCGGAAAATCCGGTTACGACGTGGTGTTTCCGTCCAACCACTTCATGGCCCGGCAGATTGAAGGCGGCGCACTGAAGAAGCTCGACAAGAGTCAGTTGCCGAACTGGAAAAACCTCAACCCGGTATTGCTCAAGGCATTGCAGACCAACGACCCGGGCAACGAGCACGGCTTCCCTTACCTGTGGGGCAGCACCGGCATCGGCTACAACATTGCCAAGGTCAAGGCGGTGCTGGGCGACAACGCCCCGGTGGATTCCTGGGACCTGATCTTCAAGCCCGAGAACATGCAGAAGTTGCAGAAGTGCGGCGTGGCCATCCTCGACAACGGCCCCGAACTGCTGCCGGCCGCGTTGAACTACCTCGGTTTGCCGCATCACAGCAAGAACCCGGAAGACTACAAAAAGGCCGAAGCCCTGCTGATGAAGGTGCGGCCGTATGTCAGCTATTTCCACTCGTCCAAGTACACCAGTGATCTGGCCAATGGCGACATCTGCGTCGCGGTCGGTTTCTCCGGCGACATCCTGCAAGCGGAAAACCGCGCCAGGGAAGCCAACAATGGCATCGACATCGGCTACTCGATTCCCAAGGAAGGCGCAGCGATCTGGTTCGATATGGTCGCGATGCCGGCCGACGCTCCGGACGACAAGGCCGGCTACGCCTTTATGGACTACCTGCTGCGCCCGGACGTCATGGCCAGCGTCAGCAACTACGTGCATTACGCCAATGGCAACGAGCAGGCCGACAGCCTGATCGACCCTGCGATCAAGAACGACACCAAGGTTTACCCAAGTCCTGAAATGATGGGCAAGCTGTTTGCGCTGGAAGCCATGCCACTGAACATCGACCGGGTGCGTACCCGGGTCTGGAACAAGATCCGCACCGGCAGCTGACAAGCTGCATCAGGCCACCGGGAAAGGATGTCCCGATGCGCCATCAGCCAACTGGCTCGAGCGTACAACGCATTTGCCCCGAGCCCGGGATCTGTAACAGGGCCTCGTCACCGGTTTGCCAAAAGCCGTAGCTACCCCGCAAATCCTTGCCGTTGTATTGGCTTGCATAATCGTTCGGTACCTGGATAAGGGTGGCAGAGGTATTCGCCCATTTCAGGTACACCACACGCGGCTCGACATTGAAGAAAGTAGCGGCAATCAACGCGTTCAATCCTGCGCAACGAAAGGCTACGGGGCCATCGGTGAGCCTGCTTGGATCCTTGGTCCTCGCAATGGCCGAACCCTGGCGAAGCTGGTGTGCGCGTTCGGCATAACTGCGGATCGTGCAGGCCTTGGGCTCTGCCTTGGTGGCACATTGATTTCGCGCGTCGACCCAGAAGCGCTGTTCGATCTCGACCTTGTCGGGGCGCGGTACCGAATGATCGTCCGTGAGCGCCAGGCGATAAAGGCGTGTCAGTTCAATCTCCATCCGCTTCAGCTGTGGGTCGCGACAGATCAGCTTCTCGACGGATGCGCTGGCCCTGGCGCAGTCGAAGCTGGTTGCCAGGACCGTAGTCGTCCCGGCATTCGCACAAATGCTCATTACCGCACACGCGCTGGCGGCGATGAGAGCGGCCAAAAGAGGCGTGACCATTTTCATGTCGGCTTCACCCGGATCATTTCGTGAGGCCCGTGGTGTAAGGCAATCCATCGAACCCTTGCACCGTCATTCGTTCATGGGCTGTATCGCAGTTTAAGGCAGTGTGCAAAACCTGCCACACCGGGGAGGGTTCCAGTGGGGCGACAACGCCGGTTGTGCAGCCTTTGCGGAGTTGAAATGGTTATTGCCTGATGGTCATTCGTTGCCTGCTCGCGAAGAACGATAACCCGGTATTCAGAGGTGATCACTTCATTGAAATGTTTAACGGATTAAACATAAATAGTCGGACGATTCGAGTGCCCGGAAATTTACCTATATTTAATAATTAAATTGTCGATTGTCCGACAATAACTCCCATCTAATATTTTTTAACTCAATACTTTCTCAGTACGCCCACTGTTTACGGGCACATTCCTGAATGCGCAAATTTGACGTCAAAAAAGTAGTGGACGTTTGATTTCTAATTGTGTCAGTTTTCCTACGCCTTCATTGGGCGAGTGATAGGACGATCTCGCCAGGGATCGTCTTTATCTGACAAAAACTGTTCCATAGCTAAACAAGGAAGTGTGTTTATGTCGAAAGTAAAAGATCACGCTATTGATTCCGCCGAACAGGTGCTGCTGCCACTGTCAGCATTGGCGGCAAGCAGTTCTGCATTCAATCAGATCAATAGTTTCAGCCATCAGTATGATCGGGGCGGCAACCTCACGGTCAATGGCAAACCGTCGTTCTCCGTCGATCAGGCAGCCAACCAATTGCTGCGCGACTGCGCTGCTTACCAGGACAAGGATGGTAGTGGCAAAATAGAGCTGACCTATACCTTCCTGACTTCGGCATCGTCCAGCACGATGTACAAGCACGGGATTACCGGATTCAGTCAGTTCAGCGCGCAACAGAAAGCCCAGGCCGTGCTCGCCATGCAATCCTGGGCCGACGTGGCCAATGTTACCTTCACTGACAAGGCCAGCGGCGGCGATGGCCACATGACCTTCGGCAACTACAGCGGCGGTCAGGACGGTGCGGCTGCGTTTGCCTACCTGCCTGGTACCGGGGCCGGTTACGACGGGACTTCCTGGTACCTGATCAACAGCAGTTACACGCCCAACAAGACCCCGGACCTGAACAACTATGGCCGGCAAACCCTGACCCACGAAATCGGCCACTCCCTGGGCCTGGCCCACCCCGGCGACTACAACGCCGGCGAGGGTGCACCGACCTACAATGACGCGTCCTATGGGCAAGACACCCGCGGCTACAGCGTCATGAGCTACTGGAGTGAAAGCAATACCAGTCAGAACTTCAGCAAGGGCGGCGTCGAAGCCTACGCGTCCGGCCCGCTGATTGACGATATCGCTGCCATTCAGCAGCTCTACGGTGCCAACACCACCACTCGCACCGGCGACACTACCTACGGTTTCAACTCCAACGCCGGTCGCGACTTCCTTGGCGCGTCTTCTTCGGCGGACAAGGTGGTGTTTTCGGTCTGGGATGCAGGCGGCAAGGACACCCTGGACTTTTCCGGGTTTACCCAGAACCAGAAGATCAACCTCAATGAAACGTCGTTCTCGGACGTCGGCGGCCTGGTGGGTAACGTCTCCATCGCCAAGGGTGTCACCGTCGAGAACGCCATTGGCGGTTCGGGCAACGACTTGCTGATCGGTAACAACGTGTCCAACGAGCTCAAAGGCGGTGCCGGCAACGACATCCTTTACGGCGCTGGCGGCGCGGACAAACTGTGGGGCGGCGCAGGTTCGGACACCTTCGTGTTTGCGGCCAGCAGTGACTCCAGGCCAGGTACGGTCGACCAGATCCTCGACTTTGTCAGCGGTCTGGACAAGATCGACCTGACCGGCATCACCAACGGCGCGGGCCTGCACTTTGTCAGCGCCTTCACCGGGGCGGTGGGCGATGCGGTGCTCAGCACCTCGGGCGGCAACAGTTTGTTGTCGATCGACTTCTCGGGGCATGGCGCGGCTGATTTCCTGGTCAGTACCGTGGGCCAGGCGGCGTACTCGGACATCGTGGCTTGATGTGAGGTGAACAAGGAGGGCGGCGCCCGATGCGCTGCTCTCTTACCGTAAGCAGGGTTGCGGCCCGGAGTACAAGAACCTATGACGCACAGCGTCTTTTCCCGCAAGACAAGCGCGTGGCTACTGGCAGCGTTGATGATGTTTTTTGGAGAGGAAACCATGGCAAGCAGTCTGAAACTGGCGGATCCGTCAGAGTTGGCTGGCAATTGGCTGGCTACGCTAAGAGCCGCGCAAGACACGGACAAATCACCGCTCGTTGCTTCGAATGAATGCTTGATCGACTTTCAGCCAAATCAAACCCTGGGTGCTGGCGCGGACTGTTTCACCGCCTGGCTTGGGGAGCAGGCGATCGGCTGGTTTCCCGAACCGGACGGCATTGCAATCACCGGCAAGGAAGGCTCAAAAATCCTGTTTTTCAACCGTCAGTTCGAAGGGCTTTATCAAGGTACTTTGCAGTCGGGTCGGATCATTACCCTCAAGCGGCCGACGCGTTAGCCGCAAAAGCAGTCAAGCGCAATCCCCCGGCACTTTATCGATCACAAAACATTGTTCGTTATTTGTAAACGATAACGGGCAAACAATGTCTCGACCGTGTGCGGACAGTTAACTGGAACCTCGCCCGCGCGTGGCGATAAATATCAGCTCAGGAATAACCAATGAAGATGGCGAAGGCCCCAGCCACCACACCATTAATAAAGGCACTGGGGGACTATAAGAGCATCTTGATCAGCGTCGGTTGTTTTACCGCCCTGATCAACATTCTGATGTTGGCGCCCTCTATCTACATGCTGCAAGTCTATGACCGGGTACTGTCTTCGCAGAATGAAACAACACTGGTCATGTTGTCGCTGATGATTGTCGGGTTCTTTACCTTTATCGGTTTGCTGGAAGCTGTCCGCAGTTTCATCGTCATCCGTATAGGCAGTCAGTTGGAGCGACGGTTCAATCTGCGGGTCTATCGGGCGGCGTTCGAGCGCAACCTGTTCAAAGGCGAAGGCAATGCGGGACAGGCGCTGGGGGATCTGACACATATTCGCCAGTTCGTCACCGGCCCGGCGTTGTTCGCGTTTTTCGATGCGCCGTGGTTCCCGGTGTACCTGTTGGTGATTTATTTGTTCAACATCTGGCTCGGCGTTTTTGCCACGGCGGGGGCTCTGCTGCTGATTGCGCTGGCCTGGCTGAATGAGTCCATGACCAAAAAACCGTTGGGCGAAGCCGCCGCGTGTTCCCAGCAATCCAGCCAATTGGCCACCAGCCATTTGCATAACGCCGAAACCATTCAGGCCATGGGCATGCTGGGGGCGTTGCGCAATCGCTGGTTTCAGGTGCATTCACGGTTCCTCGGCCTGCAAAACCAGGCCAGCGACACGGGCGCCGTCATCAGTTCCTTGAGCAAAACCCTGCGCCTGAGCCTGCAATCGTTGGTGCTGGGCCTTGGCGCATTGCTGGTGATCAAGGGTGACATGACTGCGGGAATGATGATTGCCGGTTCGATCCTGATGGGCCGTGTGCTGAGTCCTATCGATCAGTTGATCGCCGTATGGAAACAATGGAGCGGCGCCAAGCTGGCTTACCGCCGTCTCGACGCCTTGCTGCAAGCCTTCCCGTGGGGCGACGAGGCCATGGCGCTGCCGGCGCCGAAGGGCCAGATCACCTTTGAGCAGGTTAGCGCGGCGCCTCCGGGGCAACGGGCGGCGACCCTGCACCTGGTCAGTTTCAGCCTCGCAGCGGGTGAGGTGATGGGCGTGCTCGGTGCTTCCGGTTCCGGTAAATCGACACTGGCACGGGTACTGGTGGGTGTCTGGCCGACGCTCGGTGGTACGGTGCGGCTCGACGGTGCGGACATCCATCGCTGGAACCGCGACGACCTCGGGCCTTACATCGGTTACCTGCCGCAGGACATCGAGTTGTTCAGCGGCAGCATCGCGCAAAACATCGCGCGTTTCCGCGAGGCCGATCCACAGAGCGTCGTGGCCGCCGCACAGCAGGCCGGGGTGCATGAACTGATCCTGCGCCTGCCGCAAGGGTACGACACCGTGCTCGGCGAAGACGGTAGTGGCCTTTCCGGCGGGCAGAAACAACGGGTGGCCCTGGCCCGTGCGCTGTACGGCCAGCCGCGCCTGGTGGTGCTGGATGAGCCGAACTCCAACCTCGACACCGTGGGTGAAGCGGCGTTGGCCAGCGCGATTGCGCAAATGAAGGCCCAGGGCACCAGTGTGATTCTGGTGACCCATCGTTCTTCCGCGCTGGCCCAGGCGGACAAGTTGCTGGTGCTCAACGAAGGCCGCTTGCAGGCGTTCGGTCCGAGCCAGGAAGTGCTCAAGGCACTCTCGGGGGCTCAGCAAGCACAACATGAAAAAACCGCGCAAGCGCCGGGCGGGCTCAGCATGAGCTGGAAGTCTCAGCCCGCGACAAGGAGTTCGGGCGTATGAGCCGCAGGCAGGTAAACCCTCAAAACGAAGCGACGATGGAGCACGACTACCTGGCTGGACAGCCTGAACGCGATGCGCGTTACTTCGCTCGCCTGGGTTGGATACTGGCGATTGTCGGCGCTGGCAGTTTCTTCACCTGGGCCAGCCTGGCCCCCCTCGATCAAGGCATACCGGTACAGGGCACAGTGGTGGTTTCGGGCAAGCGCAAGGCCGTGCAGTCGATGAGCAACGGCGTGGTCAGCCAGATTCTGGTGAGCGAAGGCCAGCGGGTGAAACAGGGCCAGCCGTTGTTCCGGCTCGACCAGACCCAGGTCGCCGCGGACGTGCAATCGTTGCAAGCGCAGTACCGCATGGCCTGGGCCAGCCTTGCCCGTTGGCAAAGCGAGCGGGACAACCTCAAGCAGGTGAATTTCCCCGCCGAGCTAAGCAATGATCCCGACCCGCGTCTGGCGTTGGTGCTCGAAGGCCAGCGCCAGTTGTTCAGCAGTCGTCGCGATGCCTTCGCCCGCGAGCAGGCCGCGTTGCGCGCCAGCATCGAAGGTGCCGGCGCGCAACTGGCCGGCATGCGCCGTGCCCGTACCGACTTGAGCGCTCAGGCCGATTCCCTGCAACAACAGCTAAGCAATCTGACGCCACTGGCGGAAAACGGCTACATCCCGCGCAATCGGTTGATGGAGTACCAGCGGCAACTGTCGCAAGTGCAACAGCAGTTGGCCGAAAACCTCGGCGAAAGCGGTCGGGTGGAGCAGGGCATTGTCGAGTCCCGCTTGAAGTTGCAACAGCATATCGAGGAGTACCAGAAAGAAGTACGCACCCAACTGGCCGAAGCGCAGCTCAAAAGCGTGACGCTGGAGGAACAGTTGACCTCCGCCGGGTTCGATCTGCAGCACAGCGAGATCATCGCCACGGCTGACGGCATTGCGGTCAATCTGGGTGTACACACGGTAGGCGCGGTGGTGCGCCAGGGCGACAACCTGCTGGAGATCGTGCCTCAGGACACGCGCCTGGAAGTGGAAGGGCACCTGCCGGTCAACCTGATCGACAAGGTCGGTCCGCACCTGCCGGTGGATATCCTGTTCACCGCCTTCAACCAGAGCCGCACCCCGCGAGTACCAGGTGAAGTCAGCCTGGTCTCCGCCGACCAGTTGCTCGATGAGAAAACCGGCGCACCGTACTACGTGCTGCGCAGCAGCGTCAGTGACCAGGCCATGGAGAAACTCAATGGCCTGGTGATCAAGCCCGGTATGCCGGCGGAAATGTTCGTGCGTACCGGTGAGCGTTCGCTCCTCAATTATTTGTTCAAACCGCTGCTCGACCGGGCAGGCTCCGCGTTGACCGAGGAATAAGGATGTTCGGCTGTATGAAAAAGCTTTCGATGCTCGGGGCGGCGTTGATGTTGTTCGCGGGCAACCAGGCCGTGGCGGCCATGGGACCGTTCGAGATCTATGAACAGGCACTGCACAATGATCCGGTATTCCTCGGCGCCATCAAGGAACGCGATGCAGGCCTTGAGAACCGTGCCATCGGCCGCGCCGGGTTGTTGCCAAGACTGGGTTACAACTACAACAAGGGCAGGAACAGCTCCAAGGCTACCTACCTCAACGAGCGCGGGCAAAACCAGAGCGATGACCGCAACTACAGCAGTTACGGTTCCAGCCTCACCTTGCAACAGCCGTTGCTCGACTACGAGGCCTACGCGGCTTATCGCAAGGGCGTCGCGCAATCGCTGTTTTCCGACGAAAATTTTCGTGGCAAGAGCCAGCGATTGCTGGTGCGGGTGCTGGAAAACTACACCAAGGCGTTGTTCGCCCAAGACCAGATCGATATCGCCCTGGCCAAGAAGAAAGCTTTCGAGCAGCAGTTCCAGCAGAACGAGCAGATGTTTCGCCAGGGCGAAGGTACTCGCACGGACATTCTCGAAGCCGAATCGCGCTATGAGCTGGCCACCGCCGAAGAAATCGAAGCACGTAATGAACAGGATGCATCTCTGCGCGAACTCGGCGCGCTGATCGGTGTGCCGGCGATCGACATTGCCGACCTTGCACCACTGGATCAAAACTTCCAGACCTTCACCCTGCAGCCGGCCAATTACGACACCTGGCATGAGATGGCCGTGGCCAACAACCCCAACCTGGCTTCCCAGCGCCAGGCGCTTGAAGTGGCGCGCTACGAGGTCGAGCGCAACCGGGCCGGGCACCTGCCCAAGGTCAGCGCCTACGCCACGGTGCGTCAGAATGAATCGGAAAGCGGCAACACCTACAACCAGCGCTACGACACCAACACCATCGGCATCGAAATCAATGTGCCGCTGTACGCCGGCGGTGGTGTTTCTGCATCGACCCGCCAGGCAAGCCGTGGGATGGAACAGGCCGAGTACGAACTGGACGGCAAGACCCGGGAAACCCTGATCGAATTGCGACGGCAGTTCAGCGCCTGCCTGACAGGGGTGAGCAAGCTGCGTGCCTATCAGAAGGCCCTGGTCTCCGCCGAAGCGCTGGTGGTCTCGACCAGGCAAAGCATTCTGGGCGGTGAGCGGGTCAACCTCGATGCGCTCAATGCCGAGCAACAACTGTTTACCACCCGCCGGGATCTGGCCCAGGCCCGCTACGACTATCTAATGGCCTGGACCCGGTTGCATTTCTACGCCGGGACCTTGAGCGAGCAGGACCTGGCCAAGGTGGATGAGGCCTTCGGCCAGGGACCGAGGGTGCAGTAGCTATTAAAAACAGTATGGAGAGGACTCAAAAAATGCCTGTCTGTTGAGGAACTGCACACCGCAGCCCCTGTAGTGGCGCGTTTTAACCAAGAGGAATTGAGGCAAGGCGTCTAACAACAAGGATTTTGGCAACACAACTAAGGAAGGTAGCTCGATGAATAACAAGTACAACAATCTAGCCGTGCTCTGCGCGTTGGCCACACTGGGCACCGCACACGCGGCACCCTACGTGGAAAACGGCAGGACAGGCGATCCCGAAAGCTGGCGCAGCACAGAGTTCAGCGCTGACTGGGGCCTGGGGGCGATCAACGCGCAGGATGCCTATGCGGCCGGTTACACCGGCAAAGGCGTGAAGCTGGGGATCTTCGACCAACCGGTATACGCCTTGCACCCGGAGTTTTCCGGAGCCAATAAGGTCATCACGCTGGTGACCAGCGGCATCCGCGAGTACACCGACCCGTACATTCCGGTCAAGGTCGGGGACGCCTTTCTCTATGACGGTTCGCCCTCGGTGGGCTCCAACGGCAAACTCGGTGCCCACGGCACCCACGTCGGCGGGATCGCCGCCGGCAGCCGCGATGGCGGACCGATGCACGGCGTCGCCTTTGGTGCACAGATCATCAGCGCCGACAACGGCGACCCGGGCCCGGAAGACGGTATCGTACGCGGCAACGACGGCGCGGTGTACAAGGCCGGTTGGGACGCCCTGATCGCCAGCGGCGCGCGGATCATCAACAATAGCTGGGGCATCGGCATCACCGACCGCTTCGACCTCGGCGGTCGGGACCCGGCGTATCCGCACTTCACCGTGCAGGATGCACAACTGCAGTTCAACGAGATCCGGACCTTGCTGGGGACCAAACCCGGCGGTGCCTACGACGGCGCCATCGCGGCGGCCCGCAGCGGCATCGTGACGATTTTCGCCGCCGGTAACGACTACAACCTCAACAACCCGGACGCCATCGCCGGCCTCGGTTATTTCGTCCCCGAGATCGCGCCGAACTGGATGACCGTCGCCGCCTTGCAGAAGAACCCGGACACCAACAGTCCCGCCCCCTACAACATCAGCACCTTCTCGTCGCGCTGCGGCTACACCGCGAGTTTCTGCGTGTCGGCGCCGGGCAGCCGGATCTACAGTTCGATCATCAGCGGCACCGATGCCGCTGACCTGACTACCGGCTACGCCAATTACAACGGCACCTCCATGGCGGCACCGCACGTTGCCGGCTCGGTGGCGGTGTTGATGGAACGCTTCCCGTACATGACCGGCGCACAAGTCGCTAGCGTGCTGCGTACCACCGCCACCGACCTCGGCGCACCCGGCGTCGATTCGCTGTATGGCTGGGGCATGATCAACCTGCGCAAAGGCATCGACGGCCCGGCGATGCTCGTCACCGAGCAGGACATTCCCGAAGAGTTCCGCATCGACGGCGCCTACGGCTTCAGTCAGTTTGTCGCGGACTTGCCGGGTATCGGCGCGATCATCGACGCCGGCAAACCCACCGAGCGTGTGTGCAACGACGTGCACTGCGGGCTCGACGTCTGGCGCAACGACATATCCGGCCACGGCGGCCTGACCAAGCAGGGCATCGGCACGCTGGTGCTGACCGGAGCCAACACCTACACCGGCCAGACCCTGGTCAATCAGGGCCGATTGGCCGTCAACGGTTCGCTGCTATCGGCCGTCACTGTCAATGACAATGGCATCCTCGGTGGTAACGGCAGTATCGCGGCACTGACTGCGAAAAGCGGCGGTACCGTGGCGCCCGGCAACTCCATCGGCACCTTGCAGGTGACGGGCGACATGACCTTCGAGCCCGGCTCGACCTACGCCGTAGAGGTGTCGCCCACCCGCAGCGACCAGATCATTGCCGGCGGCACAGCCACCATCGAAGGCGCAACGGTCAGCCTGACCCTGGAAAACAGTCCAACGCTGCTGACCACCGGCGAGGCGAAAACCCTGCTGGGCAATCAGTACAACATCCTGCAAGCCGCTGGCGGGATCGAAGGGCGTTTCGGGGCGGTGTTGCCGGACTACCTGTTTATCGGTGGCACCCTCGGTTACACGACGGACAGCATTCAACTGGCGGTGGAGCGCAATGCGACATCTTTCACCAGTGTAGGCCTGACCCCGAATCAACGGGCCGTGGCCGCTGCCGCCGAGCAACTGGGCACAGGCAATCGGCTCTACGAAACCCTGCTGTTGTCGCCGACCGCCGCTGTCGCGCAACAAGCGTTCCAGCAACTGTCCGGTGAGATTCATCCGGCGATCGGCACGCTGCTGATCAACGACAGCCGCTACCTGCGCGATGCGGTCGGCGAACGTCTGCGCGAGCGTGATCTGTTCGACGCCAGCGCACCGACCGATGACCGCAGCAATGCCTGGCTCAAAGTGCTCGGCGCCTGGGGCAAGAGCGATGGCGGGAATGACAACGCCAGTTCCAACAGCTCCATCGGCGGGCTGCTGGCCGGCGTCGATGGCTTGATCACTGAAGACACACGACTGGGTTTCGTTACCGGTTATAGCGACAGCTCGTTGAGCATGGGCGATGGCACGCACTCGTCGGCATCGGTCGACAGCTACCACTTGGGCGCCTACCTGGGCCACGAAATCGACGCGCTGCGCCTGAGCGTCGGCGGTGCTTACAGCTGGCATCGCATCGACGTCAAACGCGACCTGCAATTCGGTGACGTCAGCGGCAAGCAGAAATCCAAACGCGATGCGACCACCGCGCAACTGTTCACCGAAGCGGCGTATCGCCTGGACCTGCAACCGCTGGCACTGGAGCCGTTCGTCAACCTGGCTTACGTGCACCTGAACAGCGACAGCTTCAGCGAAAAAGGTGACGCCGCCGCACTCAAGGGCGGTGAAAACAACCGCGACGCGGTGCTCTCGACCCTTGGCCTGCGGGCGAGCAAAGCCATTGCGCTGTCCGATCAGCAACAACTGGAACTGTCCGGCACGCTCGGCTGGCAGCACAACCTGGGCAACACCCGTTCCGAAGACCACCTGGCCTTCGTCAATGGCAACACCGCGTTCAGCGTGCAAAGCGTGTCCATGGACCGCAATGCCGCGGTGGTCGGTGCCCGGGCCGGCTGGGCGCTGGGACGCGATACCCGCTTGAACCTGGACTACAACGGACTGCTCGGCTCCCGGGAAAAAGACCATGGTGTGGGCCTGACCCTGGACTGGCAGTTCTGATTTGACGCAAAGGAAGCAAGAAAATGGGACTGTTTGATTACAAAAATGCCGGCAGTGAGGCCGGCAAGGCGTTGTACTCCGACGCGATCGCGCTGGCGCTGTACGCGTATACGCCTACCGGCCAGCCACTCCCGGCGACCGCCTGGGCGCCAATTGGTGCCTCGGCCTTGGGCTATCAGGGCAAGGTTGGCACCCAAGGTACCTTCTATGGCGAGAAGGACGGCTTCACCAGCGCCGAAGCCGAAATCCTCGGTAAATACGACGGGGCCGGGAACCTGATCGGCCTGGGCATCGCCTTCCGTGGCACCGGTGGCCTGGGGTACAGCGACACCTTCGGCGACATGAAAAACAACCTGTTGGCCGCAGTCGGTCCGGTGGATTATGCGAGCAACTACGCGAAAAACGCTTTCGACAGCCTGCTCAAGAGCGTCGCTGCATTCGCCATCGCCCACGGCCTGAGTGCCAGGGACGTTGTGGTCAGCGGGCATAGTCTTGGCGGTTTGGGGGTCAACAGCCTGGCGGAGTTGAGTGGCAATGACTGGGGCGGTTTCTTCAAGGAAGCCAACTACATCGCCTTCGCTTCGCCAACCCAAAGCGCCACCGGCAACAATGTGCTCAACATCGGTTATGAGAACGACCCGGTGTTTCGGGTGCTCGACGGCACTACCTTCAGCAGTGGCTCACTGGGCAAGCACGATGGTCATCAGGATTCAGCGACCAACAACGTTGTCAACTTCAATGACCAGTACGCCTCCACCGCGCAGAACCTGGTGCCCTTCAGCATTCTCAACCCGCTGAACTGGTCGGCCCATGGATCGCCGGGTTACGCCGACGGACTGAACCGGGTGATCGACTCTGCCTTCTATGACCTGACCGGGAAGGATTCGACCCTGATCGTCTCCAACCTGTCGGCGTCGTCTCGCGGCGCCACCTGGGTCGAGGACCTCGGGCGCAGTGGCGAGCCGCACACGGGCAGCACGTTTATCATCGGCACCGACAGCGCCGATTGGCTCAAGGGCGGCGCCGGCAATGACTTCATCGAAGGCCGGGACGGCAACGACCGTTTCCGCGACGACGGCGGCTTCAACATACTTTTGGGCGGCAAGGGCAACAACACGTTCGAACTGCTCAAGCCACTGCAGAACTTCAGCTTCGCCAACGATGGCGATGGCACGCTGTTCGTGCGTGACGCCTATGGCGGCATCAGCATGACCCGGGACATCGGCGCGCTGGTGAGCCAGGAGTCCGGATCATGGTGGAGCACCAGGGACATCACCTGGACCGTCACCGGCAACGGCCTGCTTAACGGCAACGAACTGACCCGCTACAGTCATTCGCTCAACGGCGATGCCCTCGGTAATACGCTGTTGGCCGACGCCCAGGGCGACTGGCTGTTCGGCAACGGCGGCGATGACGTATTGCGCAGCGACAAGGGCCACGTGACCTTCGTCGGCGGCAACGGCAACGACGTGATGCATTCCACCGGGGACGGCAGCAATACCTTCCTGTTCAGCGGCGCTTTCGGATTTGATGCGATCAATGGCTACCAGGGCAGTGACACCCTGGTGTTCATGGGCGTTGAAGACGCGGGGCAGGGCTATGACTACCGACAGCATGTCTCCCAGGCCGGTCAAGACACGGTGCTGAAGGTTGGCGACTTTTCCGTGACCCTGGTCGGGGTGGGGCTGGATAACCTGTCGACTTCCGGTTTTGTGTTTGCCTGACAGATTTTTGTAACAGCACTGGAGGCTCCGGGCATCTCGCGATCGAGGTGTCCCGGCTGTGAGCTATCTCTGACAATTCCAACAAAGAGAGAGGCAATACCCATGGGTGTGTACGACTACAAGAACCTTGGTACAGAAGACGCCAAAGCGTTGTTCACCGACGCGATGGCAATCACGCTGTACTCCTATCACAACCTCGACAACGGCTTTGCCACCGGTTACCAGCACAACGGTTTCGGCGTGGGCCTGCCGGCAACGTTGGTGACCGCGCTGATTGGCGGCACCGACTCCCAAGGGGTGATTCCCGGTATCCCCTGGAACCCCGATTCGGAAAAGGCCGCACTGGACGCGGTACAGAAAGCCGGTTGGACACCCATCACCGCCGCGCAGCTGGGTTATGACGGCAAAGTCGATGCACGGGGAACCTTCTTCGGTGAAAAGGCCGGCTATACCAGCGCCCAGGTGGAAATCCTCGGTAAATACGACGCCCAAGGGCACCTCACGGAAATCGGCATCGCCTTTCGCGGCACCAGTGGCCCTCGTGAAAGCCAGATCAGTGACTCCATCGGCGATGTCATCAATGACCTGTTGGCGGCATTGGGTCCACAGGATTACGCGAAAAACTATGTGGGTGAAGCGTTCGGCAAGCTGCTCGCCGACGTCGCGGCGTTTGCCCGGGCCAACGGGTTGTCCGGTAATGACGTGCTGGTCAGTGGTCACAGTCTCGGCGGGCTGGCAGTCAATAGCCTGGCGGATTTGAGCCGCGAAAAATGGGGCGGTTTCTTCCAGGATTCCAACTACATTGCCTACGCCTCGCCAACTCAAGGCAGCAGCGACAAAGTGCTGAACGTCGGCTATGAAAACGATCCAGTGTTCCGCGCGCTGGACGGTTCGGCGTTCAACCTGGCATCGGTCGGTGTGCACGATGCCGATCAAGCCTCGGCCACCAACAACATTGTCAGCTTCAATGACCACTACGCGTCGACCGCATGGAATCTACTGCCGTTTTCCATCCTCAACATTCCGACCTGGATTTCCCACTTGCCGACCGGTTATGGCGACGGCATGACCCGGGTGCTGGAGTCACGGTTCTACGACCTCACCAGCAAAGACTCGACCATTGTTGTTGCCAACCTCTCGGACCCGGCGCGGGCCAACACCTGGGTCCAGGACCTGAACCGCAATGCCGACATCCACAAAGGCAGCACTTTCATTATCGGCAGTGACGGCAACGACCTGATCCAGGGCGGCAAGGGCAACGACTATCTGGAAGGCCGCGACGGCAACGACACCTTCCGTGATGCCGGTGGCTACAACGTCCTTTTGGGCGGCAACGGGCACAACGTGCTCGACTTGCAGCAGTCGGTGAAAAACTTCGACTTTGCCAACGACGGCGCCGGCAACCTGTACATCCGCGATGCCAATGGCGGCATCAGTATCACCCGTGACATCGGCAGCATCATGAGCAAGGAGCCGGGCTTTTTATGGGGGCTGGTCAAGGATGACGTGACCCACAGCGTCACCGCAAACGGGCTGGCGGACGGCAACCAGCTGACCCGGTACGAGTCGTCGATAAAGGGGGGCATGGGGAACGATACGCTCAAGGCGCAGGCGGTCGGCGATTGGTTGTTCGGTCTCGACGGCAACGATCATTTGATCGCAGGCAAGGGCAACGACGTCTTGATCGGCGGGGCCGGCAACGACCTGCTGGAATCGGGGGGCGGGATCGATACGTTCCTGTTCAACGGCGCGTTTGGCCACGACCGGGTGTTGGGCTATCAGTCGAACGACAAACTGGTGTTTCTCGGGGTACAGGGTGTTACGCCGGCCGACGACTTCCGGGACCATGCCACCGTGGTGGGGCAGGATACCGTGCTGACGTTTGGCAATGATTCAGTGACATTGGTCGGGGTCGGGCTGGACAGTTTGTCGGGTGCGGGGTTTGTGATCGCCTGATGGTGAGTTGGCGCCGGTAAGGGCCTCTTCGTCGGAGCGCCGCCCGGACCAGGCCCACTCCCGCAAGGTTGGCGCATACCCTGTGGGAGCGGGCTTTCCCGCGATGAACGATAACGCGAAATTCAGTCTTCCCTGCGAATCGTGGCCACTTCATCAGCCTTGACTTTCACTTTCGCCCCGGAAATATCTTCGAACTCGAAGAAGCCATCCTTTGTCTTGGTTTCCGGCATGTCCTTGGTCAAATACTGGGTGCCGTTCTGCAGCGTCACCACCGTTGGCGTCGAGCAACCGGCCAGCGCCAGCAGGGCCGCTGCAGCCAGGGGCAAGCCCAATGTCTTGATGTCCATAATCACCTCCCGTACGTTTTGAAGCAGCACCATCAGCTCGAGGCTGTCACCGTTTCTCTCTGGCGGTTGGTGCCGCCCGGGGGCAGAAAGTTCTACTGCCCGGAAAAAATACCGTACAGCGCCGCCATTTATCCTTTTCCGATTGCGCCGCGCAGGGCGGAACTGGTATCTGTACGCATAACCAGTATTCGCTCGCCATGGCCCATTTCCCTGTGACTGCAAATCCCCTCGACGATCCGTTCTACTACTTGAACAACTTCATGCAAGTGCTTGATTGGCTTGAGCAGCGCTCAAGCGATTTGTTGAGCGTCGAAGAGCAGCGCTTCACACATGAGTTTAAGCGGTTGCCCCGTGAATCGCAGGCGCTGCTGGTCAGAATGGTGATGCGCAAAGGCGTTCATTTCAGGGCGAGCAAGCTGCATTACGACGAAATCGGCGATATCGGCACCGCCGCCGGCCCGCTGCTCGAGCTGGGTTGGGTCGAAGGGCAAATGCCCATCGCCATCGACGAACTGTTCGAGGTGTTGCTCAAGGCAGAAATCCTCCAGACCTTTGCCGCTGTCATCGATCAACCCAAAGGCAGGAAAGCCGATTGGTTGCCGGCGCTGTGCGAGCAGTTTCCCCAGGTGCAAAGCTTCAACGACTGGTGTCCGAGCCTGGACGAGCGTCTGTTCAGCCTGACCATCATGCAATTGTGCGATCGCCTGCGCCTGATGTTTTTCGGCAACCTGTATCAGGACTGGTCGGAGTTCGTATTGGCCGACCTCGGTATCTACACCTACGAAAAAGTCGAATTCTGTGCCGAGTCCCGTGGCTTGCGCAGCCGCGAAGACGTGGATGCCTGCGTCCTCCTGCACGCATACCAGCAACAATTCGAGGCCGGTGAAGCGCTGGAAGAGGTGGCCGAGCGGATCAAGGGCCTGGCGCTGGACAATCCGTGGTTGCAACGCCGGCGCGGCAAGCTGCTGTTCCAGATGGCCCAGTACTGCGAACGCATCGCCGATTTCTCCATGGCCCTGAACCTGTACCGCGAATGCGCTTTTCCCGGCGCGCGTGCGCGGCTCATTCGCGTACTGGAACGCAGCGGCCAGTTTGAACAGGCGATGGACCTGGCCGTGCAGGCTGAACAGGCACCGCAAAGCGCCGCGGAACACCAACAGTTGCTCCGCGTCCTGCCACGTCTGCGGCGCAAGCTCGGCGGGCCGCCCATCAAGCGGGCAGCGCCTCGGGAAATGCAGCGCCTGGACCTGCAATTGCCCAGGACAGACCCGGCATTATCGGTCGAGTTCTATGTTCAGGCGCATCTGGCGCAAGATTCGGCGCCGGTGCACTACGTGGAAAACAGCCTGGTCAATTCATTATTTGGCCTGCTGTGTTGGCCCGTGATCTTCGCGCCTTTGCCGGGGGCGTTTTTTCACCCGTTCCAGCGCGGGCCGGTGGATTTGCTCAGCGAAGACTTCCATGTCCGCCGGGCCGAACTGTTTCAGGCTTGCCTGGCCGAACTCGACGACGGGCGCTACCGGCAGACCATGCGCGAACGTTATGCCGCCAAGTGGGGCGTGCAGTCGCCGTTCGTGTTCTGGAGCGTGCTCAGCGAAGAGTTGCTGGAGCAAGCCCTCGATTGCCTCCCGGCCGAGCACCTCAAGCACTGGTTCAACCGCCTCTTGCTGGACATCAAGGCCAATCGCGCCGGCATGCCGGACCTGATCCAGTTCTGGCCGCAGCAAAAGACCTACCGCATGATCGAGGTCAAGGGCCCGGGCGATCGCCTGCAGGACAACCAGTTGCGCTGGCTGGAGTTCTGTCATGAGCACCAGATGCCCATCGCCGTGTGCTACGTGCAATGGGCGGAGCAGGGCGATTGAGCTACAGCATTGCGGTGCGGGCGCTGTGCGAGTTCACCGCCAAGACCGGCGACCTCGACCTGCGCTTCACACCGTCACCGACCGCGCTGGAAGGTATCGTCGGGCACCGTACGGTGGCCTCGCGGCGCAGCGAGGGTTACCAAAGCGAAATTGCCCTTGAGGGCCAGTACCAAACCTTGACGGTCAAGGGCAGGGCGGATGGCTATGACCCCGAGCAAAACTGCCTGGAGGAGGTAAAGACCTACCGCGGCGACTTGAGCAAACAACCGGCCAACCACCGCCAATTGCATTGGGCCCAGGCCAGGATCTACGGCTGGTTGATGTGTCGGAAACTGGACCTTTCGCGGATCAGTCTGGCACTGGTGTATTTCGACATCGTCAGTGAAAAGGAGACCCGCCTGGTCGAGTCTTTCGATGCCATCGAGTTGCAACAGTTCTTCGAACGGCATTGCGCGCGGTTCCTGCAATGGGCCGAACAGGAAGTCGCCCATCGAGAAGGGCGCAATCTGGCTGCGCAGGGCCTGGCCTTTCCCCATGCCGGTTTTCGACCGGGGCAGCGTCATCTGGCCGAGTCGGTGTTCAAGGCCGTCAGCACGGGGCGCTGCCTGATGGCCCAGGCGCCCACGGGCATCGGCAAGACCCTGGGCACCTTGTTCCCCATGCTCAAGGCGCTGGCGCCGCAGCAACTGGACAAGGTGTTCTTCCTTACGGCGAAAACCCCGGGACGGCAACTGGCCCTGGACGCCGCGCATGTGATGCTTGCCAGCGCCGATGCGCCGCCGTTGCGGGTGCTGGAGATGATCGCCCGGGACAAGGCCTGCGAACATCCGGACAAAGCCTGCCACGGCGAGTCCTGCCCACTGGCCCGGGGGTTCTACGATCGCCTGCCCGCCGCACGGCAGGCGGCCAGTCAACTGAGCCTGTTGAACCAGAGCGCCTTGCGCGAGGTCGCCCTGGCGCACGATGTCTGCCCGTATTACCTGAGCCAGGAAATGGCGCGTTGGGCCGACGTGGTGGTTGCCGACTACAACTATTATTTCGATTTCAGCGCGTTGCTGTTCGGTCTGGCCCAGGCCAACAACTGGAAGGTCGCGGTGCTGGTCGACGAAGCCCACAACCTGGTGGAACGCGGCCGCCAGATGTACAGCGCCAGCCTCGACCAGGCGACCTTCAACGGCGTGCGCAAAACCGCGCCCGAAGCGCTGAAAAAACCCATGCAACGGGTCAACCGCGAGTGGAATGCCCTGCATAACGCGCAAACCGGCGCCTATCAGGCCTATGACAAGGCGCCGGAAAAGCTCCTGCAGGCGCTGTCATCGTGCAGCGCCAACATCGGTGACTACCTCAACGATCACCCTCAAGGCCTGGACAGCGCACTGCAGGGATTTTACTTCGAGATGCTGCACTTTTGCCGGGTCGCCGAACTGTTCGATGAGCAGTTCCTGTTCGACATCAGCAAGCGCGACCTCGAGCGCCAGCGCAACCTCTCGCAACTGTGCCTGCGCAATGTAGTCCCCGCCGGCTTCATCCGCCCGCGCCTGACCGCCGCGCGTAGCACGGTGCTGTTTTCCGCGACCCTCAGCCCCCGGCACTATTACGCCGATTTACTGGGAGCGCCGCAGGACACGGTGTGCATCGACGTCGAGTCGCCGTTTCACGCCGATCAACTGCAAGTGCACATCGTCGACCAGATCTCCACGCGGTTCGTACATCGCCAGTCCTCTCTCGAACCGATCGTGGACTTGATCGCCAGGCAGTTCTGCAAACGCCCCGGCAATTACCTGGCGTTTTTCAGCAGTTTCGATTATTTGCAGCAGGTGGCGCAGTTGCTGGCCGAGCGGCACCCGCGGATCAAACTGTGGTCGCAATCCCGTGGCATGGGCGAGGCACAACGCCAGGACTTTCTCGACAGGTTCACCGAAGACGGCGAGGGCGTCGGCTTTGCAGTGCTCGGCGGTGCGTTCGGCGAAGGCATCGATTTGCCCGGCGCACGGCTGATCGGTGCGTTCATCGCCACCCTGGGGCTGGCACAACTGAACCCGGTCAACGAGCAGTTGAAACAGCGCATGGCTGCGATTTTCGGCGCTGGCTACGATTACACCTACCTTTATCCCGGCGTACAGAAAGTGGTTCAGGCCGCTGGACGGGTCATCCGTACGCAACAGGATCAAGGGGTGGTGATGTTGATCGACGACCGTTTTGGCGAGCACAAGGTCAGGCAATTACTGCCGCGCTGGTGGTCGATTGCGCCAACGATTTTTCGCTCTGCGCCGTAGGAGTCTTTACCTTTAAAAACAAATACATACCTTGATTAAAACAAAGAATTGAACAATCAGCGCCAGCACGCTTTATTGGAAAGGCTAGATATCACAACCCAATTCTTTGATAAGGAAATCAAGGTATGTCAGAAGCACCGAAATACAACTATTCCTCAGACGACGTGATCAAGGCGTTCGACGAAATCTTCCCTGCGCTCTTCGTCGGCAAAACTGCTGAAGCGATCCCAAAGTTGCTGATCACCGCCGGAGTGGAGGGCTCGGGCAAGACTTACTTGTTGGAAAAAAGCTTGCTGCCATCCGGGAATTACGGGAACTACATTCGACTGTACCTGCCTGAATATCGAAAAAAACACCCGCATTACGCCGACATGATCAAGCTCGGCGTTTTGCACGCCTACGAACATACAGAAGCGTTTGCCAGGGAGCTCGGTGAGAAAATCTTCGCCAACGCGCTTTCTCAAAGATGCAACATCATCATGGAGTGCTCGTTCGATGACATCGGTTTTGCCGGATTGGCAAAATTTGTACCCGGTTATCAACTCGAAGTCCATGTCGTGGGCTGCAATCACGCGTTCGCCCATCTGTCCAGCATCAAAAGAGCATTCTCCAGCCTGGAAAAGCAGGAGATGGAACGGTTTGTCAGCTATTCGAGACTCGAGTCGAGCATCAGTAACGCCCCTGCGGTTCTCGTTGCGTTCGAGTTCATCGCAAAGACAGTGAGTGGCTCGCAAATCTTCTTGTACGAGCGCGGTCTGGGCACGCTGAGCGAACGGGTACTGCGTGCTCACAGCACCTATACCCTGGACTCAAATGGGAATCTGAACGAAGTTTCAACGTTGCAGCCATATGCGTACAGCGCCTATGACACTATCCTCAGAAGGTCCGTCTATTCGATGGAGGAGCGTGACGAGATGGTCATGGAATGTCATCTGCAGCTGCTTAAAACCAGCAAATATGACAAACAGGTTCCCGGTTTCGTCTACAACGACCTTTACTCCTATATCACCAAATACGTGTATCGCTAAGCCGGGATTGCAGGCTATGAAGCAAACTGCCGGGGTCATGGCTTTCCAAATTGGCAGTTTGTCTCATACTCCAGAAAAACAATCATGACGCGAGAACTCAATGAGCGAGGATCGAAACAGGCCGAGTACCGTTGAGGACAATCGCTTTCGCCTGTTGATCGATGCAGTGATCGACTATGCGATCTACATGATTGATCCCGACGGCATCATTACCAGCTGGAACGCCGGCGCCAGGCGTTTCAAGGGCTACGAGGAAGCCGAGATCCTCGGTCAGCATTTCTCGCGCTTCTACACCGATGACGATCGCCGTGCCGGCTTGCCCCAGCGGGCACTGGACACGGCGATTCGTGAAGGGCGTTTCGAGGGCGAAGGCTGGCGGGTGCGCAAGGACGGCACACATTTCTGGTGCCATGTGGTCATTGATCCGATCTTCGACCCGTCGGGCACGTTGCTCGGATTCGCCAAGATCACCCGGGACCTGACCGATCGCAAAATGGCCGAGGAAGTCCTCAAGCAAAGCGAGCAGCAGTTTCGCCTGCTGGTGCAGAGCGTTACCGACTATGCGATCTACATGCTTTCCCCGGACGGCCGGGTGAGCAACTGGAACCCCGGCGCCCAGCGCATCAAGGGTTACTTGCCGGAAGAGGTCATTGGCCAGCATTTTTCGATGTTCTACACCCCGGAGGATCGCGATGCCCGCGAGCCACAACGGACGCTGGATATCGCCGTTCGTGAAGGGCGCTTTGAAAACAAGGGCTGGAGGATGCGCAAGGATGGTACGCGGTTCCTCGCCCATGTCATCGTCGACCCGATCTGGGGCGACACCGGCACATTGCTCGGTTTTGCCAAGATCACCCGGGACATCACTGAAGTCACCCAGGCGCAGCAGGCGCTGGAGCAAACCCGTGAGGCCTTGTTCCAGGCGCAGAAAATGCAGGCCATCGGCCAGCTCAGCGGCGGGATCGCCCACGACTTCAACAACCTGCTGACGGTGATCCTCGGCAATCTGGAAATCGTGCGCAAACGGGTGACGGATGACCCCAAAATAACCCGCCTGATCGACAACGCCACCCAAGGTGCCTTGCGCGGTGTATCCCTGACCCAGCGCATGCTGGCGTTTGCCCGACGCCAGGAGCTCAAGTCGGTACCTGTGCGGATACCGGCGTTGGTGGAAGGCATTTCCGGGCTATTGCGCAGCTCCCTGGGGCCTTCGGTGAAAGTCGAAACACGCTTTCCCGGGGATCTTGAACCGGTGATGGCGGACATCAATCAACTGGAACTGGCCGTACTGAACCTGGCGACCAACGCCCGCGACGCCATGCCCCACGGCGGGACCATCATCTTCAGTGCCAGGACCGAGGAGGTCACCGGCGGCGCCTCATCCCTGGCCGCGGGGCGTTATGTCTGCCTGAACATTGCCGATACCGGCGAGGGCATGGATGAAACCACGCTGGCCTCGGCGATGGACCCCTTTTTTACCACCAAGGGCGTCGGTAAAGGTACGGGCCTGGGGTTATCGATGGTCCACGGTTTTATCGAGCAATTGGGTGGGCGCTTCATCCTCAAAAGCAACAAGGATCAGGGTACGACGGCCGAGTTGTGGTTGCCGGTTGCCACCCGGGGTTCGGTGGCTGAGCCTGTAGCGCAAACGCAGACCGTGGAAGTGCCCCGCCTGTGCGTACTGGTGGTGGACGATGACAGTCTGGTGTTGACCAGCACCAGTCTGCTGCTCGAGGACCTCGGGCACCGGGTCATCAGTGCGCCTTCCGGAGCCAGGGCGCTGGAGCTGTTCGGCAGTGAACCGGGTATCGATCTGGTGATCACCGACATGGCCATGCCACAGATGAGTGGCGCGCAACTGGCCAACGCCATCAGGCTCATGCGACCGAGCGTGCCGATCATCCTCGCCACCGGTTTTGCCGAACGCCTGGAAGGCATTGCCGCGCGTCTACCTCGTTTGTCGAAACCCTTTACC
Source organism: Pseudomonas sp. PDM30 (assembly GCF_019218985.1). Classification (NCBI taxonomy): domain Bacteria; kingdom Pseudomonadati; phylum Pseudomonadota; class Gammaproteobacteria; order Pseudomonadales; family Pseudomonadaceae; genus Pseudomonas; species Pseudomonas sp. PDM30. The sequence continues at coordinate 182,515 of NZ_JAHUWM010000005.1, forward strand.
CAGCTCAACCTGGTGGAAGTCATTGCCTTGGCGATGAAGTGACGCGGCGGTTATGCCGTTCATAGCGGGCAAGCATCGGCTGGGTGCTGATGCCGTGGACCAGAATGCTCAGGGCGACCACCGAGAGCGTCAGGTCGGCACACACCGTTGCCACTGAGGGCAGCAGACCGTGGTTCAAGGCATAGAAAAGGTAGTAGAAACTCCCGATGCCGCGAATTCCGAACCAGCCAATCAACCAGCGTTGCGGGCCATTGAGCAGCGAACCCCATGGCATCAGCCAGACCGTCAGCGGGCGAATCATCCCGAACAGCACCAACGCGACCAGCAACGCCCGCCAGTCCCAGTGCGCGATCAGCACAATACCGAGCAAGGTGACCAGAAAAACTTCCATGGCCCGTTCCACCAGGCTGCCGAACGACAGCATGTCGCCCATCATGATCCCGGCGGCGACTTGCGTGTCTTCCAGGTGCTCCACATTGCCGAGCACGGCCGCCTCGGGTTCGACATGCTGATGACCGACCACCGCTTGAACCAGGTGTTCGGCCGGTGTGTGGGCGTCACTGCTTGTCCTGACCTCGGCCCGGCGCAAGCCCAGGCCGGCGGCAAACACCGAGAGGAACCCGTAGCCGCCGATGGTTTCGGCCACGACGTAAGCCAGTGCGATCAAGGCCAGGGCAAGGTAGTCATTGGGGGAAAACGTGCTATCGGCATTCTTGATGCGCATGAACAACGTCAGGTGACCAATACCGCGCCCCATCCAGTAACCGGTCAGCAGTCCGGCGGGCACGCCCCACAACAGGCGCTTGAAAAACCAGTCATCCAGACCGCTGCCAAAGCTGCCGTTTTGCTGCAAAAACAACAGTCCCAGAATCACGAACGGAAAAGCGATTCCGTCGTTCAGTCCCGCCTCGCCCGAGAGCCCGAACCGCACCGGATCATCATCCTTGGCGTCATTGACCTGAACCAGCGAGGCCAGGACCGGATCGGTCGGAGCCAGTATCGCCCCGATCAGCAGCGACGGCCCCCACGCCAGTCCGAAAGCGAAATGCAGCAGCAGGCAGACGCCGACAATGGTCAGCACCATCACCGGTCCCGCCAGGACGAACGCCACTCGCCATCGGCGATCACGAAGAGGAGGTCGCAGCTTGAGCCCGCAGACAAACAATGAAAACAGCACCGCGACTTCCGTCAGGTGCTCGATCCAGAACGCCGCCTCCTTGATATCCAGCCTGAGCATACCCAGGCCAGCCGGCCCGATGGCGATGCCCAGGGCCAGGCACACCGCCGAAGTGGTGACCGGCATCCAGCGCAGGTACGACGAAGTCAGTGCCAGGGTCAGCAACACCGCGCCCAACACCGCCACCCAGGCAACGAAACTCATGGCTTAGATCCCGAAACAACCGTCAGTGCAGGGCTATAGGCTGTTGAGCATTGAAGGGCTGCATCGGTTCAATTATTACCTGCAGGAGTGAGACTGCTCGCGATAGCGCCGTGTCAGGCAACACATTGCCGACTGACAGGACGCCATCGCGAGCAGGCTCACTCTCACAAGGGAATAGGTATGGCTAGAGGGGCGGGTCAGGCCTTGAGATGGCGCAAACTGCGCTCCATCCGCGCAATGCCTTCCTCCAGCAGCGACCGTGGGCAGCCGAAGTTCAGGCGCACGAACTGTTTGCAGCCATTGCCGAAGTCCAGGCCGGCGCTCAAACCCACCTTGGCCTGTTCGAGGAAAAACTGCTGCGGGTCGTCCAGCCCCAGTGCCGTGCAGTCGAGCCACGCCAGGTAGGTGCTTTGCGGCAGGTTCATGGTGATGCCCGGCAGGCGGGTGTGTACGGCCTCGGCCAGGTAATCCCGGTTGCCTTGCAGGTAGACCTTCAGCTCGGCGAGCCATGGCGCGGCTTCGCTGTAGGCGACGCGGGTGGCTTCCATGCCCAGCGGATTGACGCTGTCGACCATGCCGCAACGGGCGTGGTTGACCTTCTCGCGCAGGTGGCGGTCCTGGATGATCATGAAGGAGGTCTTCAGGCCGGCGATGTTGTAGGCCTTGCTCGCCGACATCAAGGTGATGGTGCGCTGGGCGACCTTCGGGCTCAGGGTCGCCATCGGAATGTGCTGGCGGCCGTCGAAGCACAACTCGGCGTGGATCTCGTCGGAAATGATCCAGGCATCATGCTCAAGGCAAATGTCGGCAATGGCTTGCAGCTCTGCCCGGGGGAAGGCCTTGCCCAGCGGGTTATGCGGGTTGCTCAGCAGCAGTGCGCCACCACCTTGCAGCGATTGGCTCAGGGTATCCAGCGGCGTGGTGTAGGTGCCGTCGGCTTGCGCATCGAAATTCAGTTCGACCTTGTTCAGCCCCCAATGCCCGGGCGCATGACGCAGCGGTGGGTAGTTCGGCACCTGCACAACAACATTCTGTGGCGCCTGCACCAGTGCCTTCAGTGCCATGTTGAAGCCGGACTCGACGCCCGGCAGGAAAATCAGCTCCTGGGGCTCGACGCGCCAGGCGTACTTGTTCCAGAGGTCGGCAACGATTGCCTCGCGCAGGTCATCCTGGGCCACGCTGTAGCCGACCATCGGGTGTTCCAGTCGTTTTTGCAGGGCCTGGATGATCATCGGCGGCGCGGCGAAATCCATGTCGGCGACCCACATCGGCAACACATCGGCGGGGTAGCGGCTCCACTTGGTGCTGCCGGTGTTGTGGCGGTCGAACACCTGATCAAAATCGAAAGTCATGCGGGGTCTCGTAACGGCAGGTTGGTTATGGCGCCATGATAAGCGCCAACCCCCTGTAGGAGCGAGCTTGCTCGCGATGGAGTGTCAGTCGACACTCACTCAGCTGATACACCATCGCGAGCAAGCTCGCTCCTACAGTGGGTAGTGTCTGGAGGGCCGACGGTCGGCTGTCATGGTGAATTCGACAGCATTGACTACAGTTTGTAGTGTCGGCAGCCAGACTGCCGCGACCGTGGTTGTTCGAAAAAGCCCGGCCATGTACCGGGTTCCACCTGATCAGGAGTGCACGATGGATCTCAGCCGTCGTCAGTTCTTCAAGGTCGCCGGCATCGGCCTTGCAGGCTCTAGCCTGGGTGCGTTGGGCATGGCCCCGACGCTTGCCTTTGCCGAACAGGTGCGTCACTTCAAGCTCGCCCACACCCATGAAACCCGCAACACCTGCCCGTATTGCTCGGTCGGTTGCGGCTTGATCATGTACAGCCAAGGCGATACGGCGAAGAATGTCGCGCAAAACATCATCCACATCGAAGGTGACGCCGACCACCCGGTCAACCGCGGCACCCTTTGCCCTAAAGGCGCAGGCCTGCTGGACTTCATTCACAGCCCCGGCCGCCTGCAATACCCGCAGGTGCGCAAACCCGGCAGCACCGAATGGACCCGCGTCTCCTGGGATGAAGCGCTCGATCGCGTCGCTGACCTGATGAAGGCCGACCGCGACGCCAATTTCATCGAGAAGAACGCCGAGGGTCAAACGGTGAACCGCTGGCTGACTACCGGTTTCCTCGCGGCATCGGCGGCGTCCAACGAAGCCGGCTATATCACCCACAAGGTGGTGCGCAGTCTCGGCATGCTGGGGTTCGATAACCAGGCGCGTGTCTGACACGGCCCGACGGTGGCAAGTCTTGCCCCGACGTACGGCCGTGGTGCCATGACCAATACCTGGACCGATATCGCCAACGCGAATCTGGTCCTGGTGATGGGCGGCAACGCAGCAGAAGCGCATCCGTGCGGCTTCAAATGGGTGACCGAAGCCAAGGCTCACAACAAGGCGCGGCTGATCGTGGTCGACCCGCGTTTTACCCGGACCGCCTCGGTGGCCGACTATTACGCGCCGATCCGCACCGGCACCGACATTGCCTTCATGGGCGGGCTGATCAATTACCTGCTGACCGAAGACAAGATCCAGCACGAATACGTGCGCAACTACACCGACGTGTCGTTCATCGTCAAAGCCGGGTATGGCTTCGAAGACGGGATCTTCAGCGGCTACGACGCGGCCAAGCGCCTTTACACCGACAAGTCCGGCTGGGGCTATGAACTCGGTGAAGACGGTTTTGCCAAGGTCGACCCGACCCTGCAGGACCCACGCTGCGTCTATCAGTTGATGAAGCAGCATTACAGCCGCTACAGCAAAGAACTGGCGAGCCAGATCTGTGGCATGCCCGTCGATGCCATGCAAAAAATCTGGGAGGAAATCGCCACTTGCTCGACACCGGGCAAGACCATGACCATCCTCTATGCGCTGGGCTGGACCCAGCACTCGATTGGCGCGCAGATGATTCGCAGCGCGGCGATGGTGCAACTGCTGCTGGGCAACGTCGGCATGCCGGGCGGCGGCGTGAACGCCTTGCGCGGGCACTCCAACATCCAGGGGCTGACCGATCTGGGCCTGTTGTCCAACTCACTGCCGGGCTACCTCACGCTACCCGGCGATGCCGAACAGGACTACAACGCCTACATCGTCAAGCGCACGCAAAAGCCGTTGCGTCCGGGGCAACTGTCCTACTGGCAGAACTACGGCAAATTCCACGTCAGCCTGATGAAAGCCTGGTACGGCGCCAACGCCACGGCCGAGAACAACTGGGCCTACGACTACCTGCCGAAACTGGACATTCCCCAATACGACATCCTCAAGGTGTTCGACCTGATGGGGCAGGGCAAGGTCAACGGCTACATGTGCCAGGGTTTCAACCCCATTGCCGCATTGCCCGACAAGAACCGGGTGATGGCGGCGCTGGCCAAGCTGAAATGGCTGGTGGTGATGGATCCGCTGGCCACCGAGACCTCGGAGTTCTGGCAAAAGGTCGGGCCGTACAACGACGTGAACAGCGCCGACATCCAGACCGAAGTCATTCGCCTGCCCACCACCTGCTTTGCCGAAGAGGACGGTTCGCTGGTCAACAGCAGTCGCTGGCTGCAATGGCACTGGAAGGGCGCCGACGGACCGGGTGAAGCGCAGACCGATATCCGCATCATGAGCGAGCTGTTCATACGTCTGCGTCAGCGTTATCAGGCCAATGGCGGCAAATACCCCGACCCGATGCTCAAACTGTCGTGGCCGTACAAGATCCCCGAGGAACCTTCGCCGGAAGAACTGGCCAAGGAAATCAACGGCTCCGCCACCACGGACTTCACCGACGCGACGGGCGCGGCGATCAAGGCCAATGCGCAACTGGCCGGGTTCGGCCAGCTCAAGGACGATGGCAGCACGGCGTCCGGTTGCTGGATTTTCTGTGGCAGCTGGACTGAACTGGGCAACCAGATGGCGCGGCGCGACAACAACGATCCGTTCGGCATGCACCAGCATCAAGGCTGGGCCTGGGCCTGGCCGGCCAACCGGCGGATCCTTTACAACCGCGCCTCGGCGGACCTGCAAGGCAAGCCGTGGGATCCGAAAAAACGCCTGGTGTGGTGGAATGGCAAAACCTGGGCCGGCACCGATGTGCCGGACTACAAGGCCGACGTGCCGCCGGAAGCGGGGATGAATCCGTTCATCATGAACCCCGAGGGCGTGGCGCGATTCTTCGCCGTCGACAAGATGAACGAAGGCCCGTTCCCCGAGCACTACGAGCCGTTCGAGACGCCGATCGGCATCAATCCGCTGCACCCGCAAAACAAGAAAGCCACCAGCAACCCGGCGGCGCGGATCTTCGATTCGGTGTGGGATTCCCTCGGCGTGGCCAAGGATTACCCGTACGCCGCGACCAGTTACCGGCTGACCGAGCATTTCCACTTCTGGAGCAAGCATTGCAAGCTCAACTCGATTACCCAACCGGAGCAGTTCGTGGAAATCGGCGAAGTGCTGGCCAAGGAAAAAGGCATCGTCGCCGGCGACCGGGTGCGGGTCAGCAGCAAGCGTGGCTTCATCGAAGCGGTGGCGGTGGTGACCAAGCGGATTCGTCCGCTGCAGGTCAACAATCAGGTGGTGCACCAGATCGGCATTCCGTTGCACTGGGGGTTCACCGGCCTTACGCGCCACGGTTACCTGACCAACACCCAGACCCCGGAATCCAAGTCATTCCTGGTCAACGTGGAGAAAGTCTAAATGGCCAGCCAAGACATCATTGCCCGCTCGGCCACCACCACACCTGCGCCCTCGGTGCGCGGCATGGAGGAAGTCGCCAAGCTGATCGACACCACCAAATGCATCGGCTGCAAGGCCTGTCAGGTCGCCTGCTCGGAATGGAACGAATTGCGTGACGAGGTCGGCCATAACCATGGCACCTACGACAATCCTCAGGATCTCACCGCAGAAACCTGGACATTGATGCGCTTCACCGAGCACGAGACCGACGCCGGTAACCTGGAATGGCTGATCCGCAAGGATGGCTGCATGCACTGCGCCGAGCCCGGTTGCCTGGCGGCATGCCCCAGCCCGGGGGCGATCATCAAGCACGCCAATGGCATCGTCGATTTCGATCAGGATCATTGCATCGGTTGCGGCTATTGCATCACCGGGTGTCCGTTCAACATTCCACGGATCTCGCAAAAGGATCACAAGGCCTACAAATGCACCTTGTGCTCGGACCGGGTGGCGGTAGGGCTGGAGCCGGCCTGCGTGAAAACCTGCCCGACCGGTGCCATCGTGTTCGGCTCCAAGGACGACATGAAGGAACATGCGGCCGAGCGTATCGTCGACCTCAAGAGCCGGGGTTTTGAAAACGCCGGCCTGTACGACCCCGAGGGCGTTGGCGGTACCCACGTGATGTACGTGTTGCACCACGCCGATACGCCAAGACTGTACGCCGGCTTGCCCGATCACCCGGCGATCAGTCCGTTGGTAGGGCTGTGGAAGGGCATCAGCAAACCCCTGGCACTGTTGGCCATGGGCGCGGCGGTGCTGGCCGGGTTCTTCCACTACGTGCGCGTCGGTCCGCAAATCGTCGAAGAGGATGAACATCCGGAGCCGCCGGACAACGCCGTGCACGAAGTCGATCCATCGGTGCACACCTTCGATCCTCGAGGGGAGGGCAGGCCATGAGCGACAAGACGATCCTGCGCTACACCAGCAACCAGCGCACCAATCACTGGCTGGTGGCGATTCTGTTCCTCATGGCCGGATTGTCCGGGCTGGCGCTGTTCCACCCGGCGCTGTTCTGGCTGAGCAACCTGTTCGGCGGCGGACCATGGACGCGCATCCTGCACCCGTTCATGGGCGTGCTGATGTTCGTGCTGTTCCTCGGCCTGGTGTTTCGCTTCTGGCGCGCCAACTACTTCATCGCCAATGATCGCCTGTGGCTAAGGTGCATCGACCGGGTGATGAAAAATGAAGAGGAGGGCGTCCCGCCCATCGGCAAATACAACCCCGGGCAGAAGCTGCTGTTCTGGACTTTACTGCTGTGCATGCTGGTGCTGTTGTTCAGCGGGCTGGTGATCTGGCGTGCGTACTTCAGCGAGTATTTCGGCATCACCACGATACGCTGGGCGATGTTGCTGCATGCGCTGGCCGGTTTCGTGCTGATCCTGAGCATCATCGTGCATATCTATGCCGGCATCTGGATCAAGGGCTCGGTCAGCGCCATGTTGCACGGCAGGGTCAGCCGCGGCTGGGCCAGGAAACACCACGAACTCTGGTATCGCCAAGTGACTCAAGATGAGACCCGCGACGAAGCGCCCAAACGACCGATCACCAAAAAGGGCTGACATTTGCCAACCATCCTTGAACCCGGAGAAATCGAAGCGGCGGCCAGTTCGCCGCCGTTTCTGTACATGCCACCGCATAACCTGTTCAGCCTGCGTGGCCAGCGCCTGGAAACGCTGGCCGAAGGGCACCCGATGGCCGATTACCTGCGCCTGATCGCCGGGTTGTGCCGGGTGCAGCAACAGGTGCTGGACGACCCGCCGCCAAGCGACCCCCTTGACCGACAACGCATCGAGTTGTGCCAGCAACACGGCTTGCCGCCGTTCGCGGCCGACAGCCTGGCGCGCGAAGACGATTGGCAGCCTTACCTCGATGCCTTGCTGCAGTGCTATAGCGCACCGTCACAATCCGCCGTGGCCGATGCCGTGGACACCTTGCGCCTGGTCGGTGCCGGGCAACGTCGCGCCTGGGCGGTGGCGCTGGTCAGTGGCCAGTATTCGCTGGTGCCGGCGGCGCTGGTGCCGTTTCTCGGTGCGGCGCTTCAAACAGCCTGGAGCCACTGGCTGTTGAGTACGCCGAACCTCGCGCTAACTCCCGGCGACAGCCTCAGCCAGTGCCCGGCCTGTGGCTCGCCGGCCATGGCCGGGGTTATCCGTCATCGCGGCAAGCACAACGGCTTGCGTTATCTGGTCTGCTCGCTGTGTGCCTGCGAGTGGCATGTGGTGCGGGTCAAATGCGTGTATTGCGAACAGAGCAAGGGCCTGGAATACCTCAGCCTTGAAGATGATCGCCATGCCGCCAACCAGGCGCCGTTGCGCGCCGAAGTCTGTCCCGGTTGCAACAGTTATCTGAAGTTGCTCTATCTGGAGAACGATGCGGACGCCGAAGCGTTGTCGGCAGACCTGTCCAGCCTGATGCTCGACATGCGCCTGACCCAGGACGGTTATCAGCGTCTGGCACCCAATCTGTTGCTGGCGCCGGGAGACGAATGACCGCAGCGTCTACACTCTGGCGCGAGGGCCATTCGTTTTCAGGAGCGCCAGATGTCTGCACGCAGTGCCAGCCAACCCCTGCGTCTACCTTCCATCGACAGTTTGTTGCGTCACCCCGCGTGCCGGCCGTTGGCCGAGCGCTATGGACGCGACGCCTTGCTGGGTGCCTTGCGGCTATTGCTGGAGGAACTGCGCGAAGGCGTACGGCAGGGTTTGCTCGAACCTGTGGAAGTCAGCGCCGACGTGCTGGCGGGCAGGGTCGGCGAGCGATTGGCAACCGAGCATCGCAGCCATGTGCGTCGGGTGTTCAACCTCACCGGCACGGTCTTGCACACCAATCTCGGCCGGGCGTTGTTGCCCAAGGAAGCGATTGAAGCGGTGCAAATGGCCGCGCGCTATCCACTCAACCTCGAGTTCGACCTGCGCAGCGGCAAGCGCGGAGATCGCGACGACCTGATCGAAGGCTTGATCCGCGAATTGACCGGCGCCGAAGCGGTGACCGTGGTCAACAACAATGCCGCAGCGGTGCTCTTGACCCTCAACAGCCTGGGTGCACGCAAGGAAGGGATTATTTCCCGGGGCGAACTCATTGAAATCGGCGGTGCCTTCCGCATTCCCGACATCATGGCCCGCGCCGGGGTGAAGCTGGTTGAGGTCGGCACTACCAACCGCACCCATGCCCGCGACTACGAGACTGCCATCGGCCCGCGCAGCGGCTTGATCATGCGCGTGCATGCAAGCAACTACAGCATTCAAGGCTTCACCACGAGTGTGGCGACGGCTGAACTGGCGCAAATTGCCCACCAACATGGACTGCCATTGCTCGAAGATCTCGGCAGCGGCAGTCTGCTGGACTTGACCCGCTGGGGTTTGCCGGCAGAGCCGACGGTGCGCGAGGCCCTGCTCGATGGCGCGGACATCGTCACCTTCAGTGGCGACAAACTGCTCGGCGGACCACAGGCCGGGTTGATTGTCGGCCGCAAGGAATTGATCGCCAGGATCAAGAAAAACCCGCTCAAGCGGGCACTGCGGGTCGACAAAATGACCCTGGCGGCCCTGGAAGCGGTGCTGGGTTTGTACCGAAACCCGGACCGACTGGCCGAGCGTTTGCCGAGCCTGCGCCTGTTGACCCGGCCACAGGCCGAGATTCTCGCCCAGGCCGAGCGTTTGCGGCCGGCGCTTGCCCAAGTGCTGGGTGACGGCTGGAGCGTCAGTGCCATGCCGGCACTGGGCATGATCGGCAGCGGCAGCCAACCGGTGGCGAGGCTGGCCAGCGCAGCGCTGTGTCTGCGCCCACTGACGTCCAAGCGCTTGCGCGGGCGCTCGCTGTTGACGCTGGAAGAAGCCTTTCGCGACTTGCCGATTGCGGTCCTGGGGCGCATCGACGATGACGCCCTGTGGCTGGACCTGCGGCAACTGGACGACGAGCCGGCATGGCTGGCGCAACTCGAACAGTTACACGTGGAGGGCCGGGCAGGGTGATTGTCGGCACCGCAGGGCATATCGACCATGGCAAGACAGCGCTGCTCCAGGCGCTGACCGGTCAGGCGGGTGACCGGCGCCGCGAAGAGCGTGAGCGCGGCATGACCATCGACCTTGGCTACCTGTATGCCGAGCTGGAGGCGGATGCGCAGCTGACCGGGTTCATCGACGTTCCCGGCCATGAGCGCTTCACCCACAACATGCTGGCCGGAGCGCAGGGCATCGATCTGGTGTTGCTGGTGGTGGCCGCCGATGACGGGGTGATGCCGCAGACCTGCGAGCACCTGGCGATTGTCCAGTTGCTGGGCATCCCTCGGGCACTGGTGGCGATCAGTAAGTGCGACCGGGTCGACAGCGCCCGGGTGCAGATCGTGCGTGAGCAGGTCCGTACCTTGCTGGCGCCCGGAGCGTATGCCGATGCGCCGCTGATTGCGCTGTCGAGCGTGACCGGCGAGGGCATCGAAACCCTGCGCCAACAATTGCTGCAAGCCCAGCGTGAAGTACAGCAGCGCAGCACCGAAGGCGGTTTTCGCCTGGCGATCGATCGGGCTTTCAGCGTGGCCGGGGCCGGTATCGTGGTGACCGGCACGGCGCTGTCCGGCCAGGTTGCGGTGGGCGATACCCTGCTGTTGGGACCACAGGGCAAACCGGTGCGCATTCGCGGCCTGCACGCGCAAAACCAGGCTGCCGACCACGCTTTCGCCGGCCAGCGCGTGGCCTTGAACCTGAGTGCCGAACGGCTGGCTCTGGAACACATCCATCGCGGCCACTGGTTGCTGGCCGAGAGCTTGTACGCGCCTACCCGGCGCCTGGACATCGACATGCAACTGCTGGCCGGCGAACCCCGGGCTTTCGAACACTTTCAACCGGTGCACGTGCACCTCGGCACCCAGGACGTGACCGGGCACGTCGCCTTGCTGGAAGGCACCAGCCTGGCGCCCGGTGGACGGATGTTTGCGCAACTGCTGCTCAACACAGCGGTGCATGCAGTGAAGGGTGATCCGCTGATCCTGCGTGACCAGAGTGCCCAACGAACCCTGGGTGGCGGTCGGGTGCTCGATCCGTTTGCCCCTGATCGGCAACGCCGCAGCCCCGAACGTCTGGCGCAACTGAGTGCGCTGGCGAACAGTGCCGGGTTGGAAGATGTTTTGCCGGCGTTGCTGGCCCACAGCGACACCGGACTCGATCCGCAGCGCCTGGAGCGGCAGTTCAACCGACCGCGCAGCAGTTGGGTGTTGCCCGCTGATGTGCGCCTGATCGATACCCGTCAAGGCCCATTGCTGTTCAGTGCAAGTCGCTGGGAATCGTTGAAAGCGCCCTTAGTGGATCAGCTCGCGCATTTCCATCAACTCGAACCGGATCAAATGGGGCCGGACCGGGATCGCTTGCGTCGATTCATCGGCAGCACACTGGAACGCCCAACGTTTATCAGCCTGCTCGACGAGTTGTTGACCAGCGGCGACATCGCCAGCAGCGGCCCGTGGTTGCACCTGCCCGAACATCAGGTGCGCTTGAGCGAAGAGGACGAAACCCTGTGGCTACAATTGCAGCCGCAATTCGAACAGGCCGGATTCGACCCGCCCTGGGTGCGCAACCTGGGACATGACGAAGCAACCGTCCGTGCATTGCTACGCAAAATGGCGCGCCTGGGCTTGATGCACCAGGTGGTACGCGACCTGTTTTACACCGACAGCATGATTCGCCGATTGGCGGCTATGCTGTTGCAACTGGCGGACGCCAACCCGGTGATTCAGGTGACGGCGTTTCGTGATGCGGTGGGCCTGGGGCGCAAGCGCAGCATTCAGATACTGGAGTATTTTGACCGTGTCGGCCTGACCCGGCGCTTTGGTGATCGTCGGCAGATTCGCCTGGACAGTGCGCTGGCCCAGCGAAATGAGCTTTGATTCAAAGGCAATCATTCAAGGAAGGCAATCGCGCCCGGTGGCGCGGCCGGGCTTCAAACCCGGTTGGGGACGGCATCCGTTCCCGGGCAGGTTCGACTCCGGCTGCCTTCCGCCACTTTCCGCTCAGAACGGTCCGAAGTTCAACGGGTACTGGATGACCACGTACACCCGGTCGATGTCATCGCCGGCCTGGGCCGCGTTCGCCCGGTGCGACACATGGGACAGTTGCAGCGACAAACCCTTGGCCGTCCCGGCCTGCACGACGTAGTGCAGGTCGATGTCGCGCTCCCAGTGTCTGCCCCCGGCACCTTGTTGCGGCACGTAGGCGCCGGTCACCGGGTCGAACGGGTTGTAGGCCCCGCCTTGTGGTGCATGGGTGCCGTCGATCTGGTCACCGGTGACGTAGCGGGTCATGAACTTCAGGCCGGGTATCCCGAAGGCAGTCAGGTCCAGGTCGTAACGAACCTGCCAGGAGCGTTCGTGGGCGCCGTTGAAGTCGGCGTACTTGATCGAGTTGGCCAGGTAGATGGAATCGCCACCGACGAAATCGAATGGCGTATCACCGTCGACTTTCTGATACGCCAGGGTGAAACCATGGGCGCCCAGCGCGTATTTACCGGACAGGCTGTACGCCGTGTTGTCGATGGCGCCGGCCAGCGCCTGACCAGTGTCCCTGGTGTGATAGAGGTTGGCGTCGAGGAACACCCCGGACTGCTTGAAGTGCAGGTTGCCGTAGTACTGATGCCAGGTGTCGGTCAGATCCGAGGCATACAGGGCGCCGCCAACCGGGCTTTGGGTAAACAGATCAGCGCCGACAAATGAAATGCCGCCGGCCTCGGTATTGGCGCCATAACCGAAAAAGTTGCCCTTGCCTGAAGCACTGTCCTGATTCTTGAATGCCGTGAAGTGACCGGCTTGCAGGTTCATGCCGTCGATTTCGCGGCTGTTGAGCAGAAAACCTGTGGCGTACTCCGGCTGCAGGCGTTTGTCCGCGGTATCGAACACCGGGGATTCGACCTCCATTTCGCCAAACGCCAGGGTGGTGTTCGATGCCTTGAGCTTGATCGCGCCGCCACCGCTGGAGTAATTGCTTTCGCTACGACCGTCACTGCCCACGGGCAGCAGACCGGTTCCGGAATGGCCTTTGCCACCGTCGAGTTTCAATCCAACAAAGGCATGGGCATCGAGACCGAAACCAACTGTGCCCGGTGTGAAACCGGATTCAAAAGCGCTGATAAAACCTTGAGCCCATTCGGCTTTGTAGTTTTTCCCGGTCGGTGAGGGGGATCGATAGTCGCTGTTCAGATAAAAGTTTCGACTGAGCACGCCAAGGGTCGAGCCCTCGAAAAATCCTTCTGCGCCTTGCACCGATTCCTCGGCCGGTGCGTGGTTGGCCAGCAGGCAGAAAAACAGGGCAACAGGCGCCCTGAAGTCTTGCAGGGAAAGGATCATCAATGGGTCACCAAAGGGGCAGGGTTATGCCAGGTTCTGCCTTTGCAATGGCCATGACACTGTCCTTACGGGGGGGAGTGAGGTGGTCATGGTTACGTAGATCGGGTCGGGAATATTGAATCGGTGTGCTGTCTTTGATGCCTGGTGCGCAAAGTGCGCTAGAACCCCAATTGGGCTGTCCATCGGCACGGCCCTGCAAGCGGCCGGCTATCGATTATTCTGGTAATGAGGCAAGCGCTGCCGGCCGAGGAGGGGACGCAATCATGTCTGCACAGGATCGAGAACTGCTGGACCAGGTGCTTGCCGCCCATGGCGGCCTGGTGCGCTGGAACAGTTTCAATAAGGTCTGCGCCACGATCGTCACCGGCGGCTCGCTCTGGGGCATGAAAGGGTTGACCCAGGACAGCGCGCCACGCCAGATGACCGCGTGGCTGCATGAACAAAGAGCCTCGGTGAAACCCTTCGGCGCACCGGAGCAATTCACGGCCTATACGCCGAACCGAATCGCCATCGAAAACACCGCGGGCAAGGTGATTGCCGAGCGCCATGCGCCCCGGGCATCCTTCAAGGGCCATGGGGAACACACGGCGTGGGACCCGTTGCACCGGGCCTACTTCAACGGCTATGCGATGTGGTCCTACCTGACCATGCCCTTCCTGTTCACCTTGCCGGGAGTAACCTGCGAGGAAATCGAACCCCTGCAAGAGGGGGCCGAACTCTGGCGGCATTTGCGGGTGCACTTTCCCGACAGCATCGCAACCCACAGCACCATCCAGGACTTCTATTTCGGCGATGACTTTCTGCTGCGCCGCCACGACTACAACGTCGATGTGAGCGGCGGCATGCCCGCTGCCCAACTGGTTGGTGACTACGTTGAGGCCGACGGATTGCGCATGCCGGGCAAGCGGCTAGCCTATCGACGCAAAATCGATGGGCAGGTCAACAAGGAGGCGTTGCTGGTGTCGATCGACTTGAGTGAAATCCATTACTCGTAGCAAAAGTCGTGTCTTGGCGTAAACGGGCGGAGCGCGAAGCTAGCCGTCGCGTCCTGTGGGAGCGAGCTTGCTCGCGATGAGACCGGCACATCCAGCATTGATATCGGCTGACACTCCGCCATCGCGAGCAAGCTCGCTCCCACCCTTGTTTTGTGGTGTGACAAGCATTTGTGGGCGCCACTGAAACCTGTGGGAGCGAGCTTGCTCGCGATAAGGTCGGCACATCCAGCATTGATGCCGGCTGACACTCCGCCATCGCGAGCAAGCTCGCTCCCACCCTTGTTTTGTGGTGTGACAAGCATTTGTGGGCGCCACTGAAACCTGTGGGAGCGAGCTTGATCGCGATAAGGTCGGCACGTCCAGCATTGATACCGGCTGACACTCCACCATCGCGAGCAAGCTCGCTCCCACCTTGTTTTGTGGTGTGACAAGCATTTGCGGGCGTCACTGAAACCTGTGGGAGCGAGCTTGCTCGCGATGAAGCCGGCACGTCCAACATTGATATCGGCTGACACTCCGCCATCGCGAGCAGGCTCGCTCCAACAGGGTTTAGGGGGTTTCCATGCCGCCAAAATGAAATGAGCGCCACCCGGGCGCTCATTTTTTCAGGTCCTGTTCATTTGGTTTTCACCACCGCCGGTGGGGTCCAGTCGCCGTCGAGGACATCGGCTTGCGGCCAGTAGGCGCGGATGTACAGCGAGAATTCGGCACCTTTGGGCGAGGGCAGCCAGTTGCTTTCCTTGTCCTTGCCCGGTGATTCACTTTGCACGTAAATGGTCAGCGAGCCGTCAGGATTGGTTTGCAGGGATTTGTTCTTGGTGCCGATGGAGTAACGCTTGAGCTCATTAGGCGAGAAGAAGTGCTGTTCGTTGTACAGCGTCAGCGACCAGAACCCCCTGACTGGCGGCAGCTTGCCTTTGGCGAACGTGACGCTGTAGCCGTACCGGCCGTTGAGGCGCAGGCCGTTCTCATCCAGGTCCTGGTAGAAGTATTTGGTCTCTTTCTGCTGGTTCACGAATATGTTCGAACGCGCGACGGCGGTACGGGTGAAATAGTCGGTGCCGAACGCTGCACCGTTGCTCACGGTGCTCCAGTGATTGGGCAATTGCAGACCGTAGTTGCGGAACTGCAACAGCGGGTCGATCACTTCGCTGTCGGCCTTTTTCGCCTCGTCGATCATCGCAGCGCGAAGTTGCGGGTCGGCCTTGGCGATGGCCGCAAGGGTGGCCATTTGCGCGTAGCGGGCTTCTTCCCCCGGCAATGGCTTGGCGTCCTTGAGCAGGGCCGGCAGCTCATCGAAGAACTTCTCCGGCACCACCCACCTGGTTTCGGCATTGCCTTCAGAAGCCTGGGCCGGGAATTTCGGCAGCCTGGCCCAGTTGCGCTTCTTCATTTTGCCGTCGTATTGCGACAGCGGGTACATGTCGATGCCCGACAAAGCCGGCTGCACGGCCTGGCGGTCGGCGGCGGTGTCGTCCTGGAATACCCGAGGGATCACGAACCCGGTGTTCGTGCGCGCCCGGTACACCCGCTTGATGCCGGGCGGCACCTTGCCGTTCCAGTCCGGGCCGACCAACAGGTAGAAACCCGGTTGGGTGTTATACATTTTGCCCATTTCGGCGAAGCTGTCCGAACGCAGGTCCACCACCTGATACACCCAGAAACGGCCGTCGAAGTCCGGCACTTGCAGCACCACCGGCTCAATGTCCAGGGCGATGCTGCCGGCGCCGTACACCACGTCCTGGTTCGGACAGGCCACCAGCCGCTCGGCCGGGTCGATGTAGTCGCTGAGCATCGACAGCCGATTGATCGGGGCCACGGGTACGATGCCGCCCATCAAGCCGGGTTCCGGCAAGTTCTTGAAGGCCTGGCGACGATTGAAGATGTTGGCCATCGGCCAAGCCCAGAAATACGCCTCGCGCGCCATCATGCGCACATACGGTTCGGTTACTTTGGTGCCGGCGACAGGGCCTGAGACAGGGCTGGTGACCGGAGCGGCAACAGTGGCTTGCGCTGCGTAACCCGGTGCACTCAACAGGGCTGCGGCTGTGACCGTACTGGCGAAAGTCAAGGCGAGGAGGGCATGGCACCGGGGTAAACGATTCATGAAGCGTCCTTACTTGTCAGCAGTCACCGAATGCAGGTGATTCGCTCTCAAGATAGCTCATCCTTTACCCCAGTGCTGTTCAGCACAGGCGCGAGGGCCTCAGATCGACCTCAAAGATGATCGGCATCAATCACCGCCTTGGCGAACGCCTGCGGATCTTCCTGCGGCAGATTGTGGCCGATGCCACCATTGATCAACCGGAACTCGTATTTGCCGGTGAAGCGCTTGGCATAGTCTTCAGGCGCCGGGTGCGGTGCGCCGTTGGCATCGCCTTCAAGGGTGATGGTCGGCACGCTGATGGACGGCGCCGTGGCCAGTTTCTGCTCCAACGCTTCGTACCGACTTTCGCCCTGGACCAGGCCCAGGCGCCAGCGGTAGTTGAACACAGTGATGTCGACATGGTCGGGGTTATCCAGCGCCTTGGCACTGCGGTCGAAGGTGGCGTCATCGAACGCCCATTTCGGCGAGGCCAGTTGCCAGATCAGCTTGGCGAAGTCATGGGTGTTCTTCTCGTAACCGGCGCGACCACGGTCAGTGGCGAAGTAGAACTGATACCACCACTGCAATTCCGCCTTGGGCGGCAGCGGGTTCTTGCCGGCCGCCTGGTTGCCGATCAGATAACCGCTGACCGAAACCAGCGCCTTGACCCGTTCCGGCCACAGTGCCGAGACAATGCCGGCCGAACGCGCACCCCAGTCGTAACCACCGAGCACCGCTTGCTTGATCTTCAGGGCATCCATGAAGTCGATGACATCACTGGCCAGTGCAGCCGGTTGGCCATTGCGCAGGGTTTTGTCGGACAGGAAATGCGTATCACCATAACCCCGGGCATAGGGCATCAGCACCCGATAACCCTTGGCGGCCAGCAACGGCGCAACCTCATCATAGCTATGAATGTCGTACGGCCAGCCATGCAGCAGGATCACTACCGGCCCGTTGGCCGGGCCTGTTTCTGCGTACGCCACGTCCAGCAGCCCGGCGTTGACATGCTTGAGCGGGCCGAAGGGCGAGGGCGCCACCTGGGTGGTACCGGCAGGGGCCACGGCTGGCTGCGCGGTGGCGGCCGTTTGCGCGTGGGCCGCACCGAGCACACCGAACAGCGTCAGCGCGAGGATCGAAGGACCGACCAGGTGGCGGCGAGTCTTGCCGGATTTGCTGTTGCGCAGTGCCATCTTCATGGGATGTCTCCATTACCAGCCGTGGGTCAGGGGTTCCGTCCGAACCCCTTCAAACCTTACGAGCATTCAAGCGCGACAACGTATCTGGCCTGTGTCCAATTGCAGTCCGGATGAAAGTCTGTGTATCGAGGTGTCACGCCGATACACTGTGATACACAACAGGTCAGACACTGGAGGGGGGCAGGATCAGTATGAAGACTAACTCGACTAAAGCACTATTTAGTCGAGTTATGTTGGCAAATGCTTCGATTATGCCAATAAAGTTGCGATTTAAAGGCAGGGAGACAAAATGAATCCAAGCACCACGAAAATTGCAGAGCTGATCAAATCCCTGGACCTTGAGCCCCATATCGAAGGTGGTTTCTTTCGCAGAACCTACCAGTCGGACGACCAGAACACGATTCTGACGTCTGCTGGCCAACGGCATTGCATGACGTCGATTTTCTATCTGCTGACCCAGGACGCTCCAATAGGTCATTTCCATCTGAACCGGTCAGACATCGTTCATTACTATCATCTGGGCGATCCGATTCAGTACACGCTGATTTTTCCGGACGGCACATTGAAAACCATTGTGATGGGTCACGACGTTCTCGCCGGACAATGCTTGCAACTGCATGTGCCCGGTGGCATCTGGAAAGCTTCGCAGGTGATGCACGGCGCAGCAGGATTCGGCTTGATCAGTGAAGCGGTTACGCCAGGCTTTGAATTCGCAGATATGGAAATGGGTGACCGGCAAAAGCTCGGTCAGCAGTTTCCTGAGCATTGGGCGTTGATCGAAAGGCTGACGCGAGGATGAGGTGGTTCCTTGCTTCAAGATCTGTGTGAGTCTGGGCCAATCTGGCCATATCGTATTACGTGTAATGTATATTATGTTAAATGCTGTATTAAAGCAGATCCCCGCCTCAGTTCTGAGTCCCACAGCTCTAGCTCTCTGAACCAACTCTTTGAATTCTCGCGAACTGATTTGTAGATTTGCCATCGATGCTTCAGACATTAAGTTTTCGTGCTCACCCTGCGATGTGTCTGAAGCAATATCGACGCTGGATCAGTGGGAATCCACGAGCAATAAGAAACCGCTTGCTACCCGGTTTCCAGGGCGTCTTTGAACTATGATTTTCTCTGGGATACCGGAGGCGACAGCCACTCTTTCTCCCCGTGGTCGCTTGGCCCAGGCGATCTTCGGGTCGATAAATCCAAAGGCGTCGAGGGTCGCACCCTGTTGCCGAAGATGTTCCAGGATGCGATGAGGTGCACGACCCCAGGCACTTTCGTCTGACACCCTGAAACGGAGAAGCCAACGTGAACACCTTGAAACTTCACCCTGCACTGGACAATGGTATCCAGCCTGCCGCTGCGAATTTCACAGGAGGCACCCTGCAATGCCTGTGTGCGACCGACAAGGTCGAGGTCAAGATCGACGCACAAACCCTGCATAACCACGCGTGCGGCTGCAGCAAATGCTGGAAACCGCAAAACGCGATATTCGCTGTCATTGCCGTAGTACCTCGGGATAAGGTCAGCGTCACTGCCCACGGTGAAAAACTGGCAATTGTCGACGAAACCGCCACCATTCAGCGGCACGCCTGCAAGCAGTGCCACGCCCATCTCTTCGGGCGCATCGAGAACAAAGACCATGCATTTTATGGTCTGGACTTCGTCCACACCGAGCTCTCTCCCCAACGTGGATGGGCTGCGCCGAGCTTCGCGGCGTTCGTGTCGTCCATCATCGAAACCGGCACACCGCCAGCGCAAATGAAGGCCATCCGTGAGCGCCTGCGCTCGATCGGCCTGGAGCCCTATGACTGCCTGTCCCCGGACTTGATGGACGCACTGGCGACTCATGTCGCCAAACAGAAAGGCCTGCTCCCCGCCGCCTGATTGATCGGCCGCCGCGGTTTCTTCGTCGGACCGCGGCCCCGACATCCCCAAAAAACACTTCCCGCACACTGGGCGCGACAGGTTACTTCAGACTACCCGACAAAAACTGTTTCAACCGCTCGCTACGGGGCTGTTCCAGCACAGCGCTCGGCGCCCCCAGCTCCTCCATCCGGCCCTGATGCAGGAACATGACGTGGTTCGACACCGTTTTCGGTTAGCGATCCAAGCCGCTGATGGTTGCAAGGCAGGCACTGCCACCCTGCCTGGGCAGGAATACCTCGGCCAACATGCAGCGCGCGCTGCCGCCACCGATGCGCTCGATGGTGTCGATGTTCACCGGCAACGGCGTGGTGTGAGCTTCGATCAAGCGACGCTGATTGGCGTCCAGTGATTGCCAGGCTGTGCGCGACATCACCAGCAGCGGCTCGCCCTCTGCGTTGTGCACTTCCAGCATGTTGCCGGCAAAGGACTCCAATTGCTCCCAGTTCAAGGCGATGACCTGTTTGCCGCTGGTTTCGAGCCGTTCGCGCAGCGCCGCACGTTCGCCCGAATGGGGCAAGGACGCCAGGCAAGCCACCGCCAGGCGGGTGCCGACACTCATCATGACGTTGGTGTGATAAATCGCCACGCCCTGGCGATCCACCGCGTTGAACGCACAGAGTTCATAGCCCAAATGGGTGACCAACTGATCCAGGGCCTGGGCGTGGGTGCGTGTGGAATACCCGGCGTAGCAAATCCGCTGTTGCCGATCCAGGACCATGCTGCCGGTGCCCTCCAGGAAAACCTCCTGCTCTTCGAGGCTGGACAGGTCTAGCAACTGCTCGACCCGGTATTCGCCCAGCAGCCCGTCGAGTACACCTTTGTCCCGCTCCAGTCGTCGGTTGTGGCCCTGCATCGGATACAGCACCAAGGTGCCATCCGGGTGGCTGCTCCACCAGTTGTTGGGGAAGATCGAGTCCGGGGTATGGGGCGCTTCGCGATCGTTATGCACCAGGACTTCAACGCCGTGCCGACGCAACGCGGCGACATAGCCATCGAACTCGGCAAGGGCCTTGAGTTGAACGTCTTCAGCAACGGTTGCCGGACGCTGGAAGCGGTTGTTCGCCGCCGTGTCCTGATTGAAGGAGAAACGTGTCGGGCGAATCATTAAAACCGTATTGGTGGTTTGCATGGGCACAGACTCAATGAGGGTCGAGAGAGGCTCATTGTCTGTTTCGAGGTGGGAAAAACCCGGTTGATAACAGCTGTTGCGCTGATGAAAACGGCTGAAGATTCTGACCCCTTCAGCCGATTCGGTGAACAACACAAAGCAAATGTGGGAGCGGGCTTGCTCGCGAAGGCGCAGGGTCATCCAACATCAATGTCGACTGACACACCGCCTTCGCGAGCAAGCCCGCTCCCACCGTTTTTATCCGTTTGACGCTTACTCCATCGTGGTCTTGACCATCGCCAGTTCCGGGTGGCTGACCAGTTTGTCGATGTGCAAATCCGGGTCGTCAAACCAGACTTCGGTCAACACCCGGTAATGCTCCATATCACGGCAGCGCATGCGCAGGCTGTAGTCGAACGCGCCACTGATCAGGCGACATTCCAGCACCTGAGGACAAGCACGGACCTTGGCCTCGAAGGCCTTTTGCGCCGCGCGTCCGCTCTGGTTCGACAACGCCACCAGCACCAGCAACGACAAGCCCGGCGTCAGTTTCTTCTCATCGAGAATCGCACCATAACCGCGAATGACCCCGAGCTGTTCCAGCTTGCGCACCCGTTCCAGACACGGCCTGGGGGTCAGGTGTACGCGCTCGGACAGCTTTTGATAGGTGATGCGCCCTTCGTGGCGCAACACTTCAATGATTGCCTGATCGATACGATCAAGCACGATCGACAGATCGCGGATATCCGCCATGTACGCCTTGCCTCACTTCAAACGACCCGATAGAAATTGCTGCAAACGTTCGCTGGTTGGCCGGTCGAGTATCGTAGCATCACCCTGCTCTTCGACCCGCCCCTGATGCAGGAACAACACCTGGCTGGAGACCTGCCGGGCAAAGCCCATTTCGTGGGTCACCATCAACATGGTCCGGCCCTCTTCGGCCAGTGCCTGAATGACCTTCAGGACTTCACCCACCAGTTCCGGGTCGAGCGCCGAGGTTGGCTCGTCGAACAACAGGATTTCCGGTTCCACCGCCAGGGCACGGGCAATCGCCACCCGCTGTTGCTGCCCGCCGGACAGAAACGCCGGGTACTGATCGGCCACCCGTTGCGGCAGGCCGACTTTGTCCAGATACGCCCGAGCGCTCTCTTCGGCGGCCTTGCGATTCATGCCCAGGACTCGACACGGCGCCAGCACGATGTTCTCCAGCACGGTCAGGTGGCTCCACAGGTTGAAATGCTGGAACACCATCGCCAGTCGCGTGCGCAAGCGCTGCAACTGCTTCGGATTGGCAACGCGCATGCCGCCGACGCCCTGGCGGGTGAGGACTCGCTCGCCATCCAGAGCAATGGCGCCTTCGTCCGCCCGCTCCAGAAAGTTGATGCAGCGCAGCATGGTGCTTTTGCCCGAACCGCTGGCGCCGATCATGCTCACCACGTCCCCTGCCCTCGCGTTTAACGAGACGCCCTTGAGTACTTCGTTGTCACCAAAACGTTTATACAGATTTTCAACCGTGAGTTTGTACATGCGAATACTCCTGAAGCGGCACACTTATCGGCGCCGCTCTGGATAAAGAATGGAAGTCAGTGGGTCGGGCCTAGAAAGCTCAGCCAGCGTTTCTCAGCCAGGCGGAACGCACCGACCAGCCCGAACGACAGCATGAGGTACAGCAGGCCGGCGATACCGAAAGCCTGAAACGTCATGAAAGTCGCGGCGTTGGCGTCCCGGGCGATTTTCAGGATGTCCGGGATGGTTGCGGTGAACGCCACCGAAGTCGCGTGCAGCATCAGGATCACTTCGTTGCTGTAGTACGGCAGCGCGCGGCGCAGCGCCGAAGGCAGGATCAATTGCAGATACAGGCGCCAGCCACTGAGGCCATAGGCATGGGCCGCTTCGATTTCACCGTAGGGAATGCTGCGGATCGCTCCGGCGAAAATTTCCACAGTGTAGGCGCAGGTGTTGAGCGTAAACGCCAGCAAGGTGCAATTCATGGCGTCGCGGAAAAACGCTTCGAGCAATGGCTGCGAACGAACCACCGCAATGCCGTAGATCCCGCTGTAGCAAATCAGCAACTGGATATACAACGGCGTGCCGCGAAAGATGTAGGTAAACAGCTGAACCGGCCAACGCAAGACACCCCAGCGCGAGACGCGCAAGATCGCCAGGGGCAATGACAGGAAAAACCCCATGGCAATACTCGCCACCAGCAGCCACAGGGTCATCGCCAACCCGGTGAGGGTCTCGCCATCGCTGAACAGAAAGGGTTTCCAGTATTCGGCAATCAACTCGATCATCGCGCCATCCCCCGTACACCCTGGTTGTAGCGCCGTTCCAGCACACGCAAAACGTAGTTCGAAGCGCTGGTGATCAGCAGGTAAAGCGCGGCGGCCAGCAGCAGGAAATCAAGCATATTGAACGTACTTTTACCGGCCTCCTGCGCGACTTTGACCAGGTCCGACAAACCGATGATCGATACCAGAGCCGTGGCCTTGAGCAGCACCAGCCAATTGTTGCCAAGGCTCGGCAAGGCAAAACGCATCATTTGCGGGAACACCACGAAACGAAAGCGCTGCCAACGGCTCAGGCCAAAGCACGCCGCGGCTTCCTGTTGACCGCGCGGCACACTCAGAATCGCCCCGCGAAAGGTCTCGGTGAAATACGCCCCGTAGATAAAACCGAGGGTGATGATGCCGGCCACGAATGGGTCGATTTCCATGTAGGGCCAGCCCATGGCCTCGGTCAGGGCGCTGAGCCAGCCTTGCAGGCTGTAGAAAATCAGCAGCATCAACACCAGGTCGGGCACGCCACGGATCAGTGTCGTGTAAAAGGTCGCCGGGAGATTCAACAGCTTCAGCGGCGACAGTTTGGCCGCCGCGCCGAGCAGCCCCAGCGCCATGCTCACCAGAAGCGCGAGTGCCGACAATTTGAGGGTGACCCAGGTGCCGTGCAGCAACAAAGGGCCATAGCCTTGCAGGGCCGAAAGATCGAGCCCCAGAATATTCAGGAAGGAGTTCACGCCAGTCACCTGTCTTGATGCGCCCCAGTCGCTGCGATACAACGACCGGGGCACGAGGATCAGTTGTTGTAGAGGTCCAGATCACCGAAGTGTTTCTGCTGGATCTGCGCGTAGATGCCCTTGTCGTGCAGGGCCTTGATGGCGGCGTTGAGCATGCCTTTGAGTTCTTCGTTGTCCTTGCGCACACCAATGGCGATTTCCGACGGCACCAACGGGTCGCTGATGCCTTCGCTGTTTTGGAAGTCCGCCCCTTGTGGCGAGGTCAGGAAACTCATCTGCGCTTGCAGCTTGTCCTGGATCGACGCATCGAGACGGCCAAATACCAGGTCGGCATAGACCTGATCCTGATTCTGATAGGCCCGCAGCTTCACCCCGCCCGGCCCCAGTTTGGCCTTGGCGTAGGTTTCCTGAATCGTGCCCTGCATGTAACCGATGGTTTTTCCGCGCAGCGATTCGGCGGTAGGCAGCAGTCCGGAGTCTTTGCGGGTGACGATGGCGGTCGGTCCTGCGTACAGGAGATCGGTAAAGTCGATCTGTTTTTTGCGCGCGTCGGTAACGGTCATCGAAGATTCGATGGCATCGAACTTACCGGCCTTGAGCCCCGGAATCAGCCCGTCGAAATCATTGCTGACCCACACGCAGGTCAGCTTCAGCTCGGCACATATCGCATTGCCCAGGTCCACGCCGAAGCCCTGAACCCCGCCATCGGCCGTGGTGGATTCAAAGGGTGGGTAGCTTGGGTTGACGCCAAATCGCAGCTCCTTCCACTCCTTGGCACTGGCGCCCGTGGTGCAGCAAAGCAACGCGAGTGCCGGCAAAGTCAGCCATTTGATGTTCATTTTCTAGAGTCCCGGATTATTTGGATTTATAGCGATCCGGCGCTTGCGTCGGACCACACTTTTTTGACAGGGGCAGAGAGTCGATGCGGTCTTCACCGCAGCCGTTTTTGTTGTTGTTTTCGACTGGAAGGTGCCAGTCGTCGGAGTTGCACTCCATCTCGGACAGCGATCAACAAGCGCTTGAAATGGACCGTCAGAATGCCAATTGCCGGGAGGGTGCTGGTGTCGTAACCCCACGTTCAAACAGCGTGCCTGTGCTGAACGAAGGGCTTTCACAGCCGATTCTGTCGTCCGCTGTGTCCCCACATAAAAGGGAGCGCCACAAGACATGTGCTTGTCTTTGAGGCCTTCTTTACCTGCATGACGATGCTTCGTGAAGTACATCGCGCTTGAGTCGTGAGAGCGAGATGCGAGTGGTCACTGTCACCCGGCCGATTCCGCTGTGCGCTCTGTGTTTTTCGACTTCTCTCGCTGTGTCCAGGGTCAGTATTGGCCGAAATCTTCTCTCCATTGCCTCGACAATAGGTCCGTTGCAAACACATGGACCGCCTCCTGAGTCTCAGCCGCCGAAGCGATAGGCAGTCCAGACCGGCACACCATAAAACGCCCAAAGGAACCCAATATGACCCGTTACATTGACGTCAATGATCTGAGCCGTCTCGTCCAGGAAAAAGGCTTGCCTCGTTGCCTGATCGAAATGGCCGAGTACATCCGTCAAGACTACGTACGCTGGCCGGATTTCGAAAAGTGCGCGCGCCTGGCGAACCACTCACCCGAGGGCGTCATCGAGCTTATGCCGGTGTCTGATGCCTCGCTCTATGCCTTCAAGTATGTCAACGGGCATCCGAAGAACACGCACAATGGCATGCTGACGGTCATGGCGTTTGGTGCGCTGGGAGACGTCGATACCGGCAAGCCTGTTTTGCTGAGTGAAATGACGCTGACTACCGCCATTCGCACCGCTGCCACTTCTGCACTCGCCGCCCGTTACCTCGCCCGACCGGACAGTCGCCGAATGGCACTTATTGGCAACGGCTCACAGAGCGAATTCCAGGCCCTGGCATTTCATACATTGCTCGGCATTACTGAAATCAGTCTCTACGACATCGATCCTGCCGC
The DNA here is from genome assembly GCF_019218985.1 of Pseudomonas sp. PDM30. Lineage (NCBI taxonomy): Bacteria > Pseudomonadati > Pseudomonadota > Gammaproteobacteria > Pseudomonadales > Pseudomonadaceae > Pseudomonas > Pseudomonas sp. PDM30. Next base: position 208,224 of record NZ_JAHUWM010000005.1, read on the forward strand.
GACGGCGAAGCTGGTAGCCAACCTGCGGGCCTACCCCGCCATACAGGTGACCGTTGCCAAAACCGTCGCGGAAGCCGTACGTGGGGCCGATATCGTGACCACGGTCACGGCCGACAAGGCCTACGCAACGATTCTAACCCCTGAGATGATCGAGCCCGGGATGCACCTCAACGCAGTGGGCGGCGACTGCCCCGGCAAGACCGAACTGCACCGAGACATCGTGGAGCGTGCGCGAGTCATGGTTGAGTACGAACCACAAAGCCGCATTGAAGGCGAAATTCAGCAGATGCCCGCCGACTCACCGGTGATCGAATTCTGGAAAGTCATCAATGGTCAGACCCAAGGTCGCCAGCATGCCGAGGAAGTCACCTTGTTCGACTCGGTCGGCTTCGCCATCGAAGACTACTCCGCCTTGCGCTATGTGCTGGATGTTGCAAGAACGCTCAACATTGGCAGCGACATCCAACTGGTGCCGGAGCTGCAAGATCCCAAGAACCTGTTCTCGTTGCTGCAGCCTTCAGCAGCTGACGATGTAAGGCTTCGGGCCTGACTCCACTCGACTCTCCAAAGCGTTCACCTGGCGGCCCCTTCGGCTGCCAGGCGGAACCCTATACAAGGTCTCGGTCTTTTAAGCTTTTTTTCAGCGCCATCCGCTGCGCGAGCCACCCGGTCCACTGCGGACTCGCTACCTGAGCGGTCGTCAACAAACCGTTATTTCCCCGAAACATTTCATAACCGCTAATCAGTTTGATCTGTTTTTTGACGCTTCCCCGATATGCGGTCACAACTTTTGCGCTCCGTTGGGTCATAACACGGTAGCTGCCGATGGAATATTGGCATCTGCCGAGGTTTTCGCCTGATACGGAGATAAACTCATGATTTTTAATGTACAAAATTTTGGCGCCAAGGGAGATGGCATCACTGACGATACGGCGGCGATACAAAATGCAATTGACGCGGCGGCCGCTGCAGGCGGGGGGCAGGTGTACATGCCGACCGGAACTTACATCGTTTCGGGAGGTGAGGAACCCTCCGACGGCTGCCTGATGCTCAAGAGCAACGTCTACCTGTACGGCGACGGCATGGGCGCAACCACCGTCAAGGTGGCTGACGGCTCCGACACCAAGATCACCGGAGTCATCCGCTCCGCCTATGGCGAGCAAACCCACGACTTTGGCGTCAGCAACCTCACCATCGACGGCAACCGTGACAACACCACGGGCAAGATCGACGGTTGGTTCAACGGCTACATTCCAGGCGAAGCGGGCTACGACTCCAACGTCACCCTCGACAGCGTCGAGATCAAGGATTGCTCCGGGTACGGTTTCGACCCCCACGAGCAGACCGTGAACATGGTCATCAGCAACAGCGTGTCCCACGGCAACGGCCTGGACGGTTTCGTTGCCGACTTCCTCAGCGACAGCACCTTCGAAAACAACGTCGCCTACGACAACGACCGGCACGGTTTCAACATCGTTACCAGCACCCACGACTTCACACTCACCAATAACGTTGCCTACAACAACGGCGGCACTGGCATCGTGGTGCAGCGCGGCAGCGAGGATATCCCCTCCCCCAGCAACATCACCATCACCGGTGGCGAGGTGTACGGCAACGGCGCCGAAGGGGTGCTGATCAAACTGTCCAGCGAGGTGACCGTCAGTGGCGTCGACATCCACGACAACGCCAGCGCCGGGGTCCGCATCTACGGCAGCAACCACGTCAAGATCATCGACAACACGCTCAACAACAATTCCCTGGGCAGCCCCGTACCGGAGATCATCATCCAGTCCTACGACGACACCCTGGGCGTATCCGGCAAGTACTTCAACGGCAGCGATAACACCATCCAGGGCAACCTCATCACCGGCAGCAACCTGTCGACCTATGGCGTTGCAGAGCGCAATGAAGACGGCACTGATCGCAACGCCATCATCGGCAACACCATCAGCCACACCAGCAACGGTGCCACGCTGGTCTATGGCGACGGCAGCTACGTCAGCGCCACGGTGCCGATGACCACCGTGCAAGGTACGGCTGGCAATGACACCCTGCTGGGCAGCGCCGCCAGCGAGATTTTCTACGGTGTTGCCGGCAACGACACCCTCAATGGCGGGGCCGGTGGCGACATTCTGGTGGGTGGAGCAGGCATCGACAAACTCACCGGCGGTACCGGCGCCGATACGTTCCGTTTCGCCGCTCAGTCCGACAGTTACCGCAACGCGACCACAAGCTTTGATGACACCATCACCGACTTCGACGTCACCCAGGACAAGATCGACCTCGCCGGCCTCGGCTTCACAGGCCTGGGCAATGGCCGTGGTGGCACCCTGCAGGTCAGCTACAGCGCCAGCAGCGACCGCACCTACATCAAGGACTACGACGCCGACGCCAGTGGCAATCGTTTCGAGCTGATCCTCTCGGGCAACCTGACCAGCACCCTGACGGCCAATAACTTCATCTTTAATCGGGTGATCACCGGCACCAGCGGCAGCGACTCGCTGTTGGGCAGCGATTCGGCCGACACCCTGCTCGGTCTGGCGGGCAACGACAGCCTCAGTGGCGGCGCGGGCGACGACAAACTCGACGGCGGCGCCGGCATGGACACCCTCACCGGCGGTGCCGGGGCGGACACGTTCGTGTTTTCCAGTCGCCTGGACAGTTACCGTAACTACAACACCGGCGGTGCCAACCTTGGTGACCTGATCACCGATTTCGATGTCACCGCCGACAAGATCGACCTCTCGGCCATGGGTTTCACCGGCCTGGGGGATGGCAAGAACAACACCGTGTACGTGGTGCTCAACAGTGCCGGCACCAAGACTTACATCAAGTCCCTGACCGCCGACGCCAATGGCAACCGCTTCGAAGTGGCACTGGACGGCAACTACCTCAACAAGCTGACCAACGCCAATTTCATCTTCGCCACATCGTCACCGACCAACCAGGCGCCGGTGCTGACCACGCCGCTGCTGGATCAGAACGCCACCGAAAACACCGTGTTCAGCTACGTGGTGCCGGCCACCAGCTTCACCGATCCGGACAATGACAGCCTCAGCTACACCGCCACCCTGGCCGATGGCAGCGCCCTGCCCGCGTGGCTGAGCTTCAATGCCAGCAACCTGACCTTCACCGGCACGCCGACCAGCACCGCGTCCGGTAATTACAACGTGCTGGTCAGAGCCACGGACCCGGCCGGTGCATCGGTCAGCGATAGCTTCGCCCTGGCGGTGGCCGATGCGCCCGCCAACACCGTCACCGGCACCAACAATGCCGAAACCCTCAACGGCACGGCGGGTGCCGACCTGATCCTTGGCCTCGGTGGCAACGACACGATCAAGGCCGGCACTGGCGCCGACACCGTCGACGGCGGCGCCGGACGCGACTCACTGTACGGCGGCGACGGTGCCGACACCTTCCGCTACACCAACGTGCTCGACAGCTACCGCGACTACGACAGCGGCGGTGTCACGGCCACCGACACGATTTATGACTTCACCGCCGGCGTCGACAAGATCGATGTTTCGGGCCTGGGCTTTCTCGGCCTCGGCGATGGCAGCAATGGCACGTTGTACATCACCCTCAACGCGGCCGGCGACAAGACCTACATCAAGTCCGCCGAAACGGATGCCGATGGCAATCGTTTTGAAATCGCGCTCTTCGGCAACTACCTCAACACCCTGACCGCCAGCGACTTCGTGTTCGGCGAGAGCACCCGGCAGGACATCCTCTATCTGCCCACCCTCGGCCAATCCAATGCGCGCCTGCTGCGCATGACGGAGGACGACGGTCAGTCCGGCACCTCGATGCTGGTCAACGACCTGGACCGCTACTCCCCCTATGACGTGCGTAGCCAGTTCACCGATGCCGATGGCAACGGTATCGACATCGCGGTGGGCGGCAGCACGGTCACCGGCCTGTCGACGCTGAGCGCCGGGGAACTCGAGTTGTGCTGGTGGCTGACCGACACCAACCAGCCCGGGGCCGCGTTGTTGCGCGCCGTGACGCTGCTGCGGGGTCAGCTCAGCGAACTGCAATCGATCAGTAACGTCACCATGGGCATCATTTGGGGCCAGGGCGAGGAAGCAGCCCAGGAGATCGCCAGAGCCACGGACAAAGCAGCGGCAGCAGCGGCGTACAAGGCCGCGACCCTGAAGGTGTTTGATTACCTGCATGCCCAGTTCGGCAACTTCAGCGTGTACATGATGGAAACCGGTCACTACGAACAGGACGCAGCGCGTGCCCGTGGTTATTCGGAGGAGAAAATTGCCTCCATCGTCGAGGGGGGTGGTTATGTACGCGCAGCCCAGGAAGCCATCGCCGCCGAGCGCGCCGACGTCAAGCTGGCGGTGGACTACACCGACCTCCCCTTGCGCCACGAAGTCGATCCGCTGGCGTATCCCGACGACGTCTGGCACCTGCACGAGGAGTCGGCGGAGATCGTCGGCCAGCGCCTGGCCGACTACATTGCCAATGACCTTGGCTTCCAGGGCAACCCCAACGACAACAACAGCGTGCAGGACATTTTCGACAACGCCCGGAACATGATTTCCGGTACCGACCAGGCGGATACCCTGGCGGGCAGCTCGGGCAACGACACGCTGGATGGCGGCCTGGGCGCCGACACCATGACCGGTGGCAATGGCAACGACGTCTATGTGGTCGATAACGCGTTCGATCGCGTGGTGGAAACCAGCACCTCGACCTCACAGATCGATACGGTGCAGACCTCGGTCAGTTGGACCCTGGGCGCCAATCTCGAGAACCTGGTGCTCACCGGCGTGTCGGACATCAACGGCACCGGCAATGAGCGGCACAATTTCATCACCGGCAATGCCGCCAATAACGTACTCGACGGTGCCGCAGGGGCCGACAGCATGAGCGGCGGCGATGGCAACGACACCTATCATGTCGACAACGCCGATGACACCGTGATCGAGACCAACAGCAGTGCGGCGCCTGGAGGAGTCGACAGTGTGCACAGCAGCCTGGCGGCCTTTACCCTCAGCAATAACGTTGAACATCTGTATGTCGATAGCACTGGCGCCGCCAATGGCACGGGCAACGCGCTGGACAACACGCTGTTCGCCGGAGCCGGCAACAACGTGCTGGACGGACGCGATGGCAATGACACGGTGTCTTTTGAGCGCGCCCTGTCCGGCGTTACCGTAAACCTCTCGACGTCAGCGCAACAAAACACCACGGGTTCCGGGCTCGATACCTTGAAATTCTGCGAAAACCTGACGGGAAGCGCCTACGCCGACAGTCTCTCGGGCAACAGCGCCGCGAACGTTCTGAACGGTGGTGCGGGCAACGATTCGCTGGTGGGTGGTTCGGGCGATGACCGGCTGATCGGCGGTACAGGCACCGACAACCTCATCGGTGGCACTGGCGCGGATACCTTCGCGTTCAGTGCGCTGTCGGACATGGGCGTCGGGGCTTTGCGCGATGTGATCAACGGTTTCAAGAGCACCGAGGGCGATCTTCTGGATTTCACCGGCCTGGACGCCAACCCGCTGACCACCGCTGTCGACACCTTCACCTTCATCGGCAGCAATGCCTTTGACCCTGCCAACGCCACCGGTCAACTGCGCTTTGCCAATGGCATTCTCCAGGGCAGTGTCAACGCCGACGCCACCCCCGAGTTCGAAATCCAACTGGTGGGCGTCCAGGAGCTGCACGCCAGCGATTTCACAGCCTTGGGTTAAGCCCACACCCTGCGGGAGCGGGTTCGCCCTGATGCCGGTCAGACAAGGGTGATACTGAACCTGCAGGCGTAAACGATCAGATGCGCTAGTGCGCACTCATGCAGTCAATGAACACGCGCAACTTGGGCGAGGCATAACGGCTGGCTGGCCACAGCATCCAGAGGACGACCTGGCGGTCAATGTAATCGTCCAGCACAGTGACCAGCTGACCGCTTTCCAGTGTCGACATGGTATTTAGAGAGTCTTTAAATCTGTTGGCTATGTCGGCAAGGAACAACTGTTCTTTTGCGACAAGCGAAAACAACTAGCCTGATTCGATGGAGGAGTATTTTCAACTTTCATCAGGGCGCACCTATGAACACATCCACCATGGCAACGGATTATCTGGTCATCGGCGCGGGGGCAACAGCCATGGCCTTCGTCGATACATTGCTCGATCAGTCGGATGCGAGTGTGCTGATGGTGGATCGACACGCTCAACCTGGTGGACACTGGAACGATGCCTACTCGTTCGTCCGCTTGCACCAGCCGTCAGCCTTCTATGGCGTTAACTCCTGCGAGTTGGGCTCCGGCCAGAAGGACGAATCCGAATGGGGCGGTGGCTTGTATGAATTGGCCTCAGGCGCCGAGATTGTCAGTTACTTCGATCAGCTTATGCATCATCGATTCTTGCCGTCAGGTCGGGTGCGATATTTTCCGATGCACAACTACGAAGGTGATCGCACCGATAGTCATTGCATCACTTCCCTGCTCACCGGCGAACGTAATGCTGTCCAGGTCCGAAGGAAGCTGGTGGATGCGACTATTGCACAGGCAGCCGTTCCTTCGACCCATCCTCCGCATTACCGGATAGAGCCCGGTATACGGTGCGTACCGCTCAACGACTTGCCAAAGATCGGACAGCCTTACTTGCGTTACGTGGTGGTGGGGGGAGGAAAGACCGGCATCGATGCCTGTCTGTGGCTGCTGCAGAATGGCGTGGCACCAGGCAGGATTCAATGGATCGTTCCAAACGCCCCCTGGCTGTTGGATCGCGCCAACTTTCAACCCGGCCAGGAGAATGTTGTACGAACGATCGGTAGCCTCGCGAACCAGTTCGAAGCAATAGGTGCGGCAGATTCGATCCCGGACCTGTTCCTCAGGCTCGAAAGTGTCGGCGAACTGCTGCGCATCGATCAAGCCGTCGAACCCACCGCCTTCCGTGCTGCGACCATTTCACAGGCTGAGTTGCGTGCGCTACGGCGCATAACCAATGTAGTGCGCCTGGGGCGGGTGTGCGCGATAGAAGCCAGCCGTATCTCCCTCGAAAGGGGCAGCATCGCTGGAGATCCCGACGCCCTTTACATCGACTGCAGCGCAAGCGCTGTCCCGATTATTCCTGAGGGAAGCGTGAAAGCGTTTGATGGCAATCGCATCAACCTGGTGACAGTCAGCAGTTATCAGATTCTGTTCAGCGCCGCAGTCATCGCATACGTGGAAAGCCACCTCGACGATCAGATGCAGATGAATCAACTATGTGGGTTTGTCCCGCTGCCACGCTCACCGGTGGACTGGGTCAGGATGTGGGCCGCTTATCTGGGCAATCAGCGGCAATGGAAGAGCCACGCGGGGTTGTCCAACTGGCTTGCGCAGTGCCATCTGCACCTTTTGCCGACAGTGCTGAGAAGCCTGCAGGAGGGGGATCCTGAAAAGCTTGCCGTGTTGAACCGATTTACTGAAGCCAGGAAAAAGGCCCTGGAAAACATGCCCAGGCTCCTGCAGGCCGTAGCAGGTTTGGCGCAAGAGTCCTGAGCGACTGGAGTCAACCAGTACACCTGCCGCCTTTTTCGTGAGCATGGGCGGATCAGTGGCCATCCTGGTCGTGCGCTGGCGCGCTTTCTCGACCTCAAACGCCTTGCACAGCCAGACAAGCGCATGAACCGGACTTTTTCGTCTAACGTCATTGGATGCGTTTGCATGATCCACTTCCTCTGAAAATGGAGTTCGACGATGAAAACAATCGCTTCCTGGTTGACGATTTCGCTTTTTGGTCTGTTGCTTGGCGGCTGTGCCGCGGTGGGAGCCGGGAGCGGAGGCGCTGGCGAGATGGAGATCCGCTCGGGGAAAATCGAGCAGATCACACAGACCCAGATGCAGACCAATCACGATAGCGGCGTCGGTGCCATCTTGGGCGGTATTGGCGGTCTCGGCCTGGGTAGCCTGATCGGCCAGGGTACCGGCCGGGATGTGGCGATGGTCGCCGGTGCCCTCGCGGGGGCGGCAGGCGGCAACTACGTCGAAAAGAAAAAATATGATCAGCCTGTGGACGCACAGCAGATCATCGTTCGCACCCAGAGCGGCGTACTGGTTTCGGTAACGCAGCCGATCAACCCGACGCTGAGAAAAGGCATGAACGTGTACGTCGAGGGTGCCGGAAACGAAGCGCGAGTGGTACCACAAAGCTAGGACGGCTACCGGGCGTTGCGCAGCGGACAAATGAGCCGTCGTCACTTGCTGCGCAACATCCTCATGGCGAGCGAGTTGGGTTGACACTCAATGACTCATGCACGACCTCAGGCCAATTGCTGGCAACCCATGGATCTATACCTCTTGCGCACTTAAACTTTGAGTCTATCGCCCTCCTCGCCGATTGTTGAACGGGTTTCATGACTGAGCAAGCCAAGTACCATCACGTGTCCGAAGTACCAGGCCTGGTGCTGGGGTCCGCACGTTTTGCGGATGTCGGCTTCGATCGCCATTACCACCTCGATTTCCACATTGGTTTTGTCACCGAAGGCATCCAGCGTCATCGAGCGAAAGGCGAGTCGTTTCTTTTGGGGCCGGGAAGTGTTGCCCTGATGCCGCCGGGTGAAATCCACGACGGTGTATCCGAAGACGGCGGCGCTTATACGCTCAAGACATTCCGTCTATCCCAGGCGCTGGTCGCGAGCCTGGCCGAGGAGATCAGCGGTCAACCGAAAGAGCTTGAATTGGCCGGTGTGTTGCTCGAAGACACGGGGCTTGCCGGCAACCTGCGCGGTTTGCACGAAGCGATGCAGCAGGCCGTTGGCCCCGGCAGCCTCGCGGTGCAGACGCAATGGTTCACCCTCCTTGAACAGCTGTTGAGCCAGTCACGGGCAATCAAGCCCGAAACGATTACCGGCTCGCTATCACCCCTGCAATGGTCTCGCGTCAGGGACTATTGTTTCAGCCACATCGATGAGCGAATCACCCTCGATGATCTCGCCGGACTATGTGGGCTGGGGCGTTTCCCGTTTCTCAAGCAGTTCAAGCGGACCATCGGCATGACGCCCCACGCATGGCTGCTTCGCCTGCGTCTCGAACGGGCGTGTGGCCTGCTGTCTGGCAGCGCGCAACCGATCATCGATGTCGCCCACGCCGTCGGCTTCTACGATCAAAGCCATTTCAACCGCGCCTTTCGGCAGGCATTCGGCGTCGCGCCATCGCGCTACAGGACTTAGGCCGTCGACCATCGGCGAGCGTCAATTTTTTACAAGCGCAACAACCGTCCCCCTCCATAGGATGCGCCAATCCGGGCGAAACACCTTCGCCTGCGCAGCCGAGAACTGGATGATGAACGGTGAAACAAGCAGACCGCCCGCGCTGGGTTTTTCAAGTGACAACATCGCCGGTGCATCGCCGGAGGTGGCACAAGCCCTCGTCAAACACAGTTCGGGCCAGGCGGGTCCCTATGGCACCGACGAGTTGACGGCACAGCTCAAGCGCAAGTTCTGCGAGATCTTCGAGCGCGACTTGGAGGTCTTTCTCGTGCCCACCGGCACCGCCGCCAACGCCCTGTGCCTGAGTGCGATGACACCACCCTGGGGCAACATCTACTGCCACCCGGCCAGCCATATCAACAACGATGAATGCGGCGCGCCCGAGTTCTTTTCCAACGGCGCGAAGCTGATGACCGTCGACGGCCCGGCGGCCAAGCTGGATATCGTCCGATTGCGCGAGCGCACTCGCGAAAAAGTCGGCGACGTACACACAACCCAGCCCGCCTGCGTCAGCATCACTCAGGCCACTGAGGTCGGCAGCATCTACACCCTGGATGAAATCGCAGCCATTGGTGACGTCTGCAAGTCCTCTTCCCTGGGATTGCATATGGATGGATCGCGCTTTGCCAACGCCCTGGTGTCGCTTGGCTGCTCCCCGGCCGAGATGACGTGGAAGGCCGGCGTGGATGCCCTGTCGTTCGGTGCCACCAAGAACGGCGTGCTGGCGGCGGAAGCCATCGTCCTGTTCAACACCTCCCTTGCCACCGAGATGAATTACCGCCGCAAGCGTGCAGGCCATCTCTCTTCCAAGATGCGTTTTCTGTCGGCGCAGATCGATGCGTACCTGACAGACGACCTCTGGCTGCGCAATGCGCGCAAGGCCAACGCTGCCGCCCAGCGCCTGGCGCAAGGGCTTGATGGCCTGGGTGGCGTCGAGGTGCTCGGCGGTACCGAGGCGAATATCCTGTTCTGCCGGCTGGACTCGGCAATGATCGATGCGCTGCTGAAGGCCGGCTTCGGGTTCTACCATGACCGCTGGGGACCGAATGTCGTTCGCTTTGTCACCTCGTTCGCGACCACCGCCGAGGATGTCGATCACCTGTTGAACCAGGTAAGGCGAGCTGCTGACCAGCCACAAGAACGTTAGTTGATCGCAAGTGGCGGCTGTGCTCGCTCTGGTTTCAATGAGCAGCCGCCAAAGCGGAGTTTACGCCTTCGATGTCATTTACCGCCCGGGCCCGGCTTCGATGTGGTTGAATTGACTGCTTCGCTCAACAATGCTCAGCACAGGAGACATCCGCTTGAGCCTGGAAGCAGAATGCATCTCGAGCCGCCCGCGATGAAAATCGGCGTCATCTCCGACACCCACGGTTTGCTCCGCCCCGAAGCCATTGCCGCCCTGCAAGGCTGTGATCGCATCCTTCACGCGGGTGACATCGGTAGCGAGGCGATCCTCGACCAATTGGCCGCGATCGCGCCGGTGGATGCGGTGCGGGGCAACACTGACCTGGACGCATCCTGGGCGCGGGGGTTGCCCGATTGTCTGCACCTGGAGTTCAACGGCTGGACGGTGCTGCTGGTGCATGACATCGCCGACGTGGCGGCCGATCTTGATAGCCGCATCAAGCTGGTGATCACCGGTCATTCGCACAAACCGTGCATCGACTGGCGCGGTGAACGGCTATTCCTGAATCCCGGCAGTGCCGGGCGCCGACGCTTCAAGTTGCCTGTCACCCTGGCGTTGCTTGAAGTGGTTGACCAGTCAATCGAACCGCGACTGGTATCGCTGCTCGACTGAGTCGCCCTCAACCGTTCGATTCACGACTCGCCGGCAACCACCCTCACTCTGTGGCAGTCGGACGGTCCGAGTTTTTGGCCGCTCGAGGAGCGAACTTCAATCGGCATCAGGGACTGGCCGTACTCATTGTCCAACAGCACTGAACGCGTCTCGTCCCCCGTGAACAGAAACCGTTCGCCCCACTGCCTCATACTGACCACCACAGGAAAGATCTCACGCCCTTTCTCCGTCAGGACGTATTCCTTGTAGGCACTTCCATCCGACGCCGGTTGAACGTCGAATACACCGACCTCAACCAACGTCTTCAGGCGCGATGCCAGAATGTTCCTGGCCACCCCCAGGCTTTTTTGAAATTCGCTGAATCGGCGAATGTCGTCAAACGCGTCGCGAATGATCATGAATGACCACCGATCCCCGATAGCTTCCAGTGTTCGTGCTACCGGGCATTCGCTGCTTGGCGATGAAGGGTCTACGACCATCGTGTTTACCTTTTTGGATAACGACTGCCAAGTCCGTCGACCGGTCTTGAGCAATGTGGTTGCAATATGAAACCTGATTCGACAACAATGAATCCAGTTGCTAATTGAAACCAGTTTAGCGCCACGGAGGCTCACGTGAAAGCAGATACCGATTCAGCCACCCATCCTTTCCTCGCGCAGGCTTCGGGGCTGTCTGCGCAACTCACGTTTCTATTTTCTGTCACCTGCGCGCTTGCCGTCGCCAACGTCTACTTCGCACAACCTTTACTCGATTCAATGGCCCGCAGCCTTGATGTTGCCCCATCAATGGTCGGGTTTGTGGTGACGGCGACTCAAGTCGGTTACGCGCTGGGGTTGCTGTTCATCGTCCCTCTGGGCGACTTGTTAAACCGAAAAGGGCAGATTCTGACGCAAATGCTGCTGTCTGCGATTGCGCTGGCGGGAGTCGGCGCCGCACAGCAATGGCTGACCCTGTTGGGGGCCATGATCGCCGTGGGTTTGCTGGCCGTGATGGTTCAAGTGCTGGTGGCCTGCACCGCCGCGCTGGCAACGCCGTCACAACGTGGCCAGGCCGTGGGAACCGTCACCAGTGGCATTGTCCTGGGCATTCTTCTGGCGCGCTTCACCTCCGGGCTGATCGCCGATCTGGCGGGCTGGCGCGCCGTGTATTTCGTTTCCTCGGGATTGATGCTGACCCTCGCAGCGGTGTTCTGGAAAGTGTTGCCTGCGGCAGTGACGCCACGCAGTCGATACACCTATCCGACACTCATCCGCTCGCTCTTCACGCTGTTCATGACCGAACCGGTGTTGCGCATCAGGGGCCTGCTGGCCTTGTTGATCTTCGCCGCTTTTTCCGTGCTTTGGACATCCATGGTGCTGCCGTTGAGCGCCCCACCACTGTCGCTTTCGCACACGGTCATCGGCCTGTTTGGCCTGGCGGGCGTCGCCGGCGCCCTTGCGGCCAGAAGATCCGGGCGCTGGGCCGACCAGGGTTTGGGGCAACGCGTCACCGGCATTTCGCTGGCGATCCTGACGCTGTCCTGGCTGCCCATCGCCTTTGCACAGTCGTCACTGATCGCGCTGGTTTGTGGAGTGGTCTTGCTCGACTTCGCTGTGCAGGCCGTACACGTCACCAACCAGAGCCTGATTTTCGCGGCACGGCCCGACGCCCATAGCCGCATGGTCGGCGCCTACATGTGCTTTTACTCGGTGGGCAGCGCGCTGGGTGCCGCCGCCGCGACGCAGGTTTATGCGCTATGGGGGTGGGTTGCCGTCAGCTTGCTGGGCGCTTCGATCAGTGTGACGGCCCTGGTGCTGTGGTTGTTCACCTTCCAACTGTCAACGGGTCCCAAAGCCGACCATGCGCCTGAGTCAAGCATTGACCTGCAACTCATGCAGAAGAAACCCCAGTGAATCCGGGGCTGCGCAATGACTTTTTGCCGAGCGTTGTTCATCCCACGACATAGCATCATCGGTGCAGAAATCTCCAACACACTCCATGCTCAACTCGCCATCGAGAAGTCCAAGCGGAATCCAGTAGTAAGGCGTTTCGCGAAGAACATTAGGCACGGTCGAGCCACATCGTGAGCAAAAGTCATTTCTGTACCCGCTGGGTTTGCGCCACCCCGTGATCGTCCCTTGCCCTTCCTCCCACCGGAAGTCGCGAGCGTTGACCAGCGTGGCAAGATTATGGCCAACCCCGGTTTGCTTGCGGCACAGGGTGCAATGGCAGCGATAGAAAAATCGGGGTTCAACCGCCAGGGAAAAACGTACCGCCCCGCAAAGACATTGCCCTGATGCCATGAGTATCTCCCTTGAAAAATGCTTCATCCGTATTTGCCGGTTAGTGGGTTGGTACTGGAAAAGGGGGCTGTCCTTTTACTGGCCCCTTATTGCCATGTCGGCTTGGCAATCGTCGTTGCCGACGCAGGCCATGCCGACAGTATCCGGGTTCCCTATGGGGTGCAGCAACCGGCCCAGACAAAGTAACGCCACTCTATCGAGTGGCGTTCTTGTATTGCTGTCTATGGATGGGCCCAGCCATCAGGCAATGTTGGCTTGAGGTGGCGCATCAACAAAAAACTGTCGATACCACTTTCTCAATTCGAACAGTTGTCCGTCCGCCTGACACAACAGCGGAGACTCGCGATAAACCTTGTTCTCCCAGATTTCGACGTCCTCGTAGAACGCCTTATGGGCAAACCCGGCGTATTCCTCGGCAATGGCGTCAATATCCTCAATCGCACGATCATGGCGCAGCTTCAATCCGTAGCAAAGGTCCAGACTCTCGTGATCGACCGGCGTATGGAAGTTAACCTGGCGGCTTTCGTGGGTACCCTGCATTTCAACGTGCATCACGCCGGGTCCAAAGTAGGTGGCCATCGTCTCCAGTTGACTGCCTAGTGTGGGGTGATGGCCAATCAAGGAGATCTGCCGCGCGATGTGCTTGTCGTACTCAACGGTGATCTTGTCGATGGGCGACTGGTGAACGATGGCGAAGTGCGGAGTATCTACCAGGTTTTCTATGATTTCCTTACCCTGGGTCTTGATCCTCCAGCGCTTGAAGTACCAACGTGTCCAGCCCTCCTCCCCGCTCATTTCGGCTGACCGTGGAACCTCCCACTCGGGCTCGCCACCTTCAGGATCGAACCAGAGGTGAATCATCTGGTTGAGCTCGCGTACATGATGCCATTTCAGAGCGCCTTCCCTTGCCTTGGGTGGAATACGCTCCGAGTAGGGTATGGAAGTGCACTTTCCCTCCTGATCGAACTGCCACCCGTGGAAGGGACAGCGAATGGTATTTCCTACGCAACTGCCGCCTCCAAGGTGGGCTCCAAGGTGAGGGCAATGCGCATCGAGTATCGCTACTTCCTCGTTCTCACCCCGAAAAGCCACGTAATCTCGATTGAAGTACTTGAACGATTTTATTTCCCCTGCGGCAAGCTCACTTGAAAAGAGCACGCCAAACCATCCTTTGGGAAAACGTTCTGAAAAAAAGTCTTTTTTCACGGTTGTATCTCCAGGCTTTTATTGTTTTTTTTGCGCATCACCCTATGCGTCAGAACCAGACAGCACCCCCTCCCTTTGGCTCACTGCCTGGCCATCGAGCCCGACACCATGAACATCCAAAAGCCATTGCGCCGTATCCTCTCTTTCGCGAGAAACAAACACTCTTTTCTCGACGGACTTGTGAGGTACTTGCTCGCGGTCCAGATAAAACTGGTCATACCATTCGCGCAACTGATATACCGGCCCGTCACCGCCGCAGAGAATTGGATTGTCCACGCGTTTTTTGTTATCCCAGATACGTAGATCCTGAAAGAAAGTTTCCTGCCCGTTGGCAATGTATTCAGCAATGAGCTTTTGATTCTCCGAAAAAGACAAGCATTCCAGCGCCCTCACTTTCATCCCGAAGTGCATCATGAAGCGATCATGATTAATGGGGACGTTACCGATCATCATGATGCATTCGAGCTTATAACCCCACATCTCGGCTTCCATGTCCGCTATTACATAGGATGGCCCATAATAATAGGCAATACTACGGAGTGAGTCGCCCGTACCAATCAACTGATTTCCGCCCGTCAGCATCTGGCAGTATGTATGTCCTTGCGAAACATTAAGGTAGCTACTAACGGGTGAGCCGTGGACAGGTTCAAAGTGATACACGTCGGCAAGGTTGTCGATCAGTTCCCGGCAGTTGGTATTCGCGGGCTTGCTGATAACGGCCCAGTCCGACCAGCCATCTTCAATACAACATCTGTGTGCCGGAATTTTCTGTTCAACAATCGGTCCCTGACCTTCGTGATCGTGCCAGATAAACAGAAGCTCGTTTTCGACCATGCTTTCCCACTGCCGAATTCTCGCTTTAGGCGGGATTTTTTCGCAGTAAGGAATCTTTTCGCAGTAACCGCCATCACCCCACTGCCATGAGTGAAAGGGACATTCCAAGGTATTTCCCTTGACGGTTCCGTTTGCCAGATTCGCCCCCATATGCGGGCAGTAAGCATCGAAAACCCGAATCTGTCCGTCCTCACCACGGAACGCCACCAGTTCTGTCCCAAAGGCCTCAAGAGAAGTTATTTCGCCCCGCTTGATATTTCTTTCGAGCCCAAAACAATGCCAGCCACGTGCATACCGATCGGGCAACTTCGAGATTATCCGTGCAAAATCAACCATCTTCCTTCCCCTATTGAAGTTCACATCCAAGGCCAGCTGCTACACAGATGAATATGAAGAAAACTAGTAGTGCGAGAACTCGGTGTAAAGGATCAAATTTGCACGCAACAGTGCATTCTCGCACTCCGCAGCCAAGTTGCTTTAATACAGGTATACGCCGCGCGCGCCATGAGGCCACTTTGAGTTACGGGTTTTTCCAGATGGTTGATCGCTGCACTCATATGTGCTTTTATGCACAGCCTTGCCACCCCTTCAACTTGATATTGATCAGGTACAAGTAAAAACCGTATTTGAGGGGGGATGATCGGGTTGCACGATCCAACACTATTAGAACAAAAAGGAGCATCGAGAATGCTGGACTGGGACGATCTACGTTATTTCCTCGCCGCCGTTGAAGCTGGCTCCTATTTGGGAGGCGCAAAAGCTTTGGGGGTTAATCGAACAACCGTAGGTCGTCGTGTCGAAGCACTGGAAAAACGCATCGGCAGTCCACTCTTCAAACAATCGGCATCCGGTTATCATCCGACTGAAGTAGGCATTAAAGTCTTGAAGTGTGCTAAGCAACTCGAAAAACATGTCACGCAGTTGTCAACGACACTCGTCAAGCATCAAGGCGCACTGGAAGGGCATGTTCGTGTTGCCGTCGCAGCAGAACTAGGCAGCGACTTGCTCCCCGAAATCATGCGCTTTCAACAGACCCATGCCGAAGTCACCGTTGAAGTCTCGAGCGTGCGTGACCCGGGAATCGCTCTGACCCAACGTAAAGCTGACATTGCCCTGGGCGTTTTGAGGGCAAGGCCTGAGTATTTGACAGGGCTTTGCCTGGGTAGATTGTCACTCGCGGTTTATGGCGCCGCGAGCCCCCCTCGGCCCAGTGTGGACCCGGAGCACTCAACCTGGGTTGGGTGGTCTGAAGACATGAACGGCTGCATGCTGGCAAGCTGGATGACCCGTAATCTCAAGGAGGACGCCCGGACCGGTAGCTGGGTAGACTCCTGGGCTGCGCTCAAGGCGGCGACTCAAGCGGGTCAAAGTGTCGCGCTTATGTGGCAAGCATTTGCCGAATCTGACCCAGGGCTTGTTCAACTTCCGGGATTCATGACGGGGACAGGGCAAGGATCGGATCTCTGGCTTCTATCACTCGAAGCGATTCCGCTTGATGCCTGCAAGAAAGAGATGTTCGATGTTCTGTTCTCCAGCCTCAGGCACAAACTCTGCGGTGGGCCAGGATTCACAGCAGCTCCCCACTAGCCCCCCTGCATTTCAATGACGTTGAACCTATCAGTCGTCGTTGTCATCGCGATCACGGTAGCGACGGTGATCGCGATCATAGTCACTGCGATCATAGTCACTGCGATCATAGTCACGACGATCATAGTCACGGTCATAACCTCGATCATCGTCCCCCTCTCTGCTCGTAACCACGTCGATGGTCATGATCGTGATATCGCCCGTACCGCTCTCCGTCATCCCAGTGCGGGCCGCACCCTCCCAACAAGACGGCGCTGGAAATGGCCACGATCAAGATTACTGCGCGATTCATATGAACGTCCTAAACGTCGGAAGTATGGAAGGGTCATGGCTGCTCGAAACCTTCGTCCGGGCAGTGTTCAGACATAGCTATGACCATTCGGTAACCCAATGATTCCGCTGAAAAATACAAACAAGTGACAGTCACTGTCCCATCGAATGCCCGCCGAGACAGCCCGGGCCTGTCATCAATAGCCAAGGGGCTGTCGTCGAATGAAAAGCGCCCCTGATAAGGGGGCTATCTAATGGCAGTACTGAAAAAGTCTCTGGTGATGAGTCGACGTAAGCGACTGCTGCGCCTGAGTCACGAGTTGCCTGGTACGCCAGGCAGGAGAATAACAATATGAAATTCGTGAAAAGTCTTCTGGCTGCCGTACCCCTCATGGCGCTGGCGATCGATGCCCACGCCTATGTATCGAGCCAGGAAGCCGCCCGGCTGGGCACCAGCCTGACGTGGGTGGGAGCCGAAAAGGCCGGTAATGCCGACGGTTCCATTCCGCCCTACAACGGTGGCCTGACCACTGCGCCGCCCGGTTTCAAGACCGGCGACAGTATGCGCCCGGACCCCTTCGCGGGCGAAAGACCGTTGCTGGTGATCAACGGCAAGAACGTCGACGCTTACAAAGGCATGCTGACCGCCACCACTGTAGCGTTGGCCAAGCGCTACCCCGCCTTTCGCGTCGACGTCTATCCGACCCACCGCACGGCATCGCTCCCACAGGCGGTACTGGACAACAGCCGCAGAAATGCCACCAACGCCAGGTCCCTCAACGGCGGGATCGCCATCGACAATGTGATGCCCGGGGTGCCTTTCCCGATTCCGCAATCCGGCGCCGAAGCGATGTGGAATTTCCTGCTGCGCTACCAGGGCGTCAACATCCACTCCAAGTACGACTCCTGGAGCGTCGACACGGCGGGTGTACCGAGCCTGGCGGTCACCGGCGAGGCATTCGTCTCCTTCCCGATCTACGAGAACCTGTCGAAACCGTTCAACAGCTCCGACATCTACTATCAGTTGAAGCTGTCCTATACCGGACCTGCGCGCCGAGCCGGCGAATCGATCATGCTCAAGAACGCGACCAACCCGGCGGAGTTCCCTGGCCGCGCCTGGCAGTACATGCCTGCCCAGCGCCGCGTCAAACAGATCTCGATCCTGGCCTACGACACCCCCAACCCCGGTACCGCTCGTGCACTCGAGCTGTACGACTGGACGCTGGTGGGCAAGCAGGAAATGATCGTGCCCTACAACACTTACAAACTCACCTACGCTCGCGCTGCCAAGTCGCTGACCACGCCTGACTTCATTTCCCCGGACTTCGTACGCTGGGAAAAGCACCGTGTCTACGTCGTGGAGGGCAACCTCAAGCCGGGGGCGAAGCACATCTACCAGAAGCGCCGCTTCTACCTGGATGAAGACACCTGGGCCGCGGTGGCCTCCGATCAGTACGACACCAGTGGCCAGCTATACCGAGGCTCCTTCGCGTTCTTCAGCCAGAGCTACGACCAGCAGGTCCCGGACGCCACCCCTTTCATGACTTACGACCTGTCCAAAGGCACCTACAACATCAATGGCGTGGTGGGCCCCCATGGCGGCATCCGCTACATCGAGCCGCTATCGACGGCGCAGTGGGTGCCAGAATCCATGGCGGGTGCCGGTATCCGTTAGGTCCGCGGCGAAGCAACTCCCGATCATCCATGACCGATGAATAACAAAGCCCCCAGGTTCAAAAGAACCAGGGGGCTTGAGACTTCGGGTGAATGTTTTCGTGCAGATATGGAGCGATTGCAACAGGCCAACCGTAGCGTTTGTCCTTGAAAAACGGGACTCTAATAACCCTTGAAACGATCAACCTCATTCAAGAATGGTCTACCCTCTCGCTCTCTCTGAAGGTTCTCGACGATCACTGCCACACCCCCTTCAATCTGCACATCACTCGCGATGTGCGGGGTCAACAGTACTCGAGGGTGTTTCCAAAAAGGGTTGCCCGGGGACGCAGGTTCCTGTGCCAGGACGTCCAGCACTGCGCCTCCCACGCGACCTTCATTGAGCGCTGCAAGCAGATCTTGCTCAACCAGGTGGGCACCACGCCCCACGTTGATCAGCCCCGCTCCCTGAGGCAGTCGAGCTAGCGTTGCAGCATTGAGCATGCCCTTTGTTTCGGGGGTCAGCGGCAACATGTTCACAACGATGTCGCACTAAGCTAAAAACTCACCCAGTTGCCCAGGTCCGACATAACAACGCCCTCCAGGAACATCCTTCAAGGAGCGATTCCAGCCACTGAGTTGAAATCCCAATGGTTGAAGACAAACAAGCGCAGCTCGCCCCAGATTACCAAGCCCCATGACGCCAACTCGCCGCTGCGAAGCAAGCACGATTGGCCTGGGTTGCCAGCGTCCTTCGCGTTGATCCTGCTGATACGCGAGGATGTCTCGATGCAGGGCAAGGACGGCAAACAAAACATACTCGGCCATGATGCCGGCCATCGAGTCATCAACCAGTCGGACGAGCGAGACCCCTGCCGCCAAACCGGTCAGATCGAACTGATCGACGCCAGCCCCCGCAGCGTAAAGGACTCGAAGATTGCAAAACTGATCAGCAAATTTGGGGAGAGGCTCCCAGGCCAGGAGGTAACGCACCTCTGCCGGGTTACCTGCATCAGGCCATGCGCGGAACTCCAGTTCAGGCGCCATCGATGACAGGCAATCACGCCACTTCTGCGCATCGGCCGGGTCTGCCATGTACAGGATGCACATTGAAAGCTCCTTGTCCGCAATCGGGAAGCAACCACTGTTTTTTCAGAGTGGCCCCGTCAGATAGTTGATGAACCGCCGAAAAAGCTCGGCGTTCGTGGAAATATCGAGGCGCTGGTAAATATTGTGCTTGTGAACCTTCACGGTGCCTTCCGATATGTTCAGCACGGCGGCAATCGACGTATTGCTATGGCCTTGCAGGATCAGTTTCGCGATATAGCGCTGGGTCTCCGTAAGCTGTCCCTGGAGGATGTGAACGAACGCATCTTCGGATCTCGCCTCGGTACTTTCCGAGCCCATGTAAAAATCGCTGTGCTTGAGCCGGCAATGCAGTTCCAGCAACGAATTGATAACCGGTGCCAGTGTTTCCAGCGCATTCATTTCCCCGGTCAGGAAGGCTCCATTCCTGAGGTTCCTCATCATCGAATAAACGATGGCGACTCGTGCCTGGACGGGAATGATGAAGCCAATTTCTTCTATCAGCGTGCCATGCTCGGACGACACGCAGGGATGCAGATCCTTGGAGATTGAAAACCCCGAAGAAAAGAAACTGTCGGGTGCCAAATCCCTCATCCGCCAGAGGCCGGCTGGATGATTATTGATGCAAGCGACATAGAACGGGTCTAGCAGGTAGCCGCCTCGAATGTAGGCATTCAGCGTTTTCTCCGGCACCGACTTGTTGTACCCGTTGTGTATCAGGATGGGCGGGTGATTGAAGCGGAACAGATAGCCGCAGCTCATATCGAAGCCCAGGATACTTCTCAGCGCTGAATCAATGGACGCGCCCATCCGCTCCGAGCCCACGGCACTGATCAGGGTTGAGAGCATTTTCGCGTCACTGGCTTTCATATTGACCACACTTGTTCTGCAAAAATGGAACTTCCCAATGGCGCAAATGTAAACGCACGACAGCATGCCAGGCCATCGTGCGTGACTTCGAACTCAACCCGGGAACCGCAGGTCTCAGGTCAACTCAGGGGCAGCGCCAAGTCCACTCTCCTTGATGTCCTTCTCGCCCAGTTCCAGCGCCTTGGGCACCGCAAGCCAATAGGCAAGCATCATGCCGATCAGGCCGCCGCTGAGTTTGCCGATGATCAGGGGAAGAATGAGCGAAGGCTGGAAGTTGGCGGAGTAAGCCAGATGGTCGCCAAAGGTGAACGCTGCACAAACGGAAAAGGCAATCACCAGTACTTTGTCCTTGGGCGGCATATCGGCCACCAAGCGGAACATCGCCAGTATGTTAGCCGAAGCCGCGAGCAGACCTGCCGCGCCCATAGGAGAAAGCCCCAATACAGCGGCCACTTTCTCTATGGGCTTTGAAAGGAAACGCTTGATCAGGTAGACCATCGGGAAGGCACCGCACAACATGATGCCGACATAACCTGCGATTTCGAGCGCCCGGAATTGATCTTCCTTGTCGGCAATGATGGGGGCGAAACCCCAAGTGCCGAATACCGAACTGAAGAACGAGGTGAAGTACTCGACGATCGAGGCCACCAATACCAGGGTCACGACACCGTATACGACCTGACCAAGCCTCAAGAACAACAGCACCATCAGGTTCGGGAAGTAGCGCAATGCGGCGGCCAGTGCACCGCAGAACAGAATCAACGGCATCAGGTTCTGAACCAGCATGCCAAGATTGAAATGCAATGCCTGAGTGGCCTCGCCCGCCGTGGCAATGTCCGGCCTTACACCCAGTCCAAGAAACTGCATGCCCATTGCAATAATGATGATGCTGATCGGAATGCTCAGCAGGCCCGCCATGATGCCTAGCGCCATGTACTTGTGATCGGCCTTGTTGAGCATCGCAAGGCCAACGGGGATGACGAAGATCACGGTCGAGCCGGACTGGAACCCGGTTATCAGCCCCAGGATCCAGCCTTCGGGGCTTTGTGACAGGGCATGAGCCAATTGATACCCACCCAGATCAGAGGCGATGAATATCGGCCCGGCGATACCCGCATCCGCGCCCATGGCGAGAAACATCGGAGCCAGGACCTGGCTTATGAAACTGGAGATGAAGGGGATGGCGGCCATGATCCCTGCCACAGGCAGGAAGATCGGTCCAATGCTGTGGATACCTGCGTTGAATTCCTTTCCGAGTTCGGACTCTGCATTGACGATGGAGGCTATGCCGCCAATAACGGCGCACACCATGATGATATAAATGACATACGTACCTATATGTTCCATTGCTGCCTCTGCTATTTAAGAGTTTTTGTTTGGCAGAATTCAGGTGCAAACGATTTTATTTTTGGTGGTCAGTGTTCCGGCTCAGAGCGCGGTGTATCCGTTATCGACGAAAAGATGCGTGCCGTTGACGAAGCTTGAATCATCGCTGGCCAGGAACAGAGCCGCAGATGCCACCTCGCCGGGCTCACACAGACGCCCCTGCATCGCCCCGATTGCCTCGTCGCTAGCGTCCACGCCAAACCGGCGAAGCAGATCAAGCTCGCGCTGGCCATGGGCGGTACTGATAAACCCAGGGCAAATGGCATTGCTGCGAATGTTTCGATCGCGGTACTCGACCGAGATGGCCCGCGAGAACATATGGCAGGCCCCTTTGGTGGTGCAGTACAAGACTTCCATGGGCGTACCGACCACACCGGAGATAGAAGAGGTGCAGATGATGCTGCCACCGCCCGACTCGATCATCCCCGGCAGGACAGCCTTGGTGACGAGGAACATGCTCTTGACGTTGATGCTCATCAGGCGATCCCAGTCGGCCTCGCTGGTTTCCAGGAACGGCCCGGCGGAAATCGTCCCGGCATGGTTCATCAACACCGTAATGGCGCCAAAGCGCTCCTCGGCTTGCCTGACAGCGCGATTGACCTGATCGGCCACCGACACATCCGCAGGCAGGAAACAGGCTACGCCGCCAGCCGCGTTAATCCGCGCGGCGACCGCTTCGCCCTGGCTGGTTGGCAGATCCAGGATCGCGACCTTCGCGCCCTCCCTGGCAAACAATTCCGAAACGGCCAGGCCACAACCCCCTGCCCCACCACTGATCAACGCTACTTTGCCTACCAGTCGACCCATTTTTGGTTTTCCTTATTGAAATCGAAGTGAAGTTTGCGATTTCAAGCTAAGTGCCAGCGACAGGACACGTCCATATATCGACCGATATACAAGACTTCAACCTATTGTTTTTACTTGTTTTTTAGTACTGAAAGACATCGAGCAGCGACGACTGGCTTGCCGTCGCTGCTCAATCAGGGGGTTCAATCTCTAATGAATTACGACTTTGCTGAAGCGGACGACCAGACCGTCTTTTGGGCGTGACGACGAGTATTCATCAGCCCCAATGCGATGATCACGATCGTCAAGGCCCCGGTAGAAAGCACCTCGCTACGGTGCGCGGGCATCGCGACCATGACGCCCAAGGCGAAAACGATAAAACCGATGACCAGCCACGTCAGCCAAGGGAACAACCACATCTTGAATTCGATCCGGGAACTGGATTTTTCCAGCTTCGCTCGCATGCGCAATTGTGAGAACGCAATCACCAGATACACCAGCAGGGCAATAGCACCGGAACTGGCGAGCAGGAACGCGAACACCTGCGACGGTGCAAAGAAATTCAATGCTGTTGTGGCGATACCGATTACCGTACTGGCGATCACGGCACCCCGCGGTACGCCGGCCGATGACGTGCGCTGTAGAAAGCCAGGCGCTTCATTACGCTTGCTCAGCGAGTAGACCATTCGGGAGGAGATGTAGATCGCGGAGTTCAAGCAACTGGCAACGGCAAACAACACCACAATATCAACGATGGTTTTCGCGAAGGGTACATTCATGATCTCCAACGCTCGCTGATACGACCCTTGCACTGGCAGCAACGGGTCATTCCATGGCACCACGGAAATGATCACAAAAATCGAGAGCAGGTAGAAAATGCAGATTCGCCAGATGACCGACTTGGTCGCCCGGGCGATATTTTTAGCCGGATCCTTCGATTCCGCTGCAGCGATAGTGACCGCTTCCGTGCCGACGAAACTGAACATGGTGGTCAGCAACGCGCCGATGATGGCTTCCCAGCCGTTGGGCATGAAACCGCCGAACTCAGTCACTAGACGACTGACACCGCTGACTTCCCGACCGGGTAAAACCCCAGCAATGGCACAGGCTCCAAGCGCAATGAAGGAGACGATGGCTATCACCTTGACCATGGCGAACCAGAACTCGAATTCGCCGTATTTGGCGACGCTGAAGAGGTTCGTCAGGGTGAGCAAAGCGGTTACGCCTACCGCGAACACCCATGTTTCGACCTGAGGGAACCAGCTGTTGAGCACAACGCCAGCGGCAATGGCTTCAAGCGGAATCACCAACACCCAGAACCACCAATACAACCAACCAATGGTAAAGCCGGCCCAGGGACCGATGGCGCGGTCGGCATAGGTGGAAAACGAGCCCGTATCGGGACTGGCGACCGCCATCTCGCCGAGCATTCGCATCACCAGTACCACCAGCAGCCCCGCCAAGGCGTAGGCGACGATCGCTGATGGCCCGGCTGCCGCGATGGCGTGGCCCGAGCCGATAAAAAGCCCCGCGCCGATGATGCCGGCAATGGAAAGCATGGTGACATGCCGCTGTTTGAAGCCAGCGGCCAGATTGTCATCCGTTGTTAGTTTGCTGTTAGTTGACATTAGTGAGCCCTTGTTATTTTTTTGGAGGCGAGCTGCCGCAATTCAGTGACTTGCAAATATGTTTGCAAGTATCAACTCTGAACTTTGAGAACAGCGTATTTCTAATGCTGTGGAACGTGAGGGTCAGGCTGGAAAGAACGAGATTTAAAAATCTGGGGTTTTATAGTCATGCATAATGCACCTCTTGTAATTTTAAGAATCATCACAATGCAAATCCTTATGACGGCCACGATGCTACGGCTTGCCCTGAGTCGCCGAATCGACTGGGTACGTCATTCGCTTATCTGTTTGCGACACAACGCCTCGCCAGCGCATCAATAAAAAACTTCCTGCACTAAGGCACTAGTTTAGAAAGACGCCCTTTAAAAGTTCAGTTATTGTTATATGTAACGAAGTCGAAATTCGCATTGTCTTACTCATCAACGCGGTTCTACCGCCGGGTCACCTGAGAAGGGAATACAAGATGCTTTATCTTCAGGAAATGCTGGGTATTGCGGTGTTTTCCATCACAGGTGTGCTGGCCATCAAGAAAGCCGATGTCGATTTGTTTGGTGCTGTGGTGCTCGGAATCATCACGGCTATTGGCGGCGGTACCCTGCGCGATCTGTTACTGGATCTTCCGATCTTCTGGATTGCCGACTTCAATTACATTTGGGCCGCTTTGCTTGCAGCACTCCTGGCGTTTTTTCTGACCAAAAGACTACAACAGCGTTACCGTCTGTTGCTTTATCTCGATGGGTTAGCTGCAGCGCTGTTCGGATTGGCCGCTACCGAGAAAGTCCTGGCATTACATCTCGCAGCGCCATTGGCAGTGATGATGGGAGTGCTGACCAGTATTGGAGGCGGCATCGCACGGGATGTCCTGGCCGGAAGAGTCTCACTGCTGATGTCACGTGACATTTATGCCACGCCAATTTTGCTGGGATGCACGCTCTATGTTCTGCTGCGCAACGTATTCCCCTCGATCTGGATCGCCGGCTGGATTGCGTTGATTTTTACCTTCGGCTTGAGGTTTCTCGCCATCTACAAGCATCTCCAGATGCCGGCGATCTTCTCCACCAAACAGGGCTAGCAAAGCAAAGACAAGACCGGCCCCTAATCCCCATAGAAGCGCTAGGGTGCCCTGATTGCCGAGACCGAATGAATGCGTTACAAGGATTAAACCCAATGTGACGAGAATCAGCAAAAACGATTCTGAAAAACGGATGCGATCGCGAAATATTGCAACATCCAATAAGGCAATGAATGCTGGAAAGCTGGCAAATCCAAGTGTCGCCATTATCAGTTTTTTTGCCATTGCTTGATGCAGCACTCATCCCGACATTCGTGGTATTCGGGATGAGTGTGCATACCGCTGTCATCCGTTCGGTAGATTACCGCTCAGAGACGTCGATCCAGATGGTCTTGATTTCGGTGTACTGATCGTGGGCCCAGATTGACTTGTCGCGCCCGCCAAACCCGGACTCCTTGTATCCACCAAACGGCGTGGAAGCATCACCCTCACCGAAGCAGTTGACCGTCACAATCCCCGCGCGAATTTCGCGCGAGAGCTTGATGGCGTTGCGCAGGTTGTCGGTGTACACCGATGCCGCCAGGCCATACACCGAGTCATTGGCCAGAGCGATGGCTTCGTCGACGGTGTTGAACGTAGTGACCGCCAATACAGGGCCGAAGATCTCTTCCTGGAACAGTCGGCTGTCGGCACCTACGCCATCGACAACGGTAGGCTCGACAAAGATGTCACTCTCGGTGTTGCCGCCATAAACGACGTCGAGTTTTTCAACAGCCGCTTGCTCGAGGTAGGAACGAACCTTCTCGAAATGCGCTTTGCTGACCATAGCGCCAAGGCGATTGTCCGGATCCAGTGGATTGCCCATTTTCCATTCGCGCATCTGCACGCCGATGCGCTTCAACAACTCGTCCTTGATGTCCGCATGCACGATCAAGCGCGAGGAAGCCGAGCAGTTTTCGCCCATGTTCCAGAATGCGCCATTGACGACGTGGCTGGCGACCAGATCCAGGTCTTCAACGTCATTCATCACCACTGCAGGATTCTTGCCGCCACACTCCAGCACAATGCGCTTGAGGTTCGAATCCGCCGCGTAGTTAAGGAACCGGCGCCCGGTGGCTGTCGAGCCAGTGAAGCTGACCATGGACACGTCCATGTGGCGGCCAAGCGGCTCGCCTACTTCACCGCCCCCGCCGGACAGCACGTTGAACACACCGGCGGGCACGCCTGCTTCATGAGCCAGTTCGGCGACACGCAGAGCCGTCAAGGTGGTTTCCTTGGCCGGCTTGACGATGATGGAGCAGCCCGCGGCCAGCGATGGGCCGATTTTCCACGCCAGCATCAGCAGCGGGAAGTTCCAGGGCAGCACCAGACCGACGACCCCGATGGCTTCACGCACCACCAGGCTCAACGCGCCGGAACCGACCGGTGCGGTGCTGTCGTAGATCTTGTCGATCAACTCCGCATGCCAGCGGATCATGTGAATGGTTTCCGGAACATCCGTGAGTTGGCACTCGCGAACGGGTTTCCCGCTATCCAGACTTTCCAGGACAGAAAGCTCGTGGGAGTTCTGCTCCAGCAGATCGGCAAAGCGCAGCAACACCTTCTTGCGCTCGCCAGGGCTCAGTTTATGCCAGCGACCATCTTCGAAGGCTTCCTTGGCCTTGGCCACCGCGAAGTCAACGTCTTGAGCGTTGCAGGCCGTGATCTCGGCCAGCACGTCATTGGTCGCCGGGTTGGTTGTCGTAAAGGTGTTGCCCGACACCGATGTGTAGGACTCACCGTTGACGAACGACTGAGTCGGGAACTTCAGGTCCCGAGCGATGGCGGCATATTCTGCCGCGCTGAGAAGGCCAGTCATTTTGCGCTCCCGGTCACCTGGGCGACGTCACGTTTCAGAGTGGTGATGATGTCCTGCAAGGCCTGTTTCTCGTGTTCGTACAGAGGTTGCAGAGGCGAACGTACACCGCCAGTGCGAAGGCCGTTCAACTCGCAGCCAACCTTGATCGACTGCACGAATTTTCCGCTTTCCAGGAAGTCCATCAGCGGCATGAAGGCGCTCATGATCTTGCGGCCTTTATCGAAGTCTTTTTCCACGACACAGGCTTCGTAGAGCGCAACGTGCTCACGGGGAATGAAGTTCGATCCGGCGCAAACCCAGCTGCGTGCGCCCCAGGCGAAGAACTCCAGCGCCTGGTCATCCCAGCCGCAGGACAGGCTGATGTTCGGGTATTCCCGTGCCAGGCGATGGACTTGCGCCATGTCGCCGGAGCTTTCCTTGATGGCCACGATGTTTTTGCTTTCGGCAACGGCCGCGAAATACTCCGGGCCCATGCTGACACCCATGCGTGCCGGGTAGTTGTAGAGCATGATCGGCAAGCCGGCGGCACGATCCACGGTCAGCGCATGGATGGCGTTTTCTTTCTCGGTAGGCAATGCATAAGGCGGAGAGCCCACCAGAATCGCATCGGCCTTGATCTCGCGAGCGGCCTTGGCATATTCGACGGAGTCTTCAGTGCGGATTGCACCGGTACCAATCACCAGTGGCAGTCGTGCGCCGATCACATCTTTAGCCTGGGTCGCCAGTTCGATACGCTCTTGAGAGGTGTGGGCGTAGTACTCGCCGGTCGAACCGCCAATGATAATGCCGTGCACTTTCGACTCGATCAGATACTCCAGCACGTCGGCGAAAGCGGCCTTGTCGATTTCACCGCTCGCGGTCAAAGGGGTAATTGCCGGGGTATAAATGCCTTCGAATTTCATGATTGCCTCTCCATTACTAAGGGAATGTTATTCAACCTGGCGTCCACCGCCATTTATCAGGGACAACTCATCGCTTACGGCTCAGTTGCAGCTTCTCAACTGCTCAGCGCCGCTGCGTCGCGCAAGTTCAACGAACGTGTTTCAGGTGCCATGGCCCAAGCTGCCATCAGCCCGATAAAGGTGACCACGGCGGCCACATACATCGTGTTGCCGATACCCAGGGTCTGTAGCGAAACAGGTACCAGGTAAGTGCCAACCGCTGCTCCCACTCGGGAAAGGGAAGTTCCGATGCCTACGGCAAATGCGCGAACCTCTGTAGGGAACAACTCGTTCGGATAAACAAGCTGCAGAACTTGTGCTCCACCGATAAATACCGCGTAGGCACCGAACAGGAAGAGCACCAGTACTTCATTGCTGTGTGAAAAAGTCGCCAAGCCCAACAGCGCCAGGCCCGACCATAGAAAGCTGTGAATAAGCATGCAGCGTCGGCCAATCGTGTTGATCAGCCTTGTCGCGAGCACACAACCGACCACAAACAGCATCGTGATGATCATGGAACCGTATGAGGCCCACTCCCCTTTCAAATTCAACGCCAGGAGAACCTTGGGGGCGAACGCATAGACTGCAAAAACAGGAATGATCGAGCATGACCAAAAGACGGAAACAAAGAACAACCGTTTCCCATATCCGGAATGAAGCAAATCCAGGAATGACGTTTTCTTCTGGTCTGGCTCCTCAGGGAGATCGCGAAGCGAATAGTGCTGACCGTACACATGCTTGATCACGCGCTCTGCATCAGCCTCGCGCCCCTTGCTCAAGAGCCAGCGCGCGGACTCCGGGGTGCCGACACGCAGCAATAGCAGCAACAGCCCGATGACGGAGGCACTCGCCAGCGCATAACGCCAGGCGTCATCTCCGCCCACATTGAGGATTGAAGTACCGACAACGTAGGCAAATGCCGCACCGGCAAACCACAGGATGGTCAGCGCCGCGAGCCTGGGACCGCGTTGTTTCTTCGGCAAGAACTCGACCAACAACGACGTGGCCACTGGATATTCAATGCCCACCGCCAGACCGATGATAAATCTGAGGGCGAACAATACCGGTGCTGACTCAACCCAGAACTGTGCCAACGAGCAAACGATGAACAGCGTAGGCCCAACGAAATAAACCTTTTTGCGACCCAGCCTGTCGGTCAACCAGCCACCGATGAAACCGCCAAAAAACACCCCCATGAGTGCCGATGCGGCAATCATTCCTTGCCAGAACTCCGACAAGTTCAGGGCGGATGTTATTTGCATCATCGCTATACCGATAATGCTCAGTACATAACCGTCTACAAATGACCCGCCCCCGGAGCGGGCGGTCAGTAAACGATGGAAATTATTGAGAGGAACATCCTCAATAGAGGTATTAGGACTTGTCATTATTGTCTCCTATTCCGCTTCGGTCATTCAAAGGGCTGAAGCGCAAACCCAAAATCCGGGCGAATCAAAGCCGCCTCGATAAGAAACCATCAGCCTTAATGGACTAACCAATAAGCTAAAAACTTCTAACCAATTACTTAACGTTTAACTTGCCTGTCAGAGTGTTGCGAAATCAGCTTTCTTTCCCTGCCCGGCACTGTCCCCATAGCAAGTTCATATTCACGCCTGCTGAAAGTAAGGGTTCCGGTGGATTTCTGTTAGGTCCTGGGGACGACAACAGAAAATCGATCAGTGGGTCCTTCTTGCCTGCCAGCCAGTCTGCCAGCAAGGTGCCTGTCACCGTGCCACGGGTCACGCCCAGTCCATTGCAGCACAGTGCACCATAGACGTTGTTGGCCAGTTGCCCGAAGTGCGCCATGTGGTTGCGCGACAACGCTAGCGACCCGCCCCAGGTGTATTCGAAATTGACATCGGGGAGCATGGGGAATCTGCGATCAAACGAATCCTTGTGTCGCTGGATAAACCGCTCCAGATATTTTTGATGGCTGCGTCCGTCGGCATTGAAGCTGAAGCTGTTACGCACCAACAGGCGGTTATCCGTTGTCCGGCGCAATGTAGTGCCGAAAGGATCGGCAGGAATAACCCCCCAATAAGGCCGACCTCCCAAGCGTGCCTGCTCATCTTCCGTCAGCTGCCGGGTCAGGCTTGCGTACGTAAAGATCGGCAGCATGCGCCCTTTCAAAAAACCGAAGCTCATGGCGAACGCGTTATTGGTCAGCAGCAACTTGTCCGCAACAATACGACCGTTCTTATGGGTGAGGATGGTTTTGTCGCCGTACTCCACGTCGGTAATCGGCGTATTTTCATAAAGCGTCACGTTGGCCGGCAGGCTGTCGGCCAAGCCCTTTACCAAGGCGGCCGGCTGGATGAGTGCTGTGCCCGGAGTGAACAGTGCCTTGCGATAGAAAGGCGTGCCGATGTGATCCGGCAAGTCCTTCTCTTCGATCATTTCGTATTCTTGACCGAGTTTGTCCAGCCCACGGCGATAAGCATCCAGAACAGAGATACCCCGGTCTTCAATAGCCGCCTGATACTTCCCGCACATGCGCAACTGACAGTCGATCCGGTGTTTTTCCACGAGGCTCTTCAGAATGTGTTGCCCTGTCAGGTTCAACGCCATACTGATTTTTGCCGTCTCGATATCGCCGATATAGTCATCGGCACCGATATCGTGTGGCAGGTCGATGGCGAAGCCGGCATTTCTGCCGGAGGCCCCGTAACCGACCTCCTGGGCCTCGATCAGGACAATCTCGTCATCCGGAAAATTCAGCGCCAGTTGCCGAGCTGCCGCAAGCCCGGTAAACCCGGCACCCAGCACGACCCAACGGGCCGAGCGGATGCCCGAGTGGGGCGCACGGGCCACTCTCGGCTGGCTAAGGTGGAACCAGCCGCATGTAGAGTCATCTGCAGGTGTGTATCTGATTTTTGCCATTTTTCGCGACCTGGGCTCTTTTATATTTGTAGTTACTAAAAGCGTCCCTTCTGCACGTTCTCGTCACACGGTTCATGCAAGTGGCATCGGTACTGCTTTTTAGTAGGTAAGTGCCACATCCAACCCTTCCGGCGCGGCGTACTCGGACATACGACGTCGCGACAATTCCAGATGCGCGCGCACGATATCTCCCGCCAGAACCTGATCATGGTTTTCAATGGCACTGATCATTTCGTCATGTTGTTGCGCCGCCACTTCCAGGTCTTCTTGCATGTCCACTGTCGTGGGATGGCGATAGAAGATCTTCCCCAGCCGCGCATGGTCGATCAGCAAGCGTTGCAGGCTTGGCATCAAGTAAGCGTTGTGAGCCATCTTGCCGATCTGCAGATGGAACTCGTCGTTGTAGAGCACTCGCTTCTCTACATCTTTCTCTTCGATGGCCGTGCGGAAGAACGCCTGGATGCGCTTGAGCTCTGCAATCTCGAATGGGGTTGCATGGGCGGCCGCCAATTGGGTGGTGGCGATGTAAATCAACGGGGCTGCCAGGAAAAAGCTTCTGAGCGACTGGTAGCTCATCGACGACACGCGGGCGGCACGGTTCGCTTCAAGATCGATGTATCCCTCGGCCGCCATCTGCCGCATGAGCTCGCGCACAGGTGGTCGGGATAGGCCGAACTCGTCGCACAAGGCCAGTTCGTCAACGACTGCGCCAGGTGCCAGCTCCATGCTCAGGATCCGGCGACGCAACGCCTCTCCCAGCACAGCTTTACGGTCAACGGGCAGATCCGCGGTGGCTTGCAGATCGAGTTCTTTGGTAGCCATTTATTAGAAACCTTTGTACGGGTGAGTGAACGCTGTCTACTACCTGTATTCTCACTATAAAACAACGTTATTCTTTGTGTCTACAATTAAAATACACATTCAAAACAGCCCTCATCCTGAATCGACGGGTGGTTTTTGGGAGGCGGATATAGGGTGGCGTCAGGGCGCCGGATTTTGGCAAAAACAGGCATTGGCACGCCCAGGCATACCCTGAGCGCACTCGACTCATAAATGGCGGATGGAGAGCGCCGTGAGCATCAAATCAATGGGGCTTCTTTACTTGACCAGACGAACTTCCTTCGACGGGCGATAGCCAAAGTAGGAGCTGTAACACTTGCTGAAATGGCTGGGTGAAACAAAGCCACAGGCAACCAGCACATCGACCTGGGAGAGTTCCGTGTGCTGCAGGAGCCGACGCGCTTCGGTGATGCGCAACTCCAGGTAATAGCGTTGCGGTGTAGTGCCCAACTGCTCCCTGAACAGGCGTTCGAGTTGCCGGCGTGAGCGGCCGGCGTAGGCCGCCAGTTGCTCCAGTTCCAGGGGCTCTTCGAGGTTGGCATCCATCAGCTTGACCACCTCCCGTAGCGGCGCACTCAAACAGATGTTTTCTGTCGGCTTGATGCGCCGGTAGCGAGACTCTTCAAAAGCAAGAATGTCCTCGATGCCT
The DNA here is from genome assembly GCF_019218985.1 of Pseudomonas sp. PDM30. NCBI lineage: Bacteria > Pseudomonadati > Pseudomonadota > Gammaproteobacteria > Pseudomonadales > Pseudomonadaceae > Pseudomonas > Pseudomonas sp. PDM30. The sequence continues at coordinate 240,998 of NZ_JAHUWM010000005.1, forward strand.
TCGACCAGCGCTTTGTCGTGCAGCCCCTTGATCCAGTCCAGCGCCATGTGGAATGCCCCGGAAGGACTGGAGGCTGTAAGCCGGTCTCGGTCTATCACATAGGGCTCACTGCTGACCTGTGTCGCCTTGCAGAACTCGGCCAGTGCGGGGCGGTGCTCGGGGTGAATGGCGCACCGGTAGCCGGCGAGCAATCCGGCGCGCCCCAGGAACCATGCGCCATTCCACAATCCGGCGAGCGTGATGCCCAGGCCCGCGGCTGTCTTGAGTAACTGTATGAACTCATCGCTAGCCCTGAGCTCTGTCCGGTAACCGCCACAAATGACCAGCATGTCCAGGTCTTGAAGTACCGAACAATTGATACGGGCATCTGGCCGGATGACCAGGCCCAGGTCACTGATGACCTCCCCGTCGTTCAAGCCGAACGTCTGGGACGAGAACAGCTTTGGACGCAGTAGATTCGCGGTGACAATCGTATCCAGCGCCTGGGTGAACGCAGGTAAAGAGAAATGTTCGAGCAACAGGAATCCGGCTCGAACCATTTGCGTCGGCTGGTTGGGGTTGTCATTCACATAGCGAAGATTCTTCCCCTTCATGCCTCCGCTAAACTGGCGTCTTTCGATCAATCTTCAATCCACTCTATTACGTTCGAGAATGCGTCATTTGTAGCGCTGAGAAGCCCATCATCCTGACGCCACTCCTGCCGCGTCAAGCAAGCTGAAAGCCATGACGAAGGGGATCTTTGTCATCGACAAAAATGGTGTTGTGTCCGGTGATTTGCGCCCAGCCACCGATACTCGGCGTGATTGCGTCAAAGGTTCCCACTTTCACCGACGCTTCGACTTTTCCTTCGAAGATCGTACCGATCAGGCTTTCGTTGCGGTACGTGTCTCCGACCTTCAACCGTCCTTTGCCAAACAGTTGCGCCATTCGTGCCGAAGTACCTGTGCCACCGGGCGAGCGATCAATCGCCTTGTCACCGTAGAATACTGCACCGCGCCCGTCTGCTGCCGTCGAGTGTTCCTCGTCACACCAGATGACATGGTGAACGCCACTGATTCTGCTGTTCTCTGGATGCACGGGGTCACTGACTTCAGCCAAGGCGGCGCGCAGCTTCTGACTCAGGCTGACGATGTCTGCCGTGGTCAATCCGTTCAAACCCGGCCAGTTTTCCTGCGGCTCGACCACCGCATAAAAATTGCCGCCGTAGGCAATGTCTACGACAAGCTCGCCAACACCAGGCACATCCACCACCACATCGGCGCTGTGCAGATAACTGGCGACGTTGAACAGGCGGATGGAGTCAACATATTCACCGTTCATGGTGTAGTCGACATCCACGCGACCTGCCGGTGTCTCGATGGCCAGCCGACCAGGTTCGCGAGGCGTGACCAGGCCTTCTTCGATGACGACGGTAGATAATCCGATGGTGCCCGCCCCGCACATGGGCAGGCACCCGCTAACCTCGATAAACAAGGCGCCGAAGTCGCAATCCTCACGGGAGGATGGATAGATGATCACGCCGGACATGATGTCGTGCCCTCGCGGCTCAAACATCAACGCCGTGCGCACCCAGTCATGATCGCGAACGAATATTTCGCGTCGCTCCGCCATCGAGACGGATGGCAGCAATGGCCCGCCACCCGTGACGACGCGAACCGGGTTCCCGCACGCATGGGAATCAACACAAAAAAAGCTACGTCTCATTCTGAAAATCTCTTACACGAGTTTGCGCGGGGAGTGACGCTGCAACGCGCCGCGAGACAGCCGATCCAGAAGGAGTGCGACAGCGACGATCGCCAGGCCGGCACGCAGGCCCAACCCCATTTCCATCCTTGTGAGGCCTCGGGTGACTTCAGCACCCAGTCCACCCGCCCCCACCAGGCCTGCCAACACCACCATTGCCAGCGACAGGAGGATGCATTGGTTCAGCCCCACCAACAGCGTCGGCGCGGCAGTCGGCAATTCGATCTTGAACAGTATCGCCCTTGGCGAAGCACCGATGGCCTGGCCCAGTTCAAGGAACTCCTTGGGCAGTTGCTTGAAGGCAAGGGTCGTCAATCTGAGCATCGGTGGAATGCCGTAGACGATGGTCGCAATGATCGCGGGCACCCGTCCCAGGCTAAACAGCATCACGGCCGGGATCAGGTAAACCCAAGGCGGTACGGTTTGCATGATGTTGAGGATCGGCAAGAACGCCTCGTCGACCCGCTTCACCCGTGCTGCCAGAACGCCGAGCGGAAAGGCGATGGATACCGAAATCAGCACCGCAACCGAGACCAGGGCAATGGTCTGCATGGACGCGACCCACAGCCCGGAGAACAGGCAGAATGCCAACATCAACCCGGCAAACAGGGCCACTTTCTTGTTGGCAAAAAACAATGCCAACACCACTACCCCACCGATCAGGGCATAGGGATGCGGGGCAAGCAATGCACCCTCAACGCCACCCAGTACCGCCTCGATCACCTGGCTGATGACTTTGAACAGCCCATGCAAATTGGCGTTGAGCCAATCGACGGCGGGTGCGAGAAATGCGCCTGGTGAAAAATGGATTTCTGCTGAACTCATTTCGATTCTCCCATCCGGGAACGTGCGGCGCTCTGCGCCAATCGATCCAGAATCATGGTCAAAATCACGATGGCAATGGCGGCGTTGATCGACTTGGCGATGTCCAGCGTGCGAACAGCGCCATAGATCGATTCACCCAGTCCGCCGGAACCGACGATGCCGGCAATGACCACCATGCCGAAGCCCATCATCAGACTTTGATTGACCCCGGCCATGATGCTTGGCATGGCAAACGGCAGGCGGATCTTGAAGAACATCTGCCATCCGGTGACGCCGCTGGCGTCCCCTAGCTCGATAAACTCTTTTGGCGTCATGCGAATCCCCAGGGAGGTCAGGCGCATGGCGGGTGGCACAGCCACGATAAAAGTCGCCAACAGTGCCGTGGCAGTGCCATAGCCCAGCAGCGCAATGGCCGGCAGCAAGTAGATGTAGGGTGGCATGGTCTGGATCAGATCCAGGAACGGGTCCACGACCCGATCAAATGAAGGCGCGAGCCCCGCCAGCACGCCCAGTGGAATCGCCACCACCAAGGCAAGCACGGTAGATGTCAGCACCAGGGCAAGCGTGCTGACTGTTTCTGGCCATAAACCAATGACATCACAAAACAACAAGGCCAGCCCGGCAAGGATCGCGAAACGCAAACCGACAGCCCGCCAGCCGATCAGGGCAATGCCTATCGCAATGACGTAATAAGGCGGATAGGCGATACACCACTGCACGCCTTCGTAAACGCCCTTCAAAAACGCATTGGTCGTGTCGAACACGGACTCTCCATTGTCCATTAGCCATTCAAGGCTCGAGTCGACGACCGAATCGAATTGGTTGGAAAAGTCAGGCGTGCTCATGTTGAGGCCTCCAGTGCAGTGGCGGCCTTCGATACCGCGAACTCGTTTGGAATACCTTGGACGCCACGCAGCAAATCACGCGGCGTAATGATCCCCACTACCACTCCGTTATCAACCACAGCGAGTGCGTCGCGCTCGGACTTCATCGTCAAGCCGATAAGCTCGTTGATATCCGCATCGACTGAGGTTTTGATGAGCCGGGCGATGTCGCCGCCGGGGTTTGCTACCTTGAATGACTCCACGGGCGTCATGACGGAATTTGCCCTGACCAGATGCAACCTGGAGATACCGGCGACAAATTCCGCGACGTAATCGTCTGCGGGGTTGAGGACGATCTCCTCGGCAGTCCCCACCTGAATGATCGCGCCGTCCTTCATGATCGCGATCCGGTCGCCGATACGAATCGCTTCGTCCAGATCGTGAGTGATGAATACAGCAGACTTGCCCAGTTCCTTGGTCAGTTGGCGGAACTCATCCTGCAACTGCCGGCGAATCAACGGGTCGAGCGCACTGAAAGGCTCATCCATCAGGATCACTTCCGGGTCTGCGGTGATTGCCCTGGCAAGCCCTACCCGCTGTTGCATGCCCCCGGACAATTCGCTGGGGTAGCGCGACATCCAGTCGCTCAACCCGACTTTGGCCAAGGCCTGCTCGGCAACCTTGTAGCGCTCGGCCTTGCCCACGCCTTGTACTTCCAGTCCAAACGCCGTGTTCTCCAGAACCGTACGGTTAGGCAGCAACGCAACGCTCTGAAAAACCATCCCGATATGACGTGCCCTCACCTCACGCAGTTGTGCGGCATTCAACGACGAGAGTTCTTTGCCCTTGACTACGATCTTGCCGGCGCTGGGTGTGATGAGTTTGTTCAACAGCCTTATCAGCGTAGATTTGCCACTGCCTGACAATCCCATGATGCAGAAGATCTCTCCCCGGCGAACCTGGAGACTGACATCCGAGACCCCGACCACGCAGCCGTAGTTTTGCAGGATCTGAGTCTTGGTGAGCCCCTGCTGAACGACGGCATTCATCGCAGCAGGTGCGGCTTTCCCGAAGATTTTCCAGACTGACTGGCAATCTATCAGCACTTCGTTGGTATCAATGTTGGGCGTTGTCATTTTTCGTACCCGTCGAACCAGTTTTTCTGGTTTTTCTAATGAATCAAAGGGCGGCAGTGGCGTTTAAAAAGATGCTCGTTATTTCTTTATGTTTTCCCAGCGCTTCAACAGGTCAGCGTGCCCATCAGTCCAGCCTTGAATGGCTTGTTCCATGGTCTTGCCGTCCTTTACTTCACCGTTTATTGCCGTGATATCTGAAATCGGCACGTATACGCTGGCCATTACTTCACGTGCACGTGGGTTTTCCTTTGAGAAATCCTTGTGGCCAATCCAGTAGTAACCTTGTGGCGGTGGGAACACACCCTTTGGATCCTTGAGGAACTTCAGGTCGAACTTCTGCGCCATCCATGAAGGCTCCCACACAGTGACGGCAACCCACTCTTTACGATCGACTGCCGATTTCAATGCGGCTGTCATGGCAGCGGTACTGCCTTCGAGCAGTTGCAACTTGATGCCGTAGTCCTTGACCGCCTTGCTCGCGTCATTCATCAAGCCCGAACCTGGTTCGATACCGATGATCTTGTTGCCGAATTTCTCGGCGTTGTCATTGAGTTGTTCGATTGAATCGATGTCGACGTATTTAGGTACGGCGATCGCCTGGTAAAGGCCATAGGAAACCGGGGATAGTTTTTCCAGGCGGTTCTTGTTTTTGTTCCAGTAGTCATTCGCCGCGTAGTCGGTTTGTGAGGCAAGTACCTGGATATCTCCTTTGGTCAGAGCGGCATAAGCGATACCCCACTCGGAAAACTCGATGACTTTTACGCTATAACCGGAATCCTCAAGCACCTTTTTGGTAATACCGGTAATGGGTGTCAAGTCTTCCCAGGTCAACGTGCCCATGGTGATTGTTTTTTCTTCCGCGTGAACAGGCAGCATTACCATGCCCATCATCGCGACCGCGCAGACTGCCTTCCAAATCTTCTTCATGGCGTTCCTCGATCTACGTTAATACTTTTTATATTAGTCTCTAAACAATAGAGGCCCGTGGTGCACAGCTATAAGCTCACCATCTGTTTCAGTTGTTGTTGCCTATCAATCCGTATCCGGATTGATATTCAATGCCGCCGTTTCTGCGACATCAACTCGTATCGATCCTCATGCCAATTAAGCGAGGACCGGTATTATTTAAATGGAGTTGGCAGGTCTGCCTTCATTCCATTGGGGGCGATAAACATTTCCATGTTCTCGCGGGAGAGCTCCCAATGCTCAAAGACCAGGTCAACTACAGCGCTCTCGTCACGACGCTCAATGGCTTCAATAAAAGAATCGTGGTGCTCTGCGGAAAGCTGTAGCCGTTGTTCCATGTCCTCATCGCGAGGGCGGAAAAATGTATGACCAATTCGTGCGTGATCAATCAGCAGTCTTTCGAGGCTGGGCTCAAGGTACTGATTGCCCGACATTTCACCCATGATCGCGTGGAATCGATTGTTTTCCACGACCATCATCAGGGCATCACGGGACACCGTCGCAGCACGGAAACGGCGTTGCGTTTCCTTCAGGTCAACCAGCTGCTGAGCCTTGAAATTTTGAACGGCCAGACGACCTATCGCGGCGTACACCATGGGAGCCACCAGGAAAAAATTTCGCAGTGTCGAGTGGTTCATGGGAATCACCCGGGCACCGCGGTTCTCCCTGATATCGATGTACCCCTCACCGGCAAGACGTCGAAATACTTCTCGCACCGGGGTTCTCGAAAGCCCGTACCGTTCGCTGATGGCAACCTCATCCAGCGCCTCGTCAGGATCGAGCTCCATCGTGAGGATCTGACGCTTGAGGTCGTCATAAAGAGTGCTCTTGCCGTTTTTCACAATGACCTCCCGAGGCAGTCAAATCAGCGGTTACGGCTTGTTGTTGAATTCAGATTCGCACGGGTTTCGGGTGTCGTCAATGATTTGTATTTTTTATGTATACACAGAAAATACTGTAAGAACACACATAGAAAATAGATTATTTCCTTATAAATCAAATAGATAAAATTTCAAACCGAAATCATAGGGTCGTTAACAGAAATGTAACCTGTCGCAAATTGAACGGCCCTTCGGCCTCGGGATCGGGCACCTGGCTGGGTCGGATGTCCGACGGCGCCATTTTCAAGACCGCAAACGACATGCTGCCGACATGACAAGCAGGGCAATGTTCGAGAAATGTAGCGAGGGGGATCTGGTCATTCAAAGCCGCGAAGCGGCTTCGACTTGAAGGAAGGGGTCGACCACGTCTACGCGGTCCGACCTGAATCAGCTCTCAGAGGCGATCGTTGACTCGCCAACGGTTTCTGCCGCCAGCTTCAATCGGTCCGCTTTACAAATGTATTTAGGCTTGCTCTTCGGTGCCAGTTTGGCACTGGCCTTTTTGGCCTTAGCCTTGAACAGCTGCTTTAGTTTCTTTTGACGGTTCATTTTTTCTACTCGGTATGTCAGGTCTTGAATGATATCAGCTTAAGGCATTGGCCCAATTGTGCCGTTACAGACCGGCGAGTAAGAACGCCCATTAAAACGCCGAAAAGCCCGCCACCCTCAAGAGGATGGCGGGCTTTTGTGTTTTTGGTTTTACGTCATTTCAGGCTTCGTGCGTGCCAGTTGCTCCCGGGCAAATGCGCCGAGGGTCTTCAACGCCTTGGCCGCCGAACGCAGGTAGAAGGCTTGCAACTGGAACACGTGCCAGCGTGCGGCATACACCTCCAGGCGGCAATTCACCCCGCAGTCAAGCGCATGCTCGGCCAATCGGGTGGCGTCAGACAATAACAGCTCATGGTCACCGACCTGGATCAACATCGGCGGCAGCCCTTGCAGGTCCACCTCAAGCGGATAGCCCATCACCTGCGTACCGGCATACCAGCCCAGCCCTTGCTCCAGCCAGCCGCGACGGATCATCGGATCCTGTTCTACCCGCGAGGTCATGGAAGCACCGCTCAGGCTGTCGTCAGTCACTGGCGACATCAGAAGCATGCCGGCGGCAAAATGCGGGTGAAGATCACGCAGCTTGAGCGCCAGAGCCAATACCAGCGCGGCGCCCGCCGAATCGCCGGCCAGGAAGATTCGGTCAGCGGCATACCCCTGAGCCCGTAGCGCCTGATAGCAGGCCAGCGCATCGTCCAATGCCGCCGGGCAAGGATGCTCTGGCGCCAGGCGATAATCAGCTACCCACACCGACATCCCCGAAGCCTTGGCCAAGCGGCCGGTGATGCTCCAATGTGTATCCGGCGAGCCTAGGCAGAACGCCCCGCCATGCAGGTACAGAATGACCCCGCCGTTTTCACCCTGCTGCGGTGCGACCACTTGCACGGGAACGCCGTTGGCCTGCTGACGATAACGAATCACGCCGCCAGTGCCTGGCATCAACCTGGACAATAGGCTCACGACCTTTCTCTGCGCTGGCGCAGCCAACCCCGGCCCGATCAGCGAGCGGAACGTGGTGCGAAGAAAAACCCTCAGGAATCCGGCGCTCAATGTTTCTGGCCAGTCGCGGGATTCGCCTACGGTCGCGCCGCCTTCAAACTCGCGTGTGAAGCGGTATGCATGCAACCCGGAAAACCGCGTCAGCCAGCGATAGCTCAAGGTGAACCCCGGCCAGTTGGTGCTGTTGTTGCCAGCGTCATCCACATACCAGCTCTTGCAGCCGTTCCACACCGTGTTGACCAGGCGTTGCTGGACCTGCCCATGAAAGCGGTCATACACGCTGGGGTCGACTTCCACAGTGTTGGCGCCGTTACCCTTCATCGTGCGCCAACAGCGCATGACGTGGGCGATCTGACTTTCCAGCATGTAGACAATCGAGTTGTGGCCCAGGTTGGTGTTCGGCCCATACAACATGAAGAAATTGGGGAATTGCGCAACCGTCAGCCCCAGATACGCGCGGGTGCCATCGCGCCAGGCATGGTTAAGGTCCACGCCATTTCGCCCGACGATACGCATCGGCGACAGAAACTCGGTAGCCGCGAACCCGGTGCCGTAGATGATCGCATCGACTTCATGCCGCTGGCCGTCAACGGTTTCAATGCCGCTTTCAGTGACTCGCTCAATGCCGTCGGTCACCAACTCCACGTTGGACCGGCTCATGGTCTGGAGGTATTCGCTCGACAGCAGGATACGCTTGCAGCCGTATGGATAATCCGGGGTCAGTTTGTTGCGCAGTACCGGGTCCGGCACTTGCTCGGACAACAGTCGACGGAACGGAATTCCCACTGCCCACTTCATCAAGCCCTTGAATCGGGTGAACGCCAGCGCCCGGGACTCGTAGCGCATGTATATCGAGGCACGGTAAGCGGTCATCATCCAGGGCACGTTGCGCAGCAATGATTTTACCCGCTTGGAATAAGCCCGATCCGGTCGAGGCATCAGGTACGCCGGCGAGCGCTGGAACACCTTCATGTGCCCGACAGTCCCGGCAATCGCCGGTACGAACTGAATGGCCGAAGCACCGGTGCCGACCACCGCCACGCGTTTGCCTGCCAGCGAATAGCTGTGGTCCCAGGTCGCCGAGTGGAACACGTGCCCCTTGAAGGTTTCCATACCGGCCAGCTTCGGGAACGCCGGGCGACTCAACTGACCGGTGCCACTGATCAACAGCGATGCACTCAGGACGCTGCCATCCTGCTGGGTCACGTGCCACAGCGACGTGCGTTCATCAAACTCGGCGGACACCACTTCGGCGCCGAAACGAATGTGCTTGTCCAGACCGTACTTGTCAGCGCAATGCCGCAGATAGGCATGAATCTCGGCCTGGGGCGCGAACACCCTGCTCCAGTCCGGGTTCGGCTCGAACGAAAATGAATACAGGTGCGAAGGTACGTCGCACGCGGCGCCGGGGTAACTGTTGTCCCGCCAGACACCGCCGACGTCCTGTTTCTTCTCCAGGATCACAAAGTCCTTCACACCGGCCTTTTGCAAGGCAACGGCCATGCCGATACCGGCAAAACCGCTGCCGATGATGATGGCGCTCAAGGCTGTTGCCGACTGACTGCCGGTTCCAACTTCATGCAACGACATAAGATGCCTCATTGTTGTTTTCAGTGGTGGCTGTCGTTTCAGTCCGGGCGGACGAACACACCCGCCCAATACCGCGGATAAGGTCAACGGCTTTCTCGGCGATCATGATGGTCGGTGCGTTGGTGTTGCCGCCGATCAGGGTAGGCATCACCGATGCGTCAACGATTCGCAGCCCTTGCAGACCGTGTACACGAAGTTGCGCGTCGACCACGGCCAGTGGGTCATCGCCCATGCGGCAAGTGCCCACCGGGTGATAAACACTGTCGGTACGACGGCGCAGTACGGTGCGGATCTGCTCGTCGGTCTCGACCCCGTCGGTGTACAGGTCGCGGGTGATCCAGTTGGCCAGCGCCGGTGCCTGCATCAAACGGCGTGTCAGTTTGAATGCCGCGACCATATCTTCAAGGTCCTGCGGGTCCTGAAGAAACGCCGGATCAATCAGCGGTGCCGCTTGCGGGTCTTTGCTGGCCAGAGATACGGTTCCGCGGCTGCGCGGACGCAACAGGCAAACGTGGCACGACAACCCATGACCCAGACGCAACTTGCGCGCATGGTCCTCCACCGGAGCCACGACAAAATGCAATTGAATATCCGGTTTATCCAACCCTTCGCGCGTTTTGAGAAACGCTCCGCCCTCGGCAAAATTCGAGGTCAGCATGCCTCGACGTTCCCGGCGAAAACGGCCGGCTTCCTTGAGCATTCTGGTGCTGCCCGCAACTGAAACGCCCATGGCATCCAGGCTTGAGGTCTTGTAGACGAAAACGAAATCCGGATGGTCTTGCAGGTTCTGCCCAACACCAGGCAGGTCCTGCAAGAGCGGGATGCCACGGCGTTGCAGTTCCTCTTTGGGCCCCACGCCCGACAACATCAACAGTTGCGGGGTCTGGAAGGCCCCGGCGGCGAGGATGACTTCCCGCTTGGCACGCAGGGTGAGAACCTGACCGTTTTGCAGCACCTCGACAGCCACGGCGCGAGTGCCTTCAAATAAAATGCGTTGCACCTGGGCCCGGGTTTCGACGGTCAGGTTGTTGCGCACGTCCACATACGGCAACAGATACGCCCGCGCCGCGCTGCAGCGTTCACCGTGCTTTTGCGTGACTTGATAGATGCCAACGCCTTCCTGTTCCTCACCGTTGAAGTCGTCGTTGAGCGGTAAACTGGTCTCGCGGGCCGCCTCCAGAAAACGTTGCTGGAATGGATTGTCCGAACGCAAATCGCTGACCCACAACGGCCCACCCCGCCCGTGCAAGTCGTTGCCGATGCGCTCGTTGTGCTCGCTGCGTCGGAAGTACGGCAAGACATCCTTGAACCCCCAACCGGTATTGCCCAGGGCGGCCCAATGGTCGTAGTCCCATTGATGACCCCGCACGTAGATCATGGCGTTGATCGCAGAGGAACCACCCAGTGCCTTACCCCGTGGCTGGTAGCCCTTGCGCCCTTCCAGCCCCATTTGCGGGACGGTGTCGAAGGCCCAGTTATTCACCGAAGTCGGTACCATTGCCACCATCGCTGCGGGGATATTGACCAGGCTGGACTGCCCGCCACCACCGGCCTCCAGCAAACAAACACTGACGTCCGGATCTTCGCTCAGCCGACCGGCAACCACACAACCACCGGAACCGCCGCCCACTACGATGTAATCGAAGGTCTTTTTCATTGTTGTTCTCCCTTGTGCAAGGCAGTGCGAGATTTGCGGGGTTACCCGAAAACACACAACTGCGCCTCCTGGTTTTCGCCAGGTGCCGCAACGGCCTTTTATTGATGGTTAAACGACGAACCGTGCGCAAAGGATGGTGACCGCCATTGATAAAGAACCGAATGCTGGAATGGGACAATTGCTTTATTATTCGGGCCAACCTTTTCGCCACAGGGACATGGGCATGAGCTTTCGGGATTTTCTGCGTGGCCCGGCCAGCGCCTTGCTGCTGGTGGAGTTCGGCGTCGAAAAAGGCTTGGCTGCCGGCGCGATACTGGCCGGCTCGGGGCTGACGGCAGCGCAACTGGCCGACCCGAATCTGGAGCTGACTGCCGATCAGGAACTGCGGGTGACCGGCAATCTGTTGCAGTTGCTCGGTCATCCTCCGGGGCTTGGCTTCGAAATCGGTGCGCGCTATCACTTCTCGACCTATGGCCTGTTTGGTTACGGCCTGATCAGCAGCGCGACCACCGGGGATGCACTAGCCCTGGCACTGAGCTTTTTGCCGCTGACCTACGCATTCACCGTGGTGACCTATGAAGAGCAAGGCAGTGAAGGTGTGCTGACTTTCGCCACGCCCGGGCTGGCACCCGACCTGCGGGATTTTCTATTGACCCGGGACATGGCAGCGGGGGCGCTGTTGCTCAAGGAACTGGGGGGCGATGACTTTTCGCTGTCGCGCTTCACGTTGCGTGCCGATCCTGCTCACGAGTGCGATAACGACCGTTTATTGGGGCTGGCGCCTGTCTACGCAGCCAGCAGCAACAGCCTGGCCTTTGATCGTTCATTCCTTGTGCGCCCCTTGCCGCAAGCCAACGCCGTCACAGTGAGCATGTGCGAGCAGATGTGCACACAGTTGATGCAACGGCGAATCGCCCGTTCCGGCATGACGGCGCTGGTCCAGCACTACCTGACCAATACCGACGCGACGCCACCGGACCTTTGCGCCATGGCCCGCCTGATCCACGTCAGCACTCGCACCCTCAAGCGCCGCCTGCACGACGAAGGCACCACCTTCCGTGCCTTGCTGGCCGAGGCCCGAAGCCGCAGTGCCATCGAAATGCTCAACGACGAACGCCTGAGTCTCACCGAGATTGCCGAGCGACTGGGGTTCAGTGACCTGTCGAGTTTTTCCCAGGCATTCAAGCGCTGGTATGGGGTAGCACCGAGTCATTTCTCGCTGCGAAAAAGCAGCAGCGGCGTGTGCTAGATGACGCACTCGGTATCGAATGTCCGTTAAGGGGGCGTTTGCAGCCCGATGCGACCGGCAGCAATCGGCTCCCCTCGATTCAACGTTGCTGTTCCACGATCCTGAGCCAGGGCCAGCGAGCCTGATAACTTCTCGCCTTCTGATCGAACAGCTCTGGCTTGAGATTCTTCGGGTTGATTCGAAGTAGCCCGTGCTCGGTGTCGGCCAGGCCGTTGGGCGCATAGACCTCACCCGTTTCGATATCCAGACCAATGCAGGTGCCGGCAATCAGGTAGCGATCTATCCCGTCTTTAGCCGACTGAAGCCTTGGATAATCCCCGCCAAAGCGCTGGCGGTACCACAGGTGGACACGGGCCTGATTCTTGATCTCAATGTTCACGTCGAGGTCCTGGAACAGACGCTGACCTGATTCGATGACCTCATTCTCAGCTTCCCATGACAGGTCATCATCGAAGTAAAAGACGTCGTAATCCTTCACGCCCCACTCTGGCGGTCGCTGTGCCTGTTGATTCCAGACGGCCTGGAACAGGCAGCCGGCCGTTAGCATGCACTGGTTCAAACCGAGCTCCGGCAAACGAGCGGAAATCTCTGCGTTTACCGGATTGGTCATTGCGATCCTGACCAGGCTTTCGACAGTCAATGTCATCTTCATCCCTTCTGATTGATCTAATCCCGGCGACCGACAATACCCTCAACGCTGTTCAAATTTGCAAAAAAGTCGCCCTTTTCTCTCCCTCGGCCAATCTGGCGCGAATCATGCCTGATGCAATGGCCTGAAGTCGGTACTGACTATGTGGGTGACACTTTTGAAGTGAACCACCTCAGTGCCTGCCACGATAATCGATAGCTTACTGACGAACTGTCGAGGTCAAGCATGACGAACGCAACTACGGAACAAGTCAGCCCACAAACACTGAGAAGAGTGATTGTGGCTGCCGGCATCGGCAATTTCGTCGAGTGGTTCGACTTTGCGGTGTATGGCTTTTTGGCCACGACCATCGCCCAGCAATTCTTCCCCAGCGGCGATGCCAGTGCCGCGCTGCTCAAGACCTTTGCGGTATTCGCCGTGGCCTTTGCGTTTCGGCCCCTTGGAGGGATTTTCTTCGGCATGCTGGGCGACAGGATCGGCCGCAAGCGCACCCTTGCGATGACCATCCTGCTGATGGCCGGTGCCACGACCTTGATCGGCCTGCTGCCCACTTATGCGGCAATCGGGGTCATGGCGCCGATTCTTCTGTCCCTGATCCGTTGCGCCCAAGGCTTTTCCGCCGGCGGAGAATACGCAGGTGCCTGTGCCTACCTGATGGAACATGCGCCGAGTGATAAGCGCGCCTGGTACGGCAGCTTCATTCCGGTGTCGACATTTTCCGCCTTCGCCGCAGCCGCCGTGGTGGCCTACGCGCTCGAGGCGTCATTGTCGGCCGAAGCAATGGGGAGCTGGGGTTGGCGCCTGCCGTTCCTGATTGCCGCGCCCTTGGGCCTGGTGGGTCTTTACCTGCGCTGGAAGCTCGATGAGACACCGGCATTCCAGGCGGTGACTCAGGAACATGCTGTCGCACATTCTCCACTCAAGGAAACCTTGCGCAACCATGGTGCGGCGATCTGTTGCCTGGGCGCTTTTGTGTCACTCACGGCACTTTCGTTTTATATGTTCACCACCTACTTCGCGACCTACCTGCAAGTCGCCGGAGGCCTGAGTCGCGCAACAGCGTTGCTGGTGTCACTGATTGCATTGCTGTTCGCTGCGGCGATCTGCCCGCTGGCCGGGCTGTATTCGGACCGGGTCGGGCGTCGAGTCACGGTGATGACCGCATGCGCGCTGTTGATCCTGGTCGTGTATCCATCGTTCCTGATGGCCAGCTCCGGCTCGTTCGCCGCGTCCATCGTCGGCGTCATGCTCCTGGCGATTGGCGCGGTGTTGTGTGGCGTGGTAACCGCAGCCTTGCTCTCGGAAACCTTCCCTACCCGCACTCGGTACACCGCCTCGGCGATCACCTACAACATGGCGTACACCCTTTTCGGCGGCACCGCGCCGCTGGTCGCAACGTGGCTGATCAGCACCACCGGCAGCAACCTGTCGCCAGCGTTCTATCTGATTGCGATTGCATTGCTCGCATTGGCGGGCGGGCTGGCATTACCGGAGACTTCAAGGATTTCCCTGCATGATGTTGCGGCGCAGGAGAAAGCCGAGGGCGTGGGCGCATCCGCCTGAAAACACGAAACGAGCCGGCCAGGCGTCACGTGAGCGAGGTTTCCCTAAGCGGCCGTTGACTGGCCGTCAAAACCCTGCACAATTGCCGGCTTTTTTCGCGACAGGACGTCACTCATGCAACGGATTGTAATTCTAGGCAATGCCGGTAGCGGCAAATCCACCCTCGCCCGCGCCCTTGGCAAGCGTCTGGGCCTGCCCGTGGTGCACCTCGATACCTTGTTCTGGGAGCCCGGCTGGATAGAACCCGACGCGGAGCAATTCCGCGCGCGGGTCAGCGCCGCGATCGCAGCGGATACCTGGATTTGTGAAGGCAACTATGCCCGGCGCACCTTTGACCTTCGCCTGCCCCGGGCCGACCTGATCATCTGGCTCGATACGCCGCGACTGACCTGCTTCGCCCGAGTGATCATGCGCAGCGTCAGCAAGCGCCCTCGCCCTGACCTTGCAGCCGGTTGCCCAGAGAAGCTCGACCGGGCGTTCCTGACCTTTCTGAACTTTGTGTGGAATTTCGATCAGGGTTATCGCCCCGGTATCGAGGCGGTGCGCCTGACCACAGGCCCGCGGATTCCTGTGGTGCATTTGTGCAATAGCCAGCAGATTGCCGCCTTTCTCCATGGCTTGCCCGCAATGCCAGGCACCTGCCCTGTATAGAGGGCGCATGATTTCACATTGATATCGCCGATTTGTCATGAAATGACAAGAAATTGTCGTCGAATGAATGGTCGATAGCCTCCCCCGTCCATAAATTTCTCTTCGGGCCCGCGCGTTGAATCCCCCGATCTGACGCCTTGCCCGGCTGGCGCAATGCCTGGGCGCATTTCTGATTTATATGCTCAACATAATAATAATCCGAGGGGTCGCATTGTATGCGTGTGAATTTACCCGTAACCGAGCATGAAAGAGTTTTCCCCACCGAACAGCGATTGATCTCCACGACCGATCTGGATAGCCGAATCACTTACTGCAACGACGCCTTTGTTGCCATCAGCGGTTTCACCTACGACGAACTGGTGGGTCAGACCCATAACCTGGTTCGACACCCCGATATGCCACCCGGGGTATTCGTGCATATGTGGCACACCATCAAGCAAGGCAAACCCTGGATGGGTATTGTGAAAAACCGCTCGAAGAATGGTGATTTCTATTGGGTCAGTGCCTACGTCACGCCCATCTA
Organism: Pseudomonas sp. PDM30; assembly: GCF_019218985.1. NCBI lineage: Bacteria > Pseudomonadati > Pseudomonadota > Gammaproteobacteria > Pseudomonadales > Pseudomonadaceae > Pseudomonas > Pseudomonas sp. PDM30. The sequence goes on from NZ_JAHUWM010000005.1 coordinate 256,803, forward strand.
TGAAAACGGACGCATGAGTGGCTACGAGTCGGTCCGCTCGGTACCCAGCCGCGACCAGGTCCGCCGGGCATCAGCGCTCTATTCCAGGATGCGGGCCGGCAAGCCGATCGTTGCGCGCAGCGCGCGGATTTTCCGGCCACTGCGACAGGGGTGGCCATTATTGATGGCTGGCGGGGTTTCACTGCTGGGTAGTCATTGGCTATCGACAACCGCGGCACAAGGGGTCCTGATCACGAGCCTTGGCGTTGCCTGGTACCTGATCGAGTCCCGAAATCGCAAGGCCATCGAGCGTACCCTGGCCGAGCATCCGAAAGCCTTTTCCGATCCGTTGGTCGCCCTCACCTACAGCGATAACCACGGCCCCCAGGGGCAACTGGACATGGCTATGGTCAGTGAGGAAGCGCGCCTGCAGACAGCCCTGAGCCGGCTCGTCGATGCCGGGGTCAATGTCAAGGCCAAGGCGGCGCAATCATCCGAGCTCTCAGGTTCCCAGGCGCAGTCGCTTGATCGTCAGCGCAGTGAAACCGATCAGTCTGCAGCGGCCATTTCACAGATGGCCGCCACCATTCAGGAAGTCACGCAGAACGTCATCAGCACCGCACATGCCGCGTCGGAGGCTGACCAGTTGACCCGTGACGGTAGTGAGTTGGCCCGGCAAAGCCTGAGCGCCATGAAAACCATGCATGAGGCGGTCAACGAGATTGGCCAGGCGGTCGATGCATTGGCGAGCGAAACGCAATCGATCGGCAGTGTCGTGGATGTCATCACCTCCATTGCCGAACAGACCAACCTGCTGGCGCTCAATGCGGCCATCGAGGCGGCCCGGGCAGGTGAGCAAGGTCGCGGTTTTGCCGTGGTTGCCGACGAGGTGCGCTCCCTTGCACAACGCACCCGCACCTCCACCGAACAGATCCACGGCATCATCGCTTCACTGTATGCCGGTGCCGATCGCGCCGTATCAACGGCCAATCGTGGCGAGCAGATTTCCCGCGAAAGCATGCAAAGTGTCGAGGCGGTGCAGTCGGCGTTGGTCGGCATCAGCCAGGCCGTCACCCGGATAACCGGCATGAGCCAGCAGATGGCCTCGGCGTCTGAAGAACAAAGTCACGTGGCTGAAGATATCAATCAGCAGATCACCCGTATTGCCCAACTGTGCGACCACAGTGCCGGGCAGGCCAAGCAAGGCGCCGCGATCAGCCAGGATCTGGAAGTCATGGCCGATTATCTGCACAGCCTGGCCGAACGTTTCAGCCGATAGCCTTTAGTGCCTGTTGACCATCTCGCATCCGGACAACAGGCAGCCTCAGTGGAAAACAGCGACGCGTCCCTCAACGCCCCCAGTCCCAATGATAGAATCCTGTTTTGAAAAAGGAGTTTCATCTGTGGAGGCTGGAAAAATGAGTTGCCCATATTGCGCGGAAGTCATCATGGCTGAAGCCATTCTATGCAAGCACTGCCAATCCGACCTCAGGCAGAAAATACAAATCCCGCCTGGGCGGCCACTACCGTCAGTAAAGAGAATGGGCCCTGTCAGCAAGGTCCTCATCGGAGCCATTATCGCCATCACCTTGTACCTGGCTTTCGGCTCTGCTGTCAGTAACAGGTCGCAAGACAAGGAAATGATGCAGGCCCGAGATGCCGTCGAACTATGCCGCCAGGAAGTAAACAGCTACTCCGGCCCTGCAGTCGGGAAAAGCATAATCGTAGAAACTTGTCAGAAGCTTGAAGACGAATTCCGTAAGGGTTTTGGCGACGCACTATAGGAAAAACCGATTACGAAGCCCGCCATTGAGCGGGCTTTTTTGCCTTTGGCATCAGGCAACAAATCACTGATTCACCCTGCATGAAAATCCATCATGACATGTTATGACATCATTCAAAAACGGACTTTGGTCAACAAATACGGGGTTAAAAGGACGAATGGTCGAAAGGCGTCAAGCGTGGGGAATTGCCGGGAGTTTGCAGCCACTACAGGCTTTTCAGGCAGGCGCGTTCGTCGCGGCAAGGTGAACTTCACTTACTCAACGTGTCACATTAGGTCCCCGTCAAGCGAACTTCAGTGGAGGTATAGCCTTATGAGCATGGCCACAATTGTCAGTGCCGTGATTTCCAGTCTCGCACCCAGTGTCTTTGACCAGAACAACCTGCAAGAACCCGGCGCGCATGTTTCAGCCGTCGATTATCACTACGGTATGGACATCGATGTGAAACAGGTACTGCAGCGCACCGATACATCCGACAAGACCGGCGTAGTACCAGTGACTGTGGTCTACCTGGACAGCCAGGGTGAGCTTCACAAGATCCGTTTCCTCGAATGGGGTGCAAGCCCTGCCAACCCCACCAGCATTGCCTGATCCGCTCGTCGATCGGATTCCGGGCCTCACCGCCCCCCCAGAAGCGGAAGTTAAACCTCCCAGGCACTCAGTGCGATTGAGGTTTTTTGTTACCTGAAAATGGACATGATCGAATGACTAAACGTTCATTCGAGAAACTCACTTTTATCTTGGTGGCTTAATGTCGCAAGATTAATTGATAACAATTGCTGGATCTAAATGGCAGTCAGCAACGGTAAATTCCAATCAAGCCGTGCATAGAGCCAAGTTGATTCACTATTGAAACCAAGAGGTCACCATGGAACTTAGTATGTTCTCTTCGTCCACCGTGGAATATGTGCGTTTAGGCGTTGTATATTTTCATCTTATCGCCTGCTGCGTAGCAATCGGGCTGGTATTGACCAGCGACATTGCAATGGTCAAGCAACTCCTGAAGGGAGATGCGTCAGGCCACCACGATGACGCGCACATGGAAAGCCTTCAAAAAACCGTAGTGCTTGCACTTGTAGCGCTTTGGATTACGGGCATTGGTATTGTCGGGATCGATTATGCCGGCAAGGGGATGGAATATTTCCTCAATCCAAAATTGCAAGCCAAAATCGGCATAGTTGTGCTGTTGACCTTTAACGGTTTCCTGTTGCATAGCGCGGTATTGCCGGCGCTGAAAAAAGCCGGTTCGTTACTCAAACTCTCCTTCAGCTTGCGCATGCTGGCGCTGTTCTCCGGCGCCCTCTCTGGCGTGTCGTGGTTCTATGCCGCCATGCTGGGTGTTGGTCGTCCGCTGGCCTGGAAGTATTCGCTGGTGGAGTTGCTGGCAGCCTATCCGGTACTCATCGTCGGTGGTTTCGGAGCGATGGTACTGCTCACCACCTGGGCAAAAAGCAGAGACACCGAAGCACGTAGGGACCAAGGCACCTGGTCACCAGGAAACGCCGCCCTGGCTGGATGGTGAGACAAGGAAGTTCAGCTTTAGCCAAAAAACCCATTTTTAGCAGTTCGTAAAATGTCACTTGAGGATACCCAAATGAAATCCATGAAAGCCCTTTTCGTAATCGCCGCTCTGACCGCTTCTTCTCTGGCGATGGCCACAGGTGGTGGTGACAAGACGTTCAATCGCATGGAGTCGGCCCGGAAAGTCTCGATGGAGGCCTTCCAGGTTGCACAGAAACAGAAGGCTGAAGCCGCTGTCGCTGAAAGCAAAGCCAAGGCTGCCAATCACACCAACAGCTGATCGATGTAGCCTGTCCTCCCGGCTGACAGAAATGTGCAGCCTCAAGCCTCGCTAGCAGTACCCAAGGTGTTGCTAGCGCCGGTTTAACCGAGATCCCTTGGACCCACGCCTATGCCAGTCTCGCAAACCCGCCCCTCACCCGCGCCGTTGCTCAAACCGGGAGAGACGGTTGTTTTGTTCGACGGTGTCTGCAAGCTATGCAATGGCTGGGTGAGATTCTTGATTCGCCATGACCGCCAGCGGCGCGTGCGGTTGGCGGCGGTTCAGTCACCCGAGGGGCAGGCTCTGCTCGCATGGGCAGGTTTGCCCCTGGATCAGTTCCACACCATGGCGGTGATCCGCGACCGACACTACTGGGAGCGTTCGCAAGCATATTTCGAAGTCATTGCCCAGTTGCCCGCACGCTGGCACCCCGTGCTTCTGTTGCGCATTTTTCCTCGCACGCTTCTGGATTGGGCATACGACCGCATTGCGCTTAATCGTTATCGGCTCTTCGGGAAATACGACACATGCCTGTTGCCGGACCCTGATCATGAACAGCGCTTTTTGAAAGCCCCCCTGTGAACGCCCTCATGCGCATTAACCGGATCGCCCTGAGGAACCGGCTATCGCTTCAGGAGACAATCCCCTCAAACAAACGCCCGACAATGCCGGGCGCCCGTTCTTCAGGTCTGTACTCAGAAGCGATAGTTGGTGCTCAGCTCCAGCGTCCGTGGGGCACCGGGTGTGATCAGATCCACTGAGCCATGCGCCGAAGCGTAATAGTCCTTGTCGAAAACGTTGCGCAGACGCAGGGCCATGTCCCATTTCGGCTCGTTGTACAGCAGCGCGGCGTCCACGGTTGTGTAAGCCGGCATGACCACATTGTTATCCAGCGCGGTATAGCGATCATCGACATAGTTGGCCCCCATGCCCACACGCCAGGTTTGCGTCAGTGAACGCACCAACCACAGGTTGGCGCTGTGGCGCGGCGTCAGGGTGGGCACCTGCCCTTCGTTGGCGACCCCGTTGGTAAAGCTGTTGGACTTGGTGATTTCGGCATCCAGAAAGGCGTAACCGGCATAGACCTGCCATTTGTCACTCAACTGCCCGCTGGCGGTCAGCTCAAGACCGTCGGTGCGCTGCTCACCCGCAAGCACCAGTTTGGTCGGGTTCGCCGGATCGCTGGTTTTCATATTGGTGCGTTCCAGACGGAACAGCGCCGCGGTCAACGCCAGGCGATTGTCGAGCAGGTCCCACTTGCCGCCGATCTCGAAGTTGGTGGTTTCCTCTGGTTCAAGATCCTGGTTCGTCGTGCTCAGGGCGAACATCTCGGCGGAGGGTTGGTAGGAGCGGCTCACCGAGACGTAATAGGACTGCACTTGATCAGGCTGGTAGACCAGACCGACTCGCGGACTCCAGGTCGTATCGGTGCGGGACAGCTCGCTGTGCGTCAGGTCATCGGCGTACTCCTGGTCGAACACGTCGTAACGCACACCCAGCAGTGCCTTCCACTGTGGCGCCAGTTCGATCAGGTCCTGTACGTAGAAGCCGGCGGTGTCCTGGGTGTTGGTACCCTTGGCGGTTTGCCGGTTGGCCTGGAACGGCACGTCGACCAAGGCATCGCGGTACACCGGCACCCGGGCCACATTGGATTGGCTGAATACGGACTGGTCCTTCACCTGGCGCCCCAACTCCACACCATAGAGCAGGTTATGGTTCATCCCGGCAAGCACGGCGCGCTGCTTGAGTTCGGTCTGGTTGAACCACCCGTCCTCCTTGCGCTGCACGTTGCCGCGGTTGAGTTTTACCAGCAGTTCACCATTGGGAGCAGTGACGAAACGTGTCGGGCTGGAGTCAGCGAGTGTGTTGTTGCGATCCAGGTCGTAGTGGTAGTAACGACTGGTATTGCTCAGGCTGAAATCGTCGTTGATCCGGTAGTCGACACCCGCCGTGAACGAGAACACTTCGCTACGGGTGTAGTCATCATCCGGGTCGGCGGCACCGAAGCGCTTGTCGCGGTCCACATCGACCGGGCGGTCGCCTCGTGCCGGGATGCCGAAGTCAATCAGGCGCTTGTCATACAGATAGGTAGCACCCAGGTCCAGTTCCAGATCATCCGAGAGCTTGAAGTAGGCCGAAGGCGCGATGGCCTTGCGGTCGATGTAGCCGTCATCCCGGTAGGTGTCACTGTTCTCCAGCGCGCCTGTCACACGAAAGGCTTTATTGCCTTGCTGCTGATCGGCCCAACCGGCATCGAACTGAGTGCGTTTTTCGCCCTCGCTGTCGACACTGACGCCGACCTCCTGCTTGGGTGCGAAGTTGGGTGTCTTGCTGATGCTGTTGATCAGCCCCCCCGAAGAGCCTCGGCCATAGAGCACCGCAGCCGGCCCCTTGATCACTTCCACCCGCTCGACGTTGGACAGATCCCGGAAGTACAGCGCATCGTCGCGAATGCCGTCGACATACATGTCGCCAATGGCACTGAAACCACGGATGGTAACCTGATCGCGCTGACCGTCACCATTGGACAGGCCGATACCAGGGACGTTCTTCAGCACGTCCTCCATCGACCGCGCCCCCTGATCCTTGATGACGCTTTGGGGAATCACATTGACGGTTTGCGGGATATCTCGTAGAGGGGCGTCGATCTTCAGCGCGCTCCTGCTCTCGGTCGACATGTAGCTCTGCTCGCTGTACTCACTGTTCACAGCGGTTGCCGGTAGGGTTAGAGCAGACTCCGTTTCTGCCTGTAATTCAGGTACAACCAGAACACCCAGCAACGACAGAGAGGCTGGGTAAATGCGCGATCGAGCCACCATGGACACCTTTGTTTGAATTATCGCGCGAATAATAACGATTATCTTTTGTAAGTAAATACATATCATTCCTATATGCAACTCAGAACGATCGTCTCAATTTCATGGGCGGTCGACAGAAGCGTTAGTGCAATGCCGTACTCGGCAGCCATATTATTGAGACGCTGACGCTGTGGTGGATGACTTATCCAGCCCCCCTCGATACCCTTTCGCCCCCGGGTGCCTGACGGCAATTCAGGTCAAACCACACTTCATCCAGACGAACCAAAAATGAAATCCTCCGCAGGTTTGCTGTTGTCGGGTATCGAGCTGGACCGTGCCAGTTCCATCCCCTTGTACCGCCAACTCTACTTGCAGATTCGCAAACAGATCCTCAGTGGCAGGATTCAGGGAGGCGTGCGCCTGCCCTCCACCCGGACCCTGAGCAAGGAACTGCAGCTGTCGCGAATCAGCATTCTCAATGCGTTCGATCAACTGATTGCCGAAGGTTTTCTGACGTCGAGGACCGGGGCCGGGACTTATGTCGGCCATGAATGGGAAAGCCGCGGTATTGAAGACGATGAACACAAGCGCCAGCCTCCGCGCCTGTCCGACCTGAGCCAGTCCATGCTGTCATTGCGCAGCGATCATTTTCGCGGCGTTTCCTATGCGGACTGGGCGACCGGGAGCCCGACCTCGTTCCTGCCCAGCCACAGCGCCTACGATGCATTCCCGCAATCGGTCTGGAAGCGGCTGTTGAACCGCCACCTGCACAAGCCGACCAAGGCCATGCTCGGTTATGGCGAACTGCAGGGATTGCTGGCCCTGCGCGAGGCGATTGCCGAGTACGTCTTCGATGCCCGTGGCATCGATTGCACTGCCGATCAGGTGGTCATCGTGTCCGGCGCCCAGCAAGCCTTCAACCTGCTGGGCATGCTGTTGCTCAATCCGCAGGACAGTTTCTGGATGGAAGATCCGGGGCATATCGCGGCGCGAATTGCGCTCCAGGCCCAAGGTGGTCAGGTCGTGCCGTTGCGTATCGACGAACAGGGGATCGATGTCCGGCAAGGCCTGGCTTTGTGTCCTGACGCCCGCCTGGTGTTTACCACACCTTCCCGTCAGCATCCCTTGGGCGTCACCATGAGTTATGGGCGACGCCAGGAACTCATCGACTGGGCCGCCCAGAATCAAAGCTGGATCATCGAGGACGACTGCGACAGTGAATTTCGCTACAACGGTCGCCCCCTGCCGGCACTCTATGCCATGGACCAATGGGCCCGGGTCATCTACGCCGGAACCTTCAGCAAAGTGCTCTTCCCCTCGCTGCGACTGGGTTACGTGATACTGCCGAACGCCTTGATCGAACCCTTCTGCACTCTGCGGGCGGTCATGGATCGCAGCCCGCCCACGCTGCTACAGGCCGCCACGGCGGACTTCATGCGCGAAGGCCACTTTCTCGGCCATATTCGTCGAATGCGCGCCCTGTACCAGGCTCGCCAGCAGGCACTGGTCGAACAACTGCAGAAACGACTGGGCTCTTTCTTCAGGATCACGCCAGTGGAAGCCGGCATGCACCTGATCGCCTGGTTACCCGCGCATCTCGATGACGACGCCCTGGCCAGGGAACTCGGCCAGCATGACATTCATACCTATCCCCTGAGTGACTACTGCGTCGAACATGTCTTGCCACCGGCGCTGTTGATCGGTTTTGCCAGCACCCCCGAGGACCAGGCCCAGGCGCGCGTCGAAGCACTGGCCCAGGCCTTGGACAAAATGGGCTACCTGCAACCGGCCACTTGACCCAAGGCAAGTGGTCTTATGATTTAACTGATAATGGATCTATCGAGAGTTCCTGACTGGCGCGATAAAGGCTGCGCCGGTAGACCCGGTGTCTGAACCAGGAACGACTCGAATGAACAATAAGATCCAGGAACGATTCAACGCCTTGCTCAGCCATAAGGCTGTCGAGGCCGGAACTCCCCCCGTACTGACTGAGGCACTGGCCCGCCGGTTGCTCGACCGACTGGCACAGTTGCGCCTGTTTGCCCATGCGTACCCCTTGCTGACCAACCTGACCCACGGCCGTGTCACCCCTGGCGACCTGCTGGATTTTGCCTATCGCCACGAACTGCAGGGCCTGAGCCTGCACCTGCTCGACGGTGAGGAAAACAGCCTCAGTCAAATGACAACCGCGCAGCTTCTGGCGTTCGCTGCCAAGGCCAATGCGCTGGGGCTGGATGTGCATCTGGAAATCAGCAGCACGCTGAAAAAAGATGTCGATCAAGTGATCGCCATTGCCAAGACGCTGGGCACCCGCAACATCCGTGTCTACTCACGCTACGAAGGGGCGTTGTCCCGGGTCATGGACGTGATCGAGTCAGACCTGCACTACCTCGCGCAACAGGCAGACGAGCACGACCTGTTCTTCGACTTCGAACAGCATGAAGAACTCAAAAGCGCCGAAATCGCGCAACTGCTGAACCGGCTGAACCACCCTCGCCTGCACGCGCTGTTCGACTTCGGCAACATGATCAATGCCTGCGAGCAGCCCCTGGCGGCACTGCGCACCCTGGCGCCGCACATACGCCAGACCCACCTCAAGGGTGTGCGCATCGTGCCTGAACAAAACGGCTTCGGGCATTACGGTGTGCTGCAAGGCTGTGACGAAGACGACCTGCCCAACGCACGCATGTTGTTCGAATTGCTGATGCTCGGCGAATCATCCCCGCAAGTGATCGCCTTCATCCTGGAGCAGGAAAACCACTACGTCGCCCCGGCGTTCCGCCAGCTCGACGAAGCCGCCGACCCGTTCATTGCGTACCGGGAAATGAGTGAAACAGCGCTGCCGGAAGGCTTCTCGCTGGAGCGAATGCTGGCCGATGAGCACCGTTGGGCAAACAACCAGGTCGCCTACGTACGAGGTCTGCTGGCCGAGTTCCGCACCCTGGCCGAGTTGACCCTGGCCCATTGCGCTAACGCCTGAACCTGACGTGCCGACCGGCACTGCCTACCCAATAACGCCTGGAGAACAATAATGACATCCCAAGACAAGGCCAAATGGCTCAGATTCCTGATTCTCATCCTCGGTGGTGGCACCATCTACAAGCTGGCGAATCTCAAAGACGCCTTCTACATCCCCATGCAAGAATTCATGGGGCTGTCCCACACTGAAATCGGCGTGCTGCTGAGCGCCAACGCCATCATCGCCACCGCGCTGTTCGTGGTGGGCGGCATGCTTGCCGACCGGTACGACACGCGCAAGCTGATCCCCCTTGGCTTGATCGGTACCGGCGGCCTCGGGCTTTACCTGGCGACCTTCCCGCCCTTCAGCAATCTGCTGGTGGTGTTCTGCCTGCTGGCCGTGTGTGCCGACTGCCTCTTTTGGCCTTCGCTGCTCAAAGCCATCCGCAACCTTGGCGACGATAAGGAACAGGGTCGCCTGTTCGGCCTGCTCGAAGGCGGGCGTGGCGTCATCGATACCCTGGTCGCCTTCTCTGCGCTGGGCGTCTTCGTCGCCATGGGCTCCGGTGAAAACGGTCTGAAATCGGCGATCCTGTTCTACTCGGTCATCGACATTCTTGCCGGTACCCTGACCTGGCTGCTGCTCAAGAGCGGCAAAACCCAGTCGACCGTCAAGCCGAAGAACGGGTTGTCGAACCTGTTCGAGGCCATCAAGGTGCCGGGCATCTGGCTGGTCAGCCTCAACGTGTTCATGGTCTACATCGTGTACTGCGGCCTGACCTATTTCATTCCCTACCTCAAGGAAATGTACGAGCTGCCCGTGGCCCTCGTGGGCGCCTACGGCATCATCAACCAGTACTTCCTCAAGATCCTGGGCGGCCCTGCCGGTGGCTTCATTGCCGACAAACAGTTCAAGAGTTCCAGCCGCTATCTGAAGTGGGCATTCCTGGCGTTGTTGCCGCTGATGGGTGTCATCATGCTCATCCCGAAAAGCCCGGATTTCATCTACGCAGGCATGGCGGCCACCCTCTCCTTCGCGCTGATTGTCTTTTCCATGCGCGGCGTGTTCTGGGCACCCATGGGTGAAGTCGGCATTCCCCAGCACATCACCGGTTCAGCCTTCGGAATCGGTTGCCTGATCGGCTATGCGCCGGGCATGTTCGCCTACGTCATCTATGGCGCCATCCTTGATCACTTCCCGGGTCAGCAGGGCTACAACTACGTGTTCTCGTTGATGAGCGTATTGGCCATTGTCGGGTTCATGGTGTCCAGCCTGCTGTATCAAGCGGTCCGCAAAAACGCCACGATCACTGGCAAAGTCAGCGCTGCGCAAGCCTGAATATAGACGGTGCATGCAGCGCGGCGATAACCGGAGTCTCTCGGTTACCGCCGCGCTGCGCTGCCATCAAAAGGCGAAATCGGCCTCGTCCATGGCCATCAGACAATGGGCTCCGCCCCGCAGGCTTTCGCGGTGGCCACTGGCACGGGGCAGCACCCGGCGCCAGTAAAAATCCGCCGCTTGCAGCTTGGCCCGATAGAACCCGGGTTCGTCGGTACCAGCATCCAGTGCCGCTTGGGCACGCACAGCCGCCTGCAACCACAGTCCGCCCACCAGCACGTAAGCGCTGTACGCCAGGAAGTCCACCGACATGGCGCCGATTTCCTGCACATCACGCCGACACGCCTCGACCACCTCGGTACCCAGTTCACGCCACTCGGCGAGACGCTGCTGCATTACCTCGGCCATTTGCCTCAGCGCTGCTTGCGAGCCGGCCGCGTCGACATGCACGGCCAGCTCATCGATCAAGGCGCCCAGTTCCGTTGCGCCGTCGCCCAGCACCTTGCGCCGCAGCAGATCCAACGCCTGGATACCGTTGGTACCTTCGTATAGCTGAGTGATGCGGCTGTCACGCATCAACTGCTCCATACCCCACTCGCGGATGTAACCGTGGCCGCCGTACAACTGAACACCCAGGCTGGCGACTTCCTGGCCGACGTCGGTAAAGAAGGCCTTGACGATCGGAATCAGCAGCGCTGCCCGACGACTCGCCTTCTGGCGAGCCTCGGGTTGCGGGTCGCCGTGTTCCAGATCCAGTTGCAGGGCGGTGTAGGCCGCGAGCAAGCGGCAGCCTTCGCTCAAGGTTTTTTGCGTCAGCAGCATGCGCCGAACATCGGGGTGCACGATGATCGGGTCGGCGCTCTTGTCCGGCGCCACCGGGCCGCTGATGGCCCGCGATTGCAGGCGCTCACGGGCATAAGCGAGGCCACCCTGGAAGGCGGCCTCGGCGATGCCCAGTCCCTGCAAGCCAACCTGGAAGCGTGCATCGTTCATCATGGTGAACATACAGGCCAGCCCCTGATTCGCTTCACCGATCAACCAGCCTTGTGCGCCGTCGAAGTTCATCACGCAGGTGGACGCGCCCTTGATGCCCATCTTGTGTTCCAGTGCGCCACAGCTCAGCGAATTGCGCGGCCCAGGAGTTCCATCGGCAGCGGCAATGAACTTGGGAACCAGGATCAGGCTGATGCCCTTCACCCCGGCCGGTGCATCCGGCAAACGGGCAAGGACCAAATGAACGATGTTGGCGGTCAGGTCCTGCTCGCCACCACTGATGAAAATCTTGCTGCCGCTGACCTGATAGCTGCCGTCGGCTTGAGGTTGGGCACGGGTTCGCAGCAGGGCAAGGTCGGTACCGGCCTGGGGCTCGGTGAGGCACATGGTACCGGACCATTCACCGCTGACCATTTTCTCCAGGTAAGCCTGTTTGAGCGCCTCGCTGCCATGGCGATGCAGAGCCAGCACCGCGCCTTCGGTGAGGCCGGAATAAATGCGAAACGACAACGAGGCGGCCATCAGCATTTCGTGAAAGCTGGCCGAAATCAGCTGCGGGAAACCCTGGCCGGCGAACTCCAGCGGTCCGGTCATGCTCGCCCAGCCGTTATCAACGTACTGCCGGTAGGCGTCGCGAAATCCCTGGGGCGTTGTGACGTGGCCGTCGATCAACTGACAGCCCTGCTCGTCACTGTTGCGGTTCAGCGGCGCGACCACTTCGGCGGCGAAGCGGGCGGCTTCTTCGAGGACGCCGTCGATGGTTTCCCGGTCCAGCCCATTGTTCAACCGCGCGCAATGGCCGCTGACATCGAACAGTTCGTGCAGCACAAAACGCATGTCGCGCAGGGGAGCTTGATAATTCATGTCGGCCTCATGGGTTGGCGCAGTGGAAAAGATTGCCGCCACCCTAAGCAGGCGCCTACTATTTTTGAAATTTCATTTTCATATGCCTGGTATTTGTAATTTGAATTTAAAAAGCTTCGATCTGAATTTGCTCCGCGTCCTCGATATGCTGCTGCGCGAACAGAACGTGTCGCGAGCGGCCGAGCGCCTGGCCCTCAGCCAGCCCACGGTCAGCAATGCCCTCGCCCGCCTGCGTTCATTGTTCGACGACCCCTTGCTGGTGCGGGTTGGCCGTCACATGCAACCCACCTCCCGGGCGCTGGCGCTTGAAGGGCCGATTCGCGCGGCCTTGCAACAGATCGAACAGACACTCAATGCCGGGGAAACCTTCGACCCACGCCTGAGCCAGCAGCAGGTGCGCATCGCCCTGACCGACTTTGTCGAGCAGCTGTGCATGCCGCCCTTGCTGGCACGCCTGGGAGAGCTGGCGCCAAACCTGCGTATCGACGTTGCTCACCTGGCCCCCAGCCTTCCTGCCGAGCTGCTGGATCGGGGTGAACTGGACATGGTTCTGGGACGCTTCGAAGAAGTGCCGGCGCGTTTCACCCGCCGGGCCTGGCACAGCGAAACCCTGCGGCTGGCCGTGCGCAAGCAGCATCCGCTGGCACACGACACACTCACACTGGATGACTTTCTGGGGCTGCGCCATCTCTGGGTGAGTGGCGGCCAGTCGCGCGGCATGATCGACCAATGGCTGGGCAAGCAAGGCCTGTCGCGTAAAATCGTCTACACCACGCCCAACTACCTGCAGGCGGCGCACCTGGTCGCCCATTCGGACTTGAGCGTCGTCCTGCCGACTCAATTGGCCAATCAATTCGCACAGTTGCTACCGCTACAGGTGTTCGAACTGCCATTCGACGTCGGCTCGTTCCACCTCGAACTGGTGTATCTGGCGCAACGCCAACATGAGCCGGCGCTGGCGTGGCTGATCGAGCAAATCCTGGCGGTGCGGCCGGCCTGAACGGACGCCCGGTATAACGCCTTGCCAGAGCCAACGCCTGGGGTTTGCCGAAGTGATTTTTCGGTTGCGCCAGACAACACCAGGAACAACGTCAAGAGCGACGAATTTCTAACGTAGCGCGTAACCCTCCAGGGCTGCGATTCTCCAGTTTGATCTGCCCGCCAAAGCGATCGGCAATGGCCTTGACGATAGTCAGCCCCAACCCTGCACCCTGATGATTTCCGCTGCTGTAGAAACGCTCGAAAAGCCGTTCACGATCCTGCTCATTGATGCCCGGCCCCTCATCTTCGACAGTCAGTTCGTAGCTATTTTCCTTTTCTACGAGCCTGACGGTGATCACTCCGTGCCGGGGAGAGAAATTCGCCGCATTGGTCACCAGGTTGTTCAAGGCAATATCGATCGCAGCGGGGTCGACTCTGGTTACACCTATCCGCCCGCGTGCGCAGCCTGATCGATTTCTTGGTTGAGCGTTTCAGGCACATTGACCACCTGGATGAAATGGCAGGCCTGCACGACTGAGCGGCTTGGGCTCGCAGTCACTTCTGCCAACAGCGGGCACCGATGAAGTCGGGACGAATGAAAGCAGCCGGTCATCGATACCTTCAGAAAACAGCCACTTCTCCTGCCCAGACACCCCGCACAATCGCACCCTTTATTGGGGGATATTCCCCGTCATCGGGGTATTCATCCTGGCTGCCCATACGCCAGTTTGAAGCCCGCGGACAAGGGGGGGCGTGGCGTAGAGCCATTAGTCACCTCCTGTCACTTTCGGCGGGAAATTTGCATCGTTCCCATCCCGGCTCGAAATCAAACGTTTCGCCAGCCGGGCCAGGAGCCGTGGCTCGTTGCTCATCTATTGCCACGCTCCGAGGAACCCGTCAGAGGTGTTTGCGATGAAACAGGACACCGGAAGGTTGAATCCTAGTCTTTTGTCCAAAACCAGGCTGGCGCTGAGTATCTCTGCTGCCGCGATCATGTTGGGGCTGGGCTTGTCCCAGACCCAGGCAGTCCCCCTCGACAACACCGATCCCCCGCCTCCTACCGACCCATCGGCGTTCACCAATCCGCCCGCCGACCCCAATGCCGCATTGAGGGACTTGCTCAAGCAGCCTCCCGCAAACGTCGGCGCCTTCGACTTACCCAATGGTGTGGCCGGTAACCGCCAGACCCCCTTGGTCGACAATGTGCTGCCACCCGATCTGCAACCCAGCTTCAATATCCCCACTAACGGTAATGCCAGCCCGGTGTTCGGGGTTCAACCGTTCACACAGAAGCTCGAGCTTTTCGAGGAGTTCGGCTCGAACAAACTGGATGCGGCCGACCCTCCATCACCTGTTCCGTTTCCGGTTCCGACGCTGGGCCCCGCACCGGCGCAGGATCCCTTGAAGGTGGCGCGTAGCGGCCCGTCGCCGGCTGCGCTGGATGCCTTTCTCAGGCAGCCAGCTTTGACGCCCTTCCCGACAGAGTTCTCCAATGTACTGGACCGCAACCCGTGGAAGGCGCAGATCGAGGATTTCCTCAATCGCCGAGTCGATTCGCCCGCAGAAGGCCGGCCACCGGGAAAAGGTTGGTCGCACCAGCGTTTCAATGAGTTTTTTCCGCGCAACGCCTTCAAGACTGTGCAAGCAGGCGCGCACGTCAACAGCGGCTTGCGTGATCGTATGCAACGGCATAACTACGCCGTGGGGGAATTTGCGCCAGGCGGGCTCTATCACAACACCAGCGGCAACCCGGCCAACGAGGGCACAACCAAGGGCATACAAGTGCAATTTCACGACAACTTCCCTGTCCAGGACCATAATGCGCTGTGGACATTCGACGGCACCTTTCCGCCCAAACTGCTGCAAGTACGCTATGGCCAGGCGATGCTGATGCGTCATTACGATGCCTTGCCCATTGACCCATCGGCCAACCGGGGCTTTGGCCTGCACACCATCTCCACCCACGAGCATAACGGCCACTCGCCCGCGGAAAGCGATGGCTTTGCCAACGCGTTCTTCTTCCCGGGCCAGTACTACGACTACCGCTGGCCGATCCAGTTGGCCGGTTACGACAGCATCAATACCAGCGCTCAGGATCCGCGTGCGGCGTTCCCGTGCGACCCCGGTGAAAAGCTTTTCGTCAACGACGCCAACCCCGGCTTCAAGACTTGCGACCGCGGCACCATCAAGATCCGTGGCGACTGGCGCGAAACCATGAGCACCCACTGGTTCCACGACCACATGCTCGATTTCACCGCGCAGAATGTCTACAAGGGCAACGCCACGATGATGAACTACTACAGCGCCGTGGATCGTGGCAACGAGTCGGTCGACGACGGGGTCAACCTGCGCCTGCCCAGCGGTTCGGGGCTGGGGTGGGGTAACCGCGACTATGACGTCAACCTGACGATCGCCGACAAGGCCTGGGACAAGGCCGGCCAGTTGTGGTTCAACCCCTTCAATACCGACGGTTTTCTCGGTGATCAGGTCCTGACCAACTGGGAGTACAAGCCCTTCCTGGACGTGCGTGCCCGCCGCTACCGTTTGCGCATTCTCAACGGATCGGTTTCTCGCTACTTCAAGCTGGCGTTGGTGCGTCAGGTCAATGGTAATGGTGGCGAGTTTCCTGGCCCGAAAAGCTCCGGGGTTTCATACAACCGGGTGCCGTTCCACATGATTGCCAACGACGGCAATATCATGGAGCACGCGGTGCCGTTCGATGGCAGCCTGGACCTCGATGGCGACGGCGACACACAGGACCACAATGCCATTTTGCCGATACAGGGCATTGCCGAACGCTATGACATCGTCGTCGACTTCGCGAAAAACGGCATCAAGCCGGGCGACAGGATTTTCTTCGTCAACATCGAGGAGCATGAAAACGGCAAGCGTCCCGAACGTGACATTCCATTGGCGGATGTACTCTCCGGGAAGTACCTGCCCGTTGTCAGGCAAACCAGCCACGGGCCACAGTGGGTCAACGGTGACCCGGGTGTGGGCGTGTTCATGCAACTGAACGTCAAGCCTTACACCGGCCAGGATGTCAGCATGAATCCGGTCGACTTCGAGCCCGCCAAGCCTGGCAAGCCCGAGGGCAAGTTCATGATCCCCCTGCCCTTGCACCGTGATGACCCTGCCGATATCGCCCGGCTTGCCCAGGCGCGGCACCGCACCTTTATCTTTGGCCGCTCCAACGGCACGGATTTCAAGCCCTGGACGATCAAGACCGATGGCGGCGAAGGCTTCAACATGGACCCGCGCCGGATTTCAGCCGCACCACAACTGGCCACTGGCCCGACACCGGCAGGGTTCAAGGGTGAAGGCACGCTGGAAATCTGGAAGATCGAGAACGGCGGCAATGGCTGGAGTCACCCGGTGCATGTGCACTTCGAGGAAGGGATCATTCTCACTCGAGGTGGCAAGACACCACCCGAATGGGAAAAAGGGGCGCGCAAAGATATCTACAATATAGGCCGTCATCCTGAGAGCCTCGACAATGTCGAAATGGCCATCCGCATCCGTGAGTTTGCCGGTACCTACATGGAGCACTGCCACAACACACAGCATGAGGACACGTCGATGCTGCTGCGCTGGGACTCTGAGCACCCGGGCCAGTTCCAATTGATGCCCACTCCATTGCCAAGCTGGGACGGCGTGAGATTCGTGGCCTCGGTTGCGTTACCGACATTCCGTACGGGAGATGGTGTGGGACCACAGGTCGAGGTCGACAATAACCAGGAAGATAGCAGTGGCAGCGGTGGCGGTAGTAGCGGCAGCGGTGTTAGCGGAGGCAAAGGCTAGCGGCGTCTCTGCTCAACTATCTGAGCAATGCGGTGAAGTTGACCGAGCGTGGGCACATCCTGGTTAAGGTGTGCCTGCGTCAGGCCCGCTTGAAAGTCGACGGTGTGGACATGGTTGGCAGACTCCGACGGGTACTGGGCCGGCACAGTCTGCATGTTGATTTGCTGCACAGTTACCAGCCCCACAAGAGCCACTTGCTATAGCGCGAGTTACTGGATGCAGTGACTGTCCGAGACGCGTTACCTGTTCGACGATGGTAATGACATGTTCATTCTTTGTAGTAAGCGCTAGCGTCGTCGAGTTTCAACTTCGCGGGTACCGCCCGCTTCGCCGTATCGGATCCGGTCGACAGGGGTACGATCTGCGTGACATTGGCCATCCGGGTGATTTCCACCTGCAGCTTATCCTTGCCGAGCAGATAGTCGGCCAGCTTCTGGGAAAACGGCCAGTAGTTCAGATCGGCTGTCAGGGTCAGCGGTCCGACGGCGTCGGCCGGCACCAGGAAGGAGAACTCCCCGATATTGTAGCCCTTGGGCAGAATGCGGTTGTCCGAGAGTATCTGCGTGGCATTCCAGACCTCGACGTCCAACGGATTGCCGTTCTTGTCGCCTATGTGCACTTTGAAATTTCGCGTGTTGACTTCGGTCTTGCCGTCCTTGATCGAACCCAGGCGATAGAGCTCGCGACCACTGGCATCCTGCACCCGAAAATCGATCCACATCTCCCGCCCCTCCGGAAAACCGGTTGGCAGCTTGTGCCCGGCGCCGACGTTGGTCACTTTGACGGCTACCGAGGCGTATTGTCCGGGAATGATGGCGGCCGGCGGTTGCTGGAACGTTATTTGCGCCGCGCGCGCGAGCATGTCGCGTGCGCGTTGCGCGCCCTCCTCCTGACCGAGATGCTTGAGCATCGTCGCGTTGGCTCCGCTGAACCAATGCGAGGCGACCTCCTTGCGGTCCGGCCCCATGATCGCGGCCTTGCCCGCAAAGCCCGGCATGTGGCAACTCTGGCAGGTCACATTGTTAAGGCTGTAGGTGCTCTCCTGCCATTCGTCATAAGTGCGCTCCACCGCCACGCTGCTGAACGGGTGCGTGACGTTGTGGCAGGTGCCGCAAAAGTCCGAGCGCGTGTGCAGAGCGGAATACACGGTGTCGTGATAAGGCGAAACGGCATCCTTGCGCGGGCCGAACTTGGTCGGTTTGCCGTGCGCTCGCGGGCTCAGAACATAGGCGCCGTTATCGAGGCCCGTGCGGGCACTGATGTTGTGGCAGGTGTCGCAATCGACCCCGGGCATCGGATGATTCTTCGCACTGTCTTCAATCGAGGAGCGGTTGACTTGCGAAGTGATCTGCCCGGTGGTGAGACCGATCGGGGTATGGCAGCCGGTGCAGAAGTTATCGACCTTGCCCTCGGTGGCCGCGCTCGCACGCTTGAGCAAGGCCCGATAGATGGGCTCATCCCAGGCCTGGGACATCATCGACGAGCGCCACTGCCTGTAGATCTCCGTATGGCAAGCGCCACAGACCTGGGCATTGTCGAAGTCCTTCACATTCAAGACCAGGTTGCCGGTGGTATTGGCCCGATGCGGAAAGAACGGCATCGCGCCAATCACATGCATGAGCCTGGAGCGTGCCGGCTCCAGCCACTTCTCATTGTTTTGATTGTCATCGCCCTGAAGTTCGTCAGCCGCCACCAGCGTTACCGTCAGCAGGCAGGTTAGAAAGCACAACCGGTGCAGTGCTACCTGCGCGCACGTATGTCTGGAGTGGCTCATAAGCATTTCCCCTGGACGGTTGCAGAGGATGACTGCAGTACTTCTATTGAGTGAGCCCGGTATTGAGAAGCCAGGGCTACTTCGTGATGCAAACCGATGGCTACAGGCAATCACTCAATGGAGTACTGACAGCTCCACAGCATCCCGGCCCTGCACCTTGCATGAACGGGACAAGCTCACTCAGCAATTACTCTGCCAGCGTTGTATAAAATAGGCGCGGTGACCTGAAAGATCCGCAAACATTGGCCAGCGATTGAAGTAACCGGTTAATGAACATGCGAATACCGCTGAGCAATAGCCCCCATTAGTGGGGGGCTCACTCCGAATCGGGGGGGTGTCAGACGGGAGGACCAGGGTTTCTTTGCGGGGTGCACCTCGCAAATCCGGGGCCACTCACTTTACTCGATACGACTTACTCTCTGTCCTTGGTCGACCGAATGAGATTGCCCCGTAACTTCACAATGGCCTTCTGCATCTGCACGAAGTCGTCGGGATCAAGACCGGTTTGCGGGAAGCCGTCTTCGGTGAGACCTTCGCGCAGTTTTCGCCCCTCTTTGGTCAGACTGATCCGCACCTGGCGTTCGTCTTCCGGGTCGCGCTGGCGCATTAAATAACCCATCGCCTCCAACTTCTTCAGGATCGGCGTGAGGGTATTGGATTCGAGAAACAGCTTTTCGCCGAGGCTGCCAACGGTCTGGTTGTCTTCCTCCCACAGCGCAACGAGGGTGATGTATTGCGTATAGGTCAGGCCGAGCCGTTCGAGCATCGGCTTATAGGCCTTGCCGAAGGCCAGGTTGGTGGAATAGACCGCAAAACACAGGAAGTCGGTGAGTTTGAGATCCAGGGCGGATGTCTTGTCGGTGTTTTTCATGGGCGTTCTCCTGGTTCAATCTTGCGAGACCGAAACTATACGTCGTACGCGATGGTATCGGAAGTGCGTATAAACGCCGACGGCCAGCTCACCGGGGAAATCCCCAGTGAGCTGGCCGTGTAGTGGGTTATGCCGTCAGGACGTTGATGTCGACATCAATGTTGCCGCGTGTGGCCTTGGAGTAAGGGCAGATTGCATCGGCGTTGTGGGCCAACTCGGTTGCCACTCCCTGGTCCAGCCCCGGCACCCGCAAGGTCAGTCGGGCCTGGAGGAAGTAAGCCGCGCCGGTCTGGCCCAGGTCCACTTCAATGTCGACGGCGGTGTCGGTCGGCAGTGTCACCTTCATCTGTTGAGCGGCCAGCCCCACCGCTGCGATGTAACAGGCCGACCACGCTCCGGCGAACAGTTGCTCGGCTTTCGGGTGCGGCTGGACGGCGGTGAGCACGTGTGCCGGTGTATCGCTGCCGGGGGACGACAGCACGATATCGAGGTTGCCGTTATGACCGCGCGAGGTGTTGCCCGCGCTGTTATGAGTGGTGTGGGTTTTGCCGCTGGCCAGTACTTTTTCGATCTTGCTCATGATGATTCCCTCAGGATTACAGTGAGTTATGTTCGTGCGCGATTTTATCGCATGCGATATTAGTGATGCATCCAGGCATCACGCCGTAATCACGTTCAGGGCAACGTCGATATTGCCGCGTGTGGCTTTGGAGTAAGGGCAGATGGAGTCGGCAATGTGCGCCAGTTCGGTCGCGACATCCTGTGCCAGCCCTGGCACTCGCAGGGTCAGTCGGGCCTGAAGGAAATAGGCCAGACCAGTCTGGCCCAGGTCCACTTCGATGTCGACGGCCATATCCGTCGGCAACACGATATTGCGCTCCTGGGCCACCAGCCCCACTGCCGCGGTGTAGCAGGCAGACCAGGCACCGGCAAACAGTTGCTCGGCTTTCGGGTGCGGCTGTGTAGCGGTAAAGACGTGGGCCGGCTGGGCGGAACCCGGTGACGACAGTTCGATATCGAGGTTGCCGTTGTGACCGCCGACACCGCTGTGGGTGGTGTGGGTTTTGCCGGTTGCCAGTACTTTTTCGATCTTGCTCATGGGGACTTCCTCAGGACTTGATATTTCGTGCGATTATATCGCATGCGATACTTATGACATTTAAAAAGACAACGTTCATCAATTGGCGTGTGCAATGATCCAGTTGTTGCCGTTTTGGCCATGGGAAGCGTGAGCGGTTGAGATAAACATTGTGCGGCGGCTTCCGGTGTTCATGGCTGAGTCTCCAAACGGCAGGGGTTGTCATTACATTTAATCGCTATCGATTAGATCGTATGCGATGGATGAATATTCAACCAAAGCCCCAATGATGTCAAAGTTTATTTTGTGCCTTGCCGATGAGCGGTAGACGCGAGATCAACCTCGCTACCCTCTCCCTTGCGGAAAGGATGATGGGCTTCTCACCGTCCGGCCCTCCGGAGCCCCCGGTTACGCGCATCGGATCGCTTTCACCCATGACGATCAACGCTTTGGCGCTGAAGTGAAATGGACGTTTTTCACTCGAAAAAAAACCGGCCATTCGAGCCGGTTCTTTGATTTCCTGAGCCCCACACGCAAAAAACCCCCTCACAAGGAGGGGGTCTGATGTTTGAAAGGTTCAGACAGGTTCACCCGTCTTTTCCTGGAGTCTCGTCAGTTCAACGCAGCGCAGGAATTCCCGCAAACATCCAGGTAGATTCCTGAACCGGCGTTGCTGCGTTGCGTTTACGCGCCCACTGAGTCAGCGCCACCATCATCGCGAAGCCGAGCACGATCAACACCGGATAGGCCATCAGCAACTCGGTGAGCGAATACTTCCAGGCCAGCGGTCGACCGACACCGAGCATGGCGGCATACAACCAGGACACGCCCGACAGTGCACCAGAGAACAGAGCAAACATTCGTACATTGACCTGAAGATCAAGCAGCGAACCGGCCTTCAACATTGCAGGCAATACATAGCGGTGCAACAACATGCCGTTGAACGTCAGCAACAATACAATAATAACTTTTGCTTGAAGTTTTGGATTGGCAAAATAGGTCATGCCTTTTTCAAGGTAATCAATGCCTATTACCGCAGCTCCGGTGACCCACAAGAATATCAACGCATTGGAAACAGACTTCTGGAGACTGGCCATATGTTCATTATCGTGCCCCGACGACACGCGACCTTTCAATAAGTCCTTTACCATTGCCGCGTCGCTGGCAAACACCAGGCCAATAGCTACGCAGCAAGCCAACAGGTGAACGTACACAACGCCTAAACGCAAAAACTCCATGGATTCTTTCTGGCCGATCAGGCCGATAATTGTACTAATATCCAAGATTACATCTCCACTTATTGCGGCAGTGCAAATTGACCATGCCCCAGGCATGCGAATTAATTAATTAATTAATTGCGCCTGCACGATCAAGTTCGCATTGATTGAATCGACTAAATAATTTGGTATTACAAGAGAGAGCGACTCGCCCAGCAAGTCAGTGATGACGACATACTATCACTCCAGGTCTCAGGTAAAAAAAATCCCCATGCGCATTCCATTCAATGCAGATGAGGTATACGTCCATTTTATTAGTGAGTGCAGCGCGAACTGTCAAAGGATCCGCCTGCCGGTAAATCAGAGCGAAGCATATCAAAATCGTTCACTTTTTGAGCAGCACGCTCGACAAACGGTACTAAATCCAACACCTGGAGGTACCTGTTTTCCTGGCTGAAACCTGCATAGCTACGCTGCTGAATCGCTTCACCATGCATACCGAAAAAAAACCCGCTATTGCGCTGAACTTTCGTCGCCAGACCCGACCAATGGCGAAAATTGCCTACTGGTCACCGGCAAATTCGAGTCGCCTGAAGGGGCCGTCGACGCGTCTCGTTCGACTCAGCCACACCCACGCTGAATCGAGGTTCTTTTTGAGCGGTGCCCCAGGCTTGCTCAAGCCAGCAATTGGGTGATCCACCGGGCCTGCCGAGCGATGTCCTGCACCGTCTCCTCGGGCACGGCCTGCTGCGCCTGGGCAAAGTGGCTCAGGGTCTTCTGTTTCTGGCGCAACTTGCGCTGCCACTTGACCAGGAACGCCGGGCTGCGGGTCTGCATCTGCAACGGGCCGAAGTACAGCTCCTGGGCGGTGTAGATCACCGGCCCTGCGCGTTCGGCGACGATGATTTCGTAGTCGAAACGATTTTCCCGCAGCACTTCCTCGCAGAGGATGCGATAGCCATTGTCCATCAGCCATTGGCGCAGTGGCTGCTCGCCGCCATTGGGCTGCAGGATCAGGCGCTCCTGACCGCTCAGGTACGCCTTGCCACTGTCGAGGATGTCACGGATGGTTTCGCCGCCCATGCCGCAGATGCTGACCGCTGTAATTCCGTCTCCCGGCTCGATCGCCGCCAGGCCGTTGGCCAGGCGCACGGTGACTTGCGAGTCCAGGCCGTTCTCGCGCACGGTGCGGTTGGCCGCGTGGAACGGCGTCAAGGCCACCTCGCCGGCCACTGCCGCCGCGATGGCGCCACGGCGCATCAAGGCCACCGGCAGGTAGCCGTGATCCGAGCCGATATCGGCCAGGCGCGCACCGGCTGGCACATAGGCGGCAACGCGCTCCAGGCGCATGGACAATGTCTGTTCGTTCAACTGCGGCCCCTTTTCACCACTAACGTCCGGCGACTTGGGCCGGATCGGGGCGTGATTCTGTCGAGCAATGCCGTGCATTTCAAATTTATGTGACCAGGGTCATGGCCCTTTTCACGCAATCACTTGCGCATACACCGATCTGTCGACGTTGCCACCGGATAGAATCACCCCCACCCTTCTTCCCGACATGACTTCACGCTCCGAGATGAGCGCTGCCAACGCCGACGCACCGGCCCCTTCGGCAAGGTTATGGGTATCGGTGTAATACACGCGCATGGCTTCGGCGATCTGGTCATCGCTGACCGATACGATCCGCGCAGCACCTGCCGCGTAGACGGCAAAGGCTTCAGGAATCGGCTTGCGCACGGCAAGGCCGTCGGCAAAGGTGTTGGCCGAGGCGGTTTCGCGAATTGCGCCAGCGTCAAACGATAACTGTGCAGCCGCCGCCTCCGTGGAAACCACGCCAACCACTTCTGTTTCCAGACCCAGCGCATCGCGGGCGGCGATCACTCCGCAAATCCCCGATCCACAGCCAATCGGTACATAAACGGTATCCAGGTCCGGCGCTGCGTTGAACAGCTCCAGCGCATAAGTGGCGACGCCTTTGACCAGCTCGGTGTGAAACGGCGGAACCAGGAACAGGTCATGCGCGTGCGCCAGACGGGCCGCCTCTTCACGGGCATCATCGAAATCGCGGCCATACTCGACCACTTCAGCGCCAAAGCCGCGCATGGCGTTGTTCTTTTCTACCGAGTTACCTTCCGGCACGACGATCAACGCCTGCAAACCCAGTGTGCGAGCCGCCAGTGCCAGGCTCTGGCCATGGTTGCCGCGGGTAGCGCTGACAATGCCCTTCGCGCCCGGGTGCTCGCGCTTGAGCCAGTGCATGAACGTGATACCGCCGCGCACTTTGAAGGCACCGGTAGGCGTGTGATTTTCGTGCTTGACCCACACCGTGCAACCCAACCGCTGAGCCAGCAAGGGCCAAGGGTACTGGGCTGTGGCGGGCATGACCTGGTAAACGTGGCGAGCGGCTTGTTCGATATCGTCGCGAGTCAGTGTGTGCATGAGAGGTCCCCCTGAGGTTTTGCCCAGTCTGAACACGGGTGCCGTATTGCGGCTTTCAAAAAACCGACCTGACTTTTGTCCCTCCTCTTCACTACTATGGTGTCCATGAGTCATCGAAATCGCCCGCCGCCACCACGCTTGTCCGAACCGGTCCGTCGTATCGAGGCCGGCCCTTGGGCGATAGAATTGCTCCCCGGCTGCGCCTACGCGACCCGCTATGTCGCGACCCAGGCGGGAATCGGCTTCGCCTTCGACAGCCAGCGAGGCCTGCACGCCATCGGCAGCGACCGAATACGCCCCTTCGATGCCGTGCCCAACGGCCTGGCGTTCGTCCCCGCCGGGTGTGACGTGTTGTCCGAATCCCCCCAGGGCGGTGAATACTTGCGGGTGATTCGCACCGATGGCATGGCGTTGATGGGGGATCGTGCCTTCAACAATCGCATCGACCGGCAGGCCACCGCTCTCGCGTGGCGTATGCGTGCCGCGCTGTTGCTGTCCTCTGTGGAGGACGATTGGGAGGCCTGGGCACTGGCATTGTCCGAACGGGCGACGGGTAGCGAAGCGGTGTCGACAACACCCCATGGCTCGATAACCGGCAGCCGGATGCGCTTGCTCGATGAGTTCATTGATGCAGGCCTCGAAGACCCGTTGAGCGTACCGGCGATGGCGGGCCTGCTTGGATTGTCCGAAGGGTATTTCATGCGGGCCTTCAAAAACGCCACCGGCAAAAGCCCGCACAGCTACCTGATCGACCGACGCCTCGCCAAGGCCCGTGCCCTGATGCGCGATTCGACTGCCACCCTGACGGAAATCGCCTACGCCTGCGGTTTCAATTCCCAGGCGCACATGGCGACCACCTTCAAGCAACGCCTTGGAGTGAGTCCGGCGCAGTTGCGTCAGTCTTTGGGGTTAGAGCAGATTGAAAGCGAATCCCACGCCAAAGCTGACCTGCTCGGCGTGGCCAAAAGAAACTGAGGAACCCAGGGAATCGAACGGTGTCGCAGCGGTCCAACACGCGGCAGCACAATGGGCGCGAGACGCCCAACGTATTGCCTGCCGACCGCCTTTGCCCATGGGAGGACCCATTGCCAGCTATTTTTTTGCGTCAAGTTTTCCGGTTAGCGATCGTGCTCTTTTGTGCTGGCACCTCGTCCTCGGTTTTCGCCTGCCCGGCCGGGCAGTATCAGGTCTGCATGGTCGCTTGTTTTTGTGCTCCAGGTTCCGAAGAGGAAGCTGGAACGATCTTCGACGACATGAACCAGATGGCGGCCTCTGGATTGCAGAACTGGATTGTGCAATCGCGCAACACCGCGGCAACCGGCGATATCCGGCCAATCCCGCTGAATATCCGGGCCCAGCTCGAACCCTACTATGACATTCAAGTGCTCGATTCGGTTCGCTACAAGGTAGGCGATGATGTGGAGCTGAACGCCGCACACACCATGCTGCAGAATCCTGATGTACGTGCGGTCACCCTTATCGACATTATCGTCTTTCGAAATCCCGAAGATGCACTTAACGATGTCGCGCTGTGGGCGCATGAGTTGAAGCACGTGCAGCAGTACCAGCAATGGGGCGATCGCGAGTTCGCCACTCGTTATACCCGTGATTACGAAGCCGTCGAGGCGCCTGCCTACGAGATTCAAGCCCAGGTCGCCAGAGCGCTACGAACCAGCCAGGCTCGGGCAGAATCGCCTCGATATCCTTGAGCAAGGATCAAGCCTGGTCAGGTAACCATGAAGAGGTGGCACCGCCCCTTCTCATGCGGATTGTCTGCGCCAGGTGCCGGGGGATGTGCCGAATTGGCGTTTGAATGCGCGACTGAACGCCGCTTCGGAGTCGTAGCCAACGGCAAAGCCGATTTGCGCCACATTGCCGCGACCTTCGCGCAACTGTTGAGCCGCCACGTGCATGCGCCACAGCGTCAGGTATTGCATCGGTGGCTGTCCGACCAATGCCGTGAAGCGCTCGGCGAACACCGAGCGCGACATGCCCACCTCAAGCGCCAGGGCTTCTGCCGTCCAGCCTTCGGTTGGACGCGCATGCAATAGCGCCAGTGCGCGCCCGATATGCGGATCCCGCAACCCCGCCAGCCACCCGCGCCGCTCAGCGGGAAGGCTGGCGACATACTGGCCGACGGCTTCGACGAATAGCAGCTCCGATAGCTTGGCGATGACCGTTGTCGAACCGACGCGGCCCGCCGCGATTTCACTGACCGCAAAACGAAAGGAGCTTTCGATCCAGGTGCCCGAAGCCGTCGCGCGCAAATCCAGTTTCAATAAGGAAGGCAACGACGAAAGCAACGGACTGAAGGGTGTTTCTGAACCGAGGAACCCGCACAGCAACTGCGTGGACTCACCGCCCCCGCCGTACTTGATCCGTGATATGCCGCCGACTTCTGGCGGCTGGATGACTTCTCTGGCCGGCATGGGCGCAATGCTCAGGTCGCTGCCAAAAGAATGTGCGTCGTTGCGAGGAAGCAAAACGAGCTCGCCTGCCCCTACCTCGATGGCGGCACCACCGTCGATTTGAATTTGCATTTGCCCCGCGGCGACAAAGTGCGACGCAATGATGTGTCGAGGTGCCACCAGGAACGGCTTGCAATCATCCGCCGAGATTCTGCCGTTGATGCACCAGGGCGCAGTGAGCTCCGCCTCGAGGAAGACCCCTCCAGACAGCCGAATCACACGCAACACATCAGAAAGCGCATCCAACACTTGACCGCCCTCCTTTCCGGAGTCCGGGGCAGGTTTTCAGGCGCACCGGTCATTCACCGCCTGAACTGCGACGCCTAGATTAGCACCAACGCGGAATCAGCGATCGAAACTGTCCCCAGAGGCTTCACCCAGGGTCATTGGCTCCGACGTCAACCGAAATTGCCCCATTCCAACGCCACCAGGGCAGCAGGAGATCCATATGAACAGCGTCGTTACCCTACCCGGCTCAGCGTCAGGCAACACCGCCCGTTATGCGCAAATGGTCAGGTCATCGAAAAAGTCCGAATGGCAGATCGATCGCGATCTGCTCCAGGACCGCAGTTTCGACTTCTCGCGCAAATTCCTCCCCGACGGACTGTCGCAGGTCGACCGCCTGACCTTTCTCGATGCGACCCAGGCGCGCCTGCTCAGTCAGATCCAGGGCCGGACCTATGCGTACATCTTTGGCCTGGTCGAGCGTTTTATCAGTGCCAAGATGCTCGATCAGGGTCGGGCCCATGTATTTGACAATCAACTGGCCCTTGAAGCGCTGGTGCGTTTTTCCAACGACGAGATCAAGCACCAGGAGTTGTTTCGGCGCATGGAGACGATGATGAGTTCGAAATTGCCAGCGGGATATCGTCAGGTTGCCGATCCAAACGAGGTGGCGCGCGCGGTACTGGCGGCCAGTACCTGGTCGGTGCTGGCGCTGACCTGTCACATCGAGCTGTTTGTTCAGGCGCACTACGTGCAAAGCATCGCCCCGCGCGAGGAACTGTGCCCGTTGTTCAAGGATGTCTTCAAATTCCACTGGAAGGATGAAAGCCGGCACGTCGTACTCGATGAGCTGGAATGGCAGGACGAGCACGCGAAACTCTCGTCGGCCGAGCACGACCAGGCAGTGAATGACCTGATTGCGCTGGTAGCGGCCGTCGACGCGATCCTGCAGGCACAATCGGCAGCCGATGCCGACTACTTCATCAGTCATGCTTCACGATCGTTCAGTGTCGATGAGACCGCGCAAATCAAGGCCTGCGTACTGAGCGCCTACCGCTGGCAATACATTATCTCGGGCGTACGGCATCCACACTTCGGTCGACTGCTGACGCAGATGACAACGCCGGCACAGATGTCCAGGATTCAGACCGCTCTGGCCCCCCTCATGAGCAATTGACCGACAGCGCGCGACTGACTGCTCGTCGGTCGCGCTGCGGGACGACGTGCTGACAATGAACCATCGAGGATGGCGGCCATGACGATACCGATGTGGATGCTGCTTGGGTTTGCGACCTGGACCTTGCTGCTATTGATGGCAACCGTCGGGGTTTATCGCTGGGTCGCAATCCTGTTCTCGAGTGTTCCGATCGCCTCTTTCCGAAGCGATCGGCTCGAAGGCGAAGATTGGTATCGCCGCGGGACAAGGGCCCACGCCAACTGTGTGGAAAACCTGCCTGTGTTTGGCGTCATCGTGTTCGTGATTACAGCCCTTGATGTCAACGGCGCCGCAGTGAACTACTTGTCCACACTCGTCCTGATCGCTCGCGTGTGCCAGTCATTGGTTCACGTCTCCCATGAGCAAACCAATGCGTTCGTGGCAGTTCGGTTTGCTTTCTTTAGCGTTCAGTTGGTGTGTTTTCTCGCGCTCATTGTCATAGCCGCTTGTTATGGCATATGAATACGTGCCCGCTAATCCTCAAATCGCCCCGTGCCGTCTCGATCGCGCTCGTAGTGTCGGGTGAGTGCAAACGCCGGCAACCAGGCCTCGCGCCGCACAGTCCAGCTCTCGTAGGTTGGCGTCAGCTGGTCAGGGGCATCCAGAGATCCAAGGTTCACCTCGACTTCGTCTGCGCTGCGTGAGAACACCGACGAACCGCACTGCGGACAGAAGTGCCGCCCGGCGTAGTCACGCGTTTCGCCCTCGATTGTCACGGCATCCTGATGAAATATCGCGGACGCGTGGAACAGCGCCCCATGGTGCTTGCGGCAGTCGAGACAGTGACAAACACCAACCCGGAACGGGTGCCCCGACGCGACAAGACGCACTTTGCCGCACAAACAACCGCCGGTGAATCGGTCCATGCGGTGCCTCCTTCAGGCCGTCCGAAACGGCGTATCAGCGTGAAAACAGGAACGTCACGGCGGCGCCAAAACCGGCGCTGCAAAGGGTTAGCGTAGGCAACTGTGATCGATGTGCAATTTGTCCTGACCGTGTGTTTAACAGTTTTTGAGAGTTATTGATTCGGATTATCCCGCCGCTACGGGCAGCATTCGGCCCGCATTGACCGGCGTGCAAGCACCTGCTTTGCGTAACCGACTGGCAAATACCAGTGCCTGAAAACAAGGCGCCCGGACCAATGCCCGGGGCCAGGTCGGAACCCGAATGACAACTTTCATCACTTGAGAACCAAACATATGGGCATGTCGAATAAATGGATTGCGGGTATTGCTTTGAGCTGTGTATTTCAGGTCGGCTGTGTCTCGCAAGTCGCGCAGCAAGAGCAATACTCGGGCTTCCTGGGCAATTACCAGGGCCTGGAGGAGCAAACTACGCCAAGTGAGCAGAAAGTATTGCGCTGGGTATCGCCAGGGTTCGATCCACGCGCGTATTCCACAGTGGTGTTCAGGCAGATGGAACTGTATCCATCGCCGCAGCCGACCGCGCGCGTCAGCCTGAAAACCCTGCAAGACCTGCAATTGATGGCCAGCAACAGCGTCAAGACCGCCTTTGCCCGCCGCTATGCGATCGTCCCTTATCCACAGTTGGCGCCGACCAATTCACGGTCGCTGATCCTGCAGGCGGCGATCACTCACGTCAGCGCCAACAACGAAGGCATGCACTGGTATGAAGTCGTACCAATCGGGGCCATTGTCGGGGCGACACAAGCAGCCACCGGGCACCGGGACCAGACCGCCGAGATGTACATCGAAGCCAACCTGATCGACGCCAAAACCGGTTTGCCGGTAGCGAAGATCGTGCGCAAGGTGTTCGGCGAGACCATCAAGAATGCCAAGCAGCCGATTGTTGCCAATGACTTCAAGGTTGCACTCAAAGGCATGTCAGACGATATGCAGGCCCTGCTCCTCAAGCATTGACGTTCAAGCAAACCCCATCGCAAGCGTGAAAGTGCCTGCCGTCCACCGGCATTGGATGGCATCGCGAGCAGACCGGCATGGGGTTTCAACGTGGCGCCACGCCGCGTTTTCCCTCTGACAAACCGTTAGCCGTGCCGACGCCTGACGCGAGACTCGATGATGAAAATTCTGGCCCATACCCTGGCGATCCTGATGCTGTTGCTGAGCACCAGCGCCCTGGCGGCAACCGTGATTCCCCTCAAAGGTCAGACCTCCCAGACCATCCAGCAGGACACCAGTGCCTGCCAATCCCAGGCCAACGCGCAGCATCCGGTACAAAGCACCGTGCCCTCCGGTGGTCGGGCCAAGGGCGCCGCAACCGCTGCGGTAGCCGGTGCGACGGCGGCGGAAGTTCGGGGCCGCCAACATGAAAACGTCTATGACCAGATCGACGACGATACCCGCCAAGACTATCGCCAGAACCACGCACGCAGTGCCGCGGCTGCCGGCGTCGTCGTCGGGGGCGCCAGGCAACGCCAGGCGCGCCGGGAGAATCTGAGTGAGAGCGAACAAAGCATCACCGCCAACAACTCCGTCTACAGCAGCTGCCTGCAACAACGTGGCTACGATGTTTTGCCTTGATCGATGACGACAACGGCGTGAAGAACCAAAAAAAGCCCCGGGCCCTTCATGAAAGGACTCGGGGCAAAGTCGTAGAACGAGAGGTGAGGATCGTTGACGCCGCGACAAACAAACCGTGAACACGCAACGTTCCTCGAGATCCATTTAAATCGGTAACGTCCCTGGTTAAAAGCTAATAAGAATCAAAAATAATCTTTCACAAGCCAAGTGCACAAGAACACCATCATTGATTTGTATCCTGATAGTTCAGGCTGATACAGAAACCTGGCGCAACAGCGAGGTTAGTTCATTGAGGGGTGGCCGCGCCCCTCCCCCCCTCCTGCCCGAGCTTGCAGTTTTCGGATAGCGCAGTTAATCCATTCCAAGCATTATTCATGGTGTCCAAATCGAAAACCATGGGTCATCCAGCAATGCTTTTCCTTTGTATGATTGAACGGATACCTCTGACAGACAGGGCTGTTTGCCGAACTGCACGCCTCTGAAACGAGCCAATCCAGCATCGTAAATGCAACACACAGTGCACCTTCCGCTGGGCCCTCATCTTCGTTCACTTCCCAGACCAGAATGTACCGAGCCAAATCCGGCCCCTATACTCAGGCCAGCATCGCCTGAACGGAAGATTTCTATGAGTTACACCTTCAAGTTGAAAAATGGCGCCGTCGCGGTGTTCGACCCGGACAGCGCCATGCTTTCCATTACAACACCCCATGGAGATGTACAGAATTCCACGCTAGGTAGAGCTGAGTCGCGCCTGTTGGACCTGCTGCTCATGGAGCCAGGTGTCACTAAAAGCCGCGATGAAATCATCGACTACACCTGGAATGACCGCGTGGTTGCCTCCGGCAGTTTGAATCAAACGGTTTTCTCACTACGCAATATTCTCAATGACAGCCGGGATCACGAGATCTTGATGACTGTTCCTCGACGAGGGTATTGCTTCAACCGGCAATGTGTCGTCGATGCACAAGCAGATGTACCGGCACCCCGGGAGGAAACAACGCAGCCCCCCGCCCCCATCCCTGAGCAACTACCGCCGGCTGGTAGTGACGGGCTGCTTGCACCCTCAGGTAAAACCAATGAATCCGCGCGCATTACAAAAGCCCAGCTGATCGCTTATATCGTTACGCTGGCAGTCGTTGCCTTTACTGTTTTTCAATTCGACTTCGACGCGCCAAAAATTGAAATTTCCAGTACCGACAAGAATGGGCTGGTCATACACGCCGTAGGCAGTGATCTTGCCGAGGCGCAAGCGCTGATGGAGTTGTCGGCCAAACAAACCGAACAGCTGCCACCAAACCTGAAGGGCCAGGTCTGGATCAACCTGTATAAAGCCAATTATTCCGTTTCGTGCATCCGCCAGGATCTAAGCACTGCAAATCTACAATTGAACAGCAGCGAAAGGGACCTCGCCTTGATGATTCGTCAATGTCTGGAAGTCACTTTATGAAATTTGAAATTTCGCAAGCGGTTCACTGGCCTCTTATAGGCTTGATCAATGCACTGTGCATTTTCTCTTTCGTTTACTCACCTTCGCACTACATGGAAAATATCAGTTACCAGACAAAATCCCGACAATGGCTGGAAGATCTCAACCAACTCAACACCGAAGAGTACCTCACTATCGGGCATGGCAGGCTCACGGGGACCACGCTGGAAAGCCTGAATGGGAAAATCCGCAACGCGACCATCTCAGCGAACATAATCGGAGAAACCAATAAACACGTCGAGATCAAAGTCAGCAACATCAAGCTCAGCCAGGACAATGAACTTTTTGCCATTGAAAAGACCCCTGACTTGTTCTTTAGACGTCAATACGTCTTGCAAGAAGGCGCCATTCTGAACTACGAGTTGATCCCGACCCAGGATAAAAACGCGGTGTGTTTTTACATCCATGAACTTGGCCGTTTGCGCTGCATGAACCATTAATCGGCCTCCCGAACGGGCTCGACACCCGTCTGGCAAAGGTTCACATCAAAGAATTTTCAAACAAAAATAATACTTATTGATTTGAATCAAACGTCTCCCCCGCCAAAAATCCCTCCTCGATAATCCATGGAATCGAGCCCGCTTGATTCTCGTCCGGGACAATGCCCTACAGAGGGAATCAAGTGAACGCCATGCATTTCCTGCGAGCCCATAAATCGACGACTTTCAAATTCCTGGGGGTCTTGTTTCTGTCTGCCATTCCACTTTATTCGTTGGCGCACGACGAGCACTCCGTCGAAAGCACGACCATTGAATATTATGAGGTTGAAACAAGCCCGGATGACAGCCAGAAACTATCGCATCTGAAGATTTACAGTGAGAATGAGTATCATACAGACGAGCAGAGCAGTGATTCTACTCTCCCCGCCCCACCACAAAGTGACACAGGCATGAGCTACGCCAGTTCGCTCATACTTCTATGAGGGGCGGGCAAACGCTGACTGGCCTCTTCTGACGACCTGGCAAATATGAGTTATTGACTTTGGCAGGCACCATCGAAGTGAGATTATTTGCAGCCCAAGTCGTGGCAGAGATGCAGCTGACATTCTGCGCTGCCTGAATAAACTGTTAATAAGGAATCGCCTCGATGCTACTGAAAAACTTCGTCACCGTGTCGTTTGGTTTATTGCTTTCTCTCAAGGCCATGGCCGACGACAAGGGTGTCTACAGTGCCAAATTGACGAGTGTCGAAACCAACAAAAAGGCCCCAACTACTGTGAAAACTGGCTATCAGGTAAAAAACGGTTATCGTATTGACGACTTTTACGCCTTTACAGCAGCAGCCATTGACCCGATGAAACCCCAATCGCAGATCTTCAGTTCGAAAATCGATCCGCGCAACGTTCAACACATGGACGACTCACCGTTGGACAGCAAGTACGCATTTTCGGCGGAACTGGAACTGATCCGGGGACTCTGAAAACCCGTTCAAAGCCAATGACAGTGGGGTCGATTTCACCGACAGCGAGAACGCCCAATCGCGCATCTTCTCCATGACTGCCCGTCAGGCTTGACCCTTATCATTTAACAGATGAGCCTTCAATTTCATGAGTATCGCACCGCCCGACGAGATCTTTCATTTGTCCTCTGCCTTGCCGAGCCAACTGAATAGAACAATAGGCAAATGGGAAATGAGCCTTATTCCGACCGAGCATGAAGCGCGCATTCGGCAACACAAACTCTTTCACAGTCCGCAACTGCAGTGCAGTCGCCTTGAGTTCGACTCATCCGTGACGCTGGTCAGTTCTGTCCCTGCCGGATTCGTGACATTCGCCATCTCCCAGGCACCGATTGGCCGACCCGTCGTAAACAATCAAAAACTACGGCCTGACGAAGTCATCGTACTGCACAGTGATGAATCGGTGCATTACACCTGCGAACCGAATGAAACACTTTTCACCATCACCACGACACTGGAAAACTATGAGCGGTGCCGCCAACATCACTCTGTCATAGATATCCTTGCGAACAGAACACAACACCGCTTCCAGGCTGAAAACTTTCAATTCATACAATCGGCCATTCAAGCCATCAGCGCTTGCTGTGTCGACATCAACGACGCAGCTTCAGCACAGCGCAGCGAAACAGAGGGTTCGGCGATTGAAAGTGCGGTACTCGCTTCTCTGTTGCAGTCGTTGACGCCCGCTGGCCGCTTCAGCCGCAAAGTTCCGACAAGAAGAAAGGTGGCGATACAAGCCATACAGTACATTCATGAAAACACAAAAAAAACGCTCACTATAAAATCGCTGGTAAGGCAACTGGAAACCACCACACGCACTTTGCATTTTGGCTTTATTGAAACGTTCGGGATATCGCCAATCGCTTATATCAGAAACTTGAGACTCGCAAGCGCCCGTCGCGACCTGATCAATAAAACGTGGCCTACCGTCACAGAAACCGCGATGTTTTGGAATTTTCACCATCTGGGCCGGTTTTCCAAGGCCTATCAACTGGCTTACGGAGAGACGCCGTCGGAAACGGCCAAGCGCAACTCGGCCAGGCCAAGGAACACGACAACATCTGTTTACAACCAGGTCGTCGGGGATAGAAATTATCGTTAACAGGTGTTTATCAAAGCCCCGAAAATGATGATTAATGATTTCCCTTGATTAACCACAAGTTTCCACAATTGCTTATTTGCCTACTCAAGGAGATAAGCATGCATCATCGAATAAACACACTGCCACTCAAGCAGAAAATCGCACTGTGTATTACCGTCTATGTCAGCGGCATCTTGTTGGCTTGGGTAATTGACTGGTACTGAAGTCGCTTAATCCGTGACGACAGAAAGCACAGTGAATTAATGATACCTCGGAGTTTTTCGATGGTTGCCGCATATAAAGCGTTACTTGGAAGGCACGCAGTCACTGTATGTCTGATTGCTGCCGCAGGTTGGGCCGCATGGTTCTGTGCTGGAGGGCTGGCGGATCAATTCGTTGCACGGAAGTTGAATAACGTTTATGCCGATCTGCGTGCTGCTCAAGTGGAGCCCAATGCGCAGATCGACAAAGTACTGGAAACCCTCGGCGATCTCGATCGCTCGGGTCAGGAATGCTCCATAGAGCAATACTCACAACTGGCTGACCTGGTCAAGAACCTGCGATTTGTTGATCAAGCGGCAATCCAGTTGCCCAATGGCAAGATCTGTTCCTCCTACGGACAAGCACCTCCCTCGATACTGGCCGATAGCGACAAGCGCAAGTTTTCCGTTGGAAAGCGAACCTACTGGGTGGATGCTGGCCACACGGTTTCTGCGGACTCCGATTTTATCATTGTGTCGGAACAGTCAACCTACGTCTGGGCAAACAAGAAGCTCCTGCTCGACAACTTGAAGTTTCCCAGGGACCTGCAACTGGACCTCATCGGCCCCGGCGGCGCAGTGCCCATTGCCTCTACGGGCCACAAACCGCTGACGGTGCAGAAACCGTTCCACCTGGAAGAACTGGTTACCTCAGCAGACAAGGTCCTCATCGCCTTTGCGGGCAACCGAAATGAACTGATCTCGGTCATTTCTCTTCCGTTGAGCTACCTGACGAGTCTCAAATTCAAATTATTCATTGGCCTTGTCTGCGTGTTCGCAGCGCTGTTTTTGCTCGCATGGTGTGTCAAACGGCATTACACCTCTACCGCCGTACGGCTTCGCAATGCCCTGAAAGCCAACAGGCTGGATGTTCACTACCAGCCTATCGTCAACCTGACGACGGGCTATCTGGTGGGCGCTGAATCACTTTCTCGCTGGAACGACAACGGCACCCAAGTGCCTGCGGATGTTTTCATTGCGGTGGCGGAAAAATCCGACTTGATCCGCATACTTACGCGTTCGGTGATTCGACAAGTGGCGGAGGATTACAGCACCTACCTTTGGGCGTGCAAGGACTTCTACATTACGGTCAATCTTTGCGCTCAGGATATTCAGGACCCAAGTTTTCCAGACTATGTGGCCAGCGTGCTGGCAACCTACAACATGCCAGTGTCCGCCATGGCTTTTGAAATCACCGAAAGGACCCTGATCGATCAGAAGCCTGCCGCCCTGCAATTGCGACGGCTTCGTGCGTGCGGACATCGCATTGCCGTGGACGACTTCGGTATCGGCTATTCCAACCTCTCGCTCCTCGATTCAGTGCCTTTCGACATTCTGAAATTAGATCGCTCATTCATCGCCGACGACAAGATCGCGGCCAAGGATGCCTTGTGGCGCCACATTGCCCAGTTGGCCAGGTCGCTGAGACTCAAGGTCGTGGCCGAAGGTGTCGAGACTCAGGAGCAACTGCCGCATCTGGTCTCGGAGGGGGTTCTATTGGCGCAAGGCTGGTTGTTCTCCAAAGCGCTGCCAATTCAAGCATTGGCAAGACGCTACTTTCAATGTCCGGAAAACATCCCGCCTTACGACTCAAAAATATCAATCAATGATTTTTATTAACCCTTCATGGCCCCTCAAATGCTCGCCGAACCCTAACACCAGACAAACCTGAACAAGGACTCCACCACCCATGCTACTTCGAAACCTTGGCTTCGCTTCACTGCTATCGCTGCTGTCTTTTCAGGCGCTCGCTGATGACAAAGGTTTATATCTTGGAGCTGGCGTAAGCAGCATACAGACCGACGAATCCAGATTGGACGACGACGACACCAGCTACAAGGTTTATGCCGGGTATCGCGTCAATAGCTACCTGGCCTTCGAGGGGGCCTACGTCGACCTGGGTCAATTCAAGGACAAGAATGTCGATTTCGATGGTAAATCGGCTCAGGCTGCCGCCCATGTCGGCTTTCCGCTGGGCGATCGGTTGCGGGTATTCGGCAGTGTCGGTGCTCACGCCTGGGACGCCGACGGCAATGCCACCGACGACGATACCGGGGTTGACCTGACCTACGGCGTCGGCGTCGAGTTCGATGTCTTTCGCAACATCGGCCTGCGCGCTGAATACGAAGTTCTGGAGGTCGGAGAGATCGACCTGAATCAGACGACTGCATCCGCCTACATGCTTTTCTGACACCGCTACAACTGAGCGGCCTCCCCCGGGTCGCTCATCGCCCCTTGCACAATGTTCGTCTTCGCCCTACCTACCCCACCCTGCCATTACTTCAACGTCTCCTTCGATTCCTGCGCAGGTGCCATGTACCACTTGTCCCTGGGCACCCATTTCTCCTGTGGCGGATCGCCCAGATAGTGCGGCGACATGATCTGCACACCGTACTCATTGAACACGTCCTGGATGTTGGCGTGCAGCATGCTCAACAGCACGGCGCGCGGTCGAGGCTGGCTGGGTATGGCCTGGGCCACCAGCCGGTATTCCGGGTAGAAGTCCGACAATGCCGTCTGGAACACCTGCGGCGGTGGGGTTTCGAGGACGCCGGGCGTGCGTCTGGCGGCTTCCAGCAACATCCCTTCGACCTGCCGCCAGGGGGTGTCATAGCCAATGGTGACTACGGTGTCGACCACATAACCGGGGCCTTGTACGACCCGTGAGTAGTTCTTGGTGACCGTGCCGGTGATCATCGAGTTGGGCAGGGTCAGCACTTCGCCCAGGCCGGTACGGATGCTCGTGGTGAACATGCCCAGTTCAGTGACCGTCCCTTCGTGCTCGCCAATGCGCACGAACTCACCGGGACGCAGGGTTCGGGTGTACGTCAGGATCAATCCGGCCGCCGCCTGCCCGACGACGCTGGAAGCACCCAGGGAGATCATCAGGCCGACCAGCACCGACAAGCCTTTGAACGCATCGGTACCGGCACCCGGCAAGTAGGGATAAGCCATGGCCAGGGCAAACAACCAGATCGCCAGCGAAGTCAGGCGCTGAGTCGGTTTCAGGGTTTCGTGGTTCAGCCAGTTGAAGGTGCCGGGCGTGGCCATGCGCCGCAGTATCCGGCGAGAGAACGCTGTCGCGCCACGGGCAATGAAAAAGATCGCCAGCGCCACGCCGAGCCCGGGGATGGCCCCTAGAATCCCTTGCAGCAAATAGTCGGCGACTTCCAGCAGATAGTTGTTAAGGCTTTCACCCCAAGGCCGGGTATAGGGAAACCGCGACAGGACAAACCCCAACCACTCGTAAGAGAGCAGCAGCACGATGACCCAGCGCAGCAACTCCAGCACGCGGCTGACCAATGGATACAGGAAGTTGGCGTCGATCAGCGGAACCTTTCCGACTTTCAGCGCCTGGGTGTGCCGATGCATCAGTTCAGGCAGTTTCTGCAGCACTCTGCGCCGCAGGTACGACATGCCGAACAGCAGCGCGATGTAAATGCCGGTGGCCAGCAACGCGGCGACGACGGAACGCAGGATCAACTGCAGGCTACGGGCTTCCCGGGTTTCAGCCACGACCTGGCGCAGCCTGTCGGCCGCGGCTTCGGCGGCCAGTTGCACCGAGTCGAATTCGGTCTCGTCGAAATCCTTGGGCGAAACGATAAAAGCACGGCGAGACCCCAGCAGCACCATGTAGCTTTTCATGATCGGGTCGAGGGTGACATTGAGGTCGTCGGCGTCATCCAGCGCCTCACCGATCACCGCTTTCGCCCGTTTGACCCGCGAGGCCGGGGCTTCACCGAGGATGGTCGCGCGAAACACCATGATGCTGCGGTTGGCCACTTTCAATTCAACGGGAGCATCGACCACTTTCGGGGCGTCTTCAGCCCACAGTTGCACCGACCAAAACATCCCGAAAACAGTAAACAATACAGTGAGCAGCCTGCTCCGCATGTGTCAGATCCTTACGTCACGAAATTCAAATTCAGAGTACGTATCGCAGCGTAGTTCACCGATGAACGGTTGTCAGATTGGAGCTACAGGCCGTTTCCTTATCCGTCTGTTTTTTTGAAACAGCGAGCTCAAGCCCCGGAAATTGTGCTCTTGACCGAATTCTTGAAACACTGAAGATCCCTGTGGGAGCGAGCCTGCTCGCGATAGCGATAGGTCAGACACCGGGATGTCGAATGTGCCGCCGCCATCGCGAGCAAGCTCGCTCCCACAGTGTGTTCCATACCTGATTCAAGGATTGACCTGATAACCCTTGCCTTGCAAACAGCTGGTGTAGGCCGTCGTGGTGTTCGCCTGCGTGGTTTTCGATTGCTCCCGGCGTTCCTGGCGCTGACGTGAAGCACCGACCACGGCGCCGGCCGCCGCCGTCTCCTTGGCGCGGTTCTGGCGATAGTCCTGTTTCCTGTCATCGTCGACACGATCATAAGCTTCGTCATGCTGATTGCCGCGCACCTGGGCCCCGACCGCGCCGGCGGCGGCCCCGGCAGCAGCACCCTTGATCCTCCCGCCGGAAGGCGTGGAAGCCGTCGAGGCGCTCTGGCTAGCGGCGATGCTGTTGCATTCGTTGATGTCGGCCTGGGTTTGTTGCGAACTTTGCCCTTTCATCGGCACCACCGATTGCGCCCAACCCGGGGCACTCAAAATCGACAATGCGATACACAGGCTGACCGGTGAAAATCGTTTCATGATGACCTCCGACAGGCTTGCCACAACGGGCAAGCCTTTGGGTCGACTGGCGGGCGGCAAGCGGCGCCATGCGTCGCCTGCCGATCGGGTGGAGCACCTGAAAAGTGTAGTTCAACGGCCCCGAACAGAAGGACTTCCGTACAAGCGGTGGACGTTGTGCAGGAGCGAGCCTGCTCGCGATGGCGGTGTATCAGGCACATAAATGTCGAATGTACGGCCGATATCGCGAGCAGGCTCGCTCCTGCAGGTCTATTGGTGATCTGCGGATGTGCGGTTACTCAGCCGGATCGAGCCGATCCAGCGCCCGATTCACTGCCAATACCAAACGAGGGGTGGTGGCCATACGCAGGTTGGTAGACCGGCCCAGGAACCCGGCGCATCCGAAGACGCCCTACGCAGGCTGCAGAATACCTGGCACACACCAAAAACCTGTGGGAGCGAGCTTGCTCGCGATGGCGGTGGCTCAGTCAACATAGATGTTGAAGCTGATGTCCTCATCGCGAGCAAGCTCGCTCCCACAGGGTTTAGGGTGTTAATCAGGCATTGGTTGTCAGCGGATAGAGCTTGTCATCAAACTCCGCCAACTTCGGAAACACCAGCGGCTGATCATCGCTCAGATGCTGCAGTCGCTGCCCGTAATCCACCAGAAACTGCTGGCGCGCCTCGTCACTGATGTACGGCACATGCCAGGCCACGAACGGCTCCAGCACATCAAAACCAACATAAGCCAGGGTGCCACGCAGGATCGGCCGCAGCATGTCCTCCAGCGGACCGTGAATCGCACCTTCGCCGAACATGTGTTCACGCCCGCCCAGGGTCACGGTCACCAGCGCTTTCTTGCCGGCCAGGCCGCCCTGATCGTAGAAACGCTTGCCGCCATAGCAGATGCCCGACACCAGCACCCGGTCGATCCAGCCCTTGAGCATGGCCGGGGTGGAGAACCAGAAGATCGGGAAGTTGAGGATCAGCAGGTCGGCCCACAGCAGTTTGTCCAGCTCAGCCTGGATGTCCGCCGCCAGCGACTGGCTCTTCACGCCCAGGCGTTGTTCCAGGGCATAGACCAGGTATTCGGGGTTTTCCCGATTCGAGAAGTCCGCGTCGCTGGCCACCGGGTTCCAGTTCATTTTGTACAGGTCACTGACCTGCACTTCGTGGCCCTGGGCTTCAAGCGTGGCGACAGCCTGGTCCCGCAGGGCGGCGGTGAAGGATTGCGGCTCCGGGTGAGCGTGGACGATCAGTACTTTCATGGTGGTTCCTTAGACTTGTTCCAGCGTATCGGTTGAAGGTGTGGAAGCGCGCGTGGCCAGCAACCGGTCGAGCCAGTCGGGGTCCATTTGCGGTTCGGAAGAAAACAGCAGCCCGGTGTAGTCCTGATGCGGCGGGGTGAAGATCTGGCTGCGCGAGCCGTGGTCCACCACCCTGCCCCGTTGCATCACCAATACCTCATCGGCGATCGCCCGCACAGTAGCAACATCATGGGTGATGAACAGATAGCCGACACCCAGTTGCTGCTGGATGCGGTTGAGCAATTTCAGTACGCCTTCAGCCACCAGTTGGTCGAGGGCCGAGGTCACTTCATCGCAGATGATCAGTTGCGGTTCGGCCGCCAGGGCTCTGGCGATGCAGATGCGTTGCTTCTGTCCGCCGGACAGCTCCCGGGGCTGACGATCCATGAATGTCGCGGGGTCGAGTTCGATCATCTCCAGCAGTTCGGCAACCCGGGCGCGCATGGCTTTACCCTTGAGGCCCAGATAAAACGTCAGCGGCCGGCCGATGATGTCGACGATGCGCTGACGCGGATTCAGCGCGGTGTCGGGGATCTGGTAGATCATCTGGATGCGCCGCAGTTGCTCCTTGCTGCGCTGGCGAAAGTCCGCCGGCAAGGGTTCGCCGTCGTACAGCACCTGGCCGTAGGTCGGTGGCAGCAAACCGGTGATCAACCGCGCGGTGGAGCTTTTGCCGCTGCCTGACTCGCCGATCACCGCCAGGGTCTGACCACGGTAGAGCTTGAGGGAAACGTCGTGCAGCACCGGTTGCTGGCCATAACTGGCGCAACTGTTGCGCAGTTCCAACAGCGGTTGTTCCTGCTGCGGACAGGCCTTGGGTTCGGTGCGGAAACTGCGCACCGCCCACAACGACTTGGTGTAGTCCTCCTGCGGGTCACCGAGCATCTGCCGGGTTTCGGCCTCTTCCACCAGCTTGCCGTGACGCAGCACCATGATGCGGTCGGCCATCTGCGCCACCACCGCCAGGTCGTGGCTGATGTAGATCGCCGCGCTGCCATAGGTCGCGACTGCGTCACGAATGGCTGCCAGCACCTCGATCTGGGTGGTGACGTCCAGCGCGGTGGTCGGTTCGTCGAAGATGATCAGGTCCGGATGGCAGGCCATCGCCATGGCGGTCATGACCCGCTGCAACTGGCCACCGGAGACTTGATGCGGATAGCGC
Source organism: Pseudomonas sp. PDM30 (assembly GCF_019218985.1). Lineage (NCBI taxonomy): Bacteria > Pseudomonadati > Pseudomonadota > Gammaproteobacteria > Pseudomonadales > Pseudomonadaceae > Pseudomonas > Pseudomonas sp. PDM30. The sequence continues at coordinate 299,243 of NZ_JAHUWM010000005.1, forward strand.
TGGCCGATGGTTTCGGGATTGGGCAAGCGCAGTACCCGGTACAACTCCACCGCCTCGCGCATGGCCTGCTCACGGCTCATGCCGCCGTTTTTCACAGCGGTTTCGACGTGCTGGTCGATCAGGCGATGGGCCGGGTTGAACGAGGCTGCCGCGCTCTGTGCCACATAGGCAATACGCAGCCCCCGCAGTTTACGCAGGGCTTCAGGTTTGGCGTTGAGCAAGTCGATGCCGTCGAAGTGCACCGAGCCACCGGTGATCCGGCAGCCGTCGCGGGTGTAGCCCATGGCCGACAGGCCGAGGGTCGACTTGCCCGCGCCGGACTCGCCGATCAGCCCCAGCACCTCGCCCCGTTGCAGGGTCAGGTCGATGCCCTTGATCAGCGGATGCCAGGCATCTTCGTAGTGGCCTTCGATGTGCAGGTTGCGGATTTCCAGCAAAGGTTTTGAGGTCGTCATGTTCAGCATTCCTTGAGGCCGCTGGATTTGTGCAGCATCCAGTCGACGACGAAATTGACGCTGACTGTGATCAAGGCCACGGCCAGGGCGGGCAGCAACGGGCTGATGTCGCCAAAGGTGATCAGCACCGCGTTGTCGCGCACCATGCTGCCCCAGTCGGCGGTGGGCGGCTGGATGCCCAGGCCGAGGAACGACAGCGCACTGATGAACAGGAACACGAAGCAGAAACGCAGGCCGAACTCGGCAATCAGCGGTGCCGCCGCGTTCGGCAACACCTCGCGGGTCACCAGCCACCACAGGCCTTCACCGCGCAGGCGTGCGGCTTCGACGAAATCCTGCACCACCACGTTCATCGCCACAGCACGAGACAGCCGAAACACCCGGGTCGCATCCAGCAGCGCAATCACCAGCACCAGCGACGTCGCCGTGGTGCCGACCACGCTGAGAATCAGCAAGGCAAAGATCAGTTGCGGAATGGCCATCAGGATGTCCACCACCCGGGACAATCCCTGATCGACCCAACCGCCCTTGATCGCTGCGATCAGGCCGCTCAAGCCACCGAGCAGAAACGCCAGGACGGTGGTGAGGAAGGCAATGCCCAGAGTGTTGCGCGCGCCATAGACCAGGCGGCTGAACATGTCGCGCCCGAGGTTATCGGTGCCCAACAGGAACTGCCCGCCCCAGGGGGCAAAACCCTCGCCCACCACCTGGGTTTCGCCGAACGGTGCCAATACCGGCGCGAACACCGCCACCAGCACGTACAGCAGGATCATCAACAAACCGAACTTGGCGCTCAGGGGCGCCTGCCACACTTGTTTTAACAGGCTCATGGTCTACCCCTTCGGATGCATCAGGCGTGGGTTGCTGGCAATCGACAGCACATCGGCACTGGTGTTGAGCAGGATGTAGGTCGCGGCGAAGATCAGGCTGCAGGCCTGCACCACCGGGATGTCACGCTTGGCCACCGAGTCCACCAGCAACTGGCCGAGCCCCGGATAGACAAACACCACTTCGACCACCACCACACCAACCACCAGGTACGCGAGGTTCAGCGCCACCACGTTGACGATGGGGGCCAGGGCATTGGGCAAGGCGTGACGGAAGATGATCCGCGACTGGCTGATGCCCTTGAGTCGGGCCATTTCGATGTAGGGGCTGGCCAACAGGTTGATCAAGGATGCGCGGGTCATGCGCATCATCTGCGCGATGACCACCAGGCTCAGGGTCGCCACCGGCAACACCGAACGCTCCAGTACCGTGCCCAATGAGGCGTCCGGCGCGAGGTTGGAAATGCTCGGGAACCAGTTGAGCTTCACCGCGAACACCAGGATCAGGATGTAGGCGACGAAAAACTCGGGGAACGACACCGCGCTCAGCGCCGAGGTGTTGAGCAAACGGTCGAACCAGCTGTTGCGGTACAACGCCGCGAGCATCCCCAGCAGCAAAGCCAGCGGCACCGACACCAGCGCTGCCAGCAATGCGAGGCTGAAGGTGTTGCCCAAACGCGTACCCACCAGTTCGGCGATCGGCCGCTGGTTGGCCAGCGACACACCGAGATCACCGTGCAGCAACTGCCAGATCCAGTGGCCAAAGCGGGACAATGGCGGCAGGTCCAGCCCCAGTTGCGCGCGGTAGGCGGCCACGGTTTCCGGGGTGGCCGACTGGCCCAGCATGGCCTGGGCGATATCGCCCGGGAGCATGCCGACGGCCAGGAAAATGATCACTGAGACGGCGAACAGCGAGAGCAGGCCTAGCGCCAGACGCTGCCCCAACAGCTTGAAAATACTTCTCATAGTGCAGTTCCTCAATACAGATAGCAGCCCCTGTAGGAGCGAGCTTGCTCGCGAAAAACCCGAAGACACCGAGGTGAATCAGGTTTCCCGCATTACCGTTGGCCTCCATCGCGAGCAAGCTCGCTCCTACAGTGCCTACGCTTGCCACCACCGCTCGATCACCCGCAGGCCATCCAGCTCGCCATAGGGCGCGGTCTGCCCGCCGTGAACCACGCGGTTGGAACGCGCCGCCACGGAACTGGCGAACAACGGCACGATCGCCCCGCCCTCGTCCCGGCACAGCGCCTGCATTTCGTTGTACATCTCGCGGCGCAGCGGGTCGTTCATTTCACCGCGAGCGGCGTTGAGCAGTTGATTGAAGCGCGGGTTGTCCCAGTGGGTTTCGTTCCACGCCGCGCCCTTGGCGTAACCGATGCTGAACATGCGGTCGGCGGTCAGGCTGCTGTACCAGAACGAAGTGGTGAACGGTTGCTTCATCCACACGTTGGAGAAGAAGCCGTCCGCCGGTTCGCGCACCACGTCGATGTCGATCCCTGCGGCGCGAGCCTGTTCCTTGAACAGCACCGAAGCATCCACGGCGCCGGTATAGGCAGCGTCAGAGGCTTGCAGGCGAACCTTGAGCGAATCCAGACCGGCCTTTTTCAGGTAGAAGCGCGACTTGTCCGGGTCGTAGGTGCGTTGCTCCAGCGCAGTGTTGATGAAGCGGCTGCCAGGCTGGATCGGATGGTCGTTGCCCACCAGGCCATAGCCATGCAGCACCGAAGCCAGCAGGGTTTCGCGGTTGATCGCGTGCTTCATCGCCAGGCGCACGTCGTTGTTCTGGAACACCTGGCTGTCGGTGAGCATCGGGAAGGTGTAGTGCTGGGCGCCTTTGGTTTCTTCGATGACCAGGTTCGGGTTGCGCTTGAGCAGCGCGACGGTTTTCAGGTCGACCTTGTTGATCACATCCACTTGCCCGGTGACCAGCGCGTTGACCCGCGCCGCGCCGTCGGCGATGGCAATCAACTCGGCACTGGCGAAGTGTGCCCGGCCCGGTTTCCAGTAATCGGGGCTGCGTTCCAGGGTCATGCGCACGCCCGGCTCGAAGTCCTTGAGGCGATAGCCACCGGTGCCGGCGCCGGCCTGCCAGTCCGCCGCGCCATCCTTGCTCGGCATGATCGCCAGGTGGTAATCGGCGACCACATACGAGAAATCGGCGTTGCCCGAGTGCAGTTCGAACACCACGCTGTCGCTGCCGTTGGCGCTGACCTTGGCCACGTCACCCAGCACGGTCTTGGCCGCCGAGGTGGATTTCTCGCCGAGGTGGTGCTGGATCGAAGCGACCACGTCATCGGCGGTCAGGGTCTTGCCGTTGTGGAAGGTCACGCCCTGACGGATTTTGAAGGTCCAGATGCGCGCGTCCGGGGTCGAGGTCCAGCTTTCTGCCAGCTCGGGGATGGCCGTGCCGTCGACGGCAATTTCGGTCAGGGTGTTATAGACCGCCGAGAAGCCGACGAAGGTGAAGGTGTCCGCCCAGGAGCCCGGATCCTTGGAGTCCGTGGTGCTGCCACCGGCCAGGCCCAGACGCAGAACACCGCCGGGTTTTGGCGTGGCCTCCCCGGCAAAGGCGCCAAACGGCAGGCCCATGGAGAACGCCCCGGCCACCGCTGCGGCAGCGGCGCTGTACTTGAGGAAGTCTCTACGCGGAAAACTGAATTCATGGTTCGCTTGAGTAATCTTGTTTTTGTTATCGCTCATTGCATTGCCCCTGATCAAAAAGCTAATGAATTACCGGTTCAAAACCACGCAAAACACCGGGCCATGGCCCGGTGCATACAACGTTTGAATCGCCAACCGTCACACCTGGATCGCCTTCACTTCGACGAACTCGTTCAGCCCCTCCTCACCCCATTCGCGACCGTTACCCGACTGTTTGTAGCCACCGAACGGCGCCTGATAATTGAATGCGGCACCGTTGAGGAAGCACTGACCGGCGCGTAGCTGACGCCCCAGTTGCAAGGCGCGCTCGGCACTGCCGGCCCAGACGCCGCTGGACAGGCCGAACGGCGAGGCGTTGGCGATCTGGATCGCTTGCGCCTCATCGGCGTAGGGAATCAGGCACAGCACCGGGCCGAAGATTTCTTCCTGGGCAATGCGCATGCGGTTGTCGACATCGGCGAACAGTGTCGGGCTGACATAGAAGCCGCGCTCGAACGTCGATGGCGTGTCACCGCCGCACAGCAGTCGTGCGCCTTCCTGTTGGCCGACCTTGATGTAATCGAGCACGGTGCGTTTTTGCCCGGCCGAACACATCGGGCCGAGGAAGCTTTGCGGGTCGAGGGGATCGCCCATGCGCAGACTCAACGTTTCCGCCAGCGCCAGTTCGACGGCCTCCGCGTAGCGGCTGGCCGGCAGCAGCATGCGGGTCAGCGCGGTGCAGGTCTGGCCGGAGTTGATCATCACGTCCTGCACGCCGTAGCGCACCGCCGCTGCCAGGTCGGCATCCTCGGCGATCAACAACGGCGACTTGCCGCCCAGTTCCAGGCACACGCGCTTGACTGAAGGTGCAGCCGCTTGCGCAACCCGCACCCCGGCACCGGTGGAGCCGGTAAACGACACCATGTCCACGTCCGGGTGTTTGGCCAGCGCTTCGCCGACTTTCGAGCCCGGACCGCTGACCAGGTTGAACACCCCGGCAGGCAGGCCGATGTCCTCGATCATCTGCGCCAGCAGGAAGGCATGCAGCGGGGTTTCCTGACTCGGCTTGACCACTACCGTGCAACCGGCGGCCAGTGCCGGGGCGAGTTTGCCGATCAACTGGTGCAGCGGGTAATTCCACGGATTGATGAACGCGCAGACACCCACGGCCTCGCGGATCACCAGCGAGTTGCCGACTTCGCGCACCTCGTCCATGAGATGCGCCAGTTCGACGTACTGCTCAAGGCCAGTGATCGGCCCGTCGACCTGCACCGAGCGGCACCATTGCACCGGCATGCCCAGTTCCGTTGTGATGACCGCGGCCATCTCATCGGCACGATTGCGCAGTTGATCGGCCAGTGCACGGATATAACCGGCACGCACGCTGGACGGCGTGCGCGACCATGAAGCGAAGGCCCGGCGAGCCGACGCCACGGCGTTTTCAACATCGAGTTCATCACCCAGCGGAACGCTGCCGCAGACTTCCTCGGTGGCCGGGTTGATCACCTCGGCGATGCCCCGCCCCGACGGGGTTTGCCAGCGGCCATCAATGAACAGTGTCTTGTGATTAAGCATGAACCTGGGCCTCCATCAATTCCTGGGCACAACGGGCAATGCGCTGGCAGGCATCGCGCAGCGGTTCGGCACCGACCACCAGACCGAGGCGAATGTGCCCCGCCGCGCTCGGACCAAAGGCCTCGCCCGCCAGGACCGACACGCCGTGGCGATCCAGCAACCGGTCGGCAAACGCCTGGGCGCTGAGCCCGGTCTGGCGGATATCGAGCATCACGAACATCCCGCCATCGGGTTTCAACGCCCGCACGCCGGGGCAATCGGCCAGGCTGTCGCACACCAGATCGCGACGCTGGCGATAGGCTTCGCGCATGGCTTCGAGTTCCGGCAGGTTGCTTTCCAGGGCCACCACGGCGGCGTCCTGAATGAAATCCGGCGAGCCGTAGAGCATGCACAACGCGAGGTTTTCCAGGTGCGCGGCCAAAGATGGCGGCGCCACCACCCAGCCGACGCGCCAACCGGTCATGGCGTGGGATTTCGACAGGCTGTTGAGGGTCGCGGTGCGCTCGGCCATGCCCGGCAGACTCGCCGGGCTGACGTGTTCGCCTTCGAACAGCAGTTCGCTGTAGACCTCATCGGAAATCAGCCACAGGTCGTGGGCGATGCACAATTCAGCCAAAGCCGTCCATGTACTGCGCGGCAAACTGGCGCCGGACGGGTTGTGCGGGCTGTTCAGTGCCAGTGCCCGGGTGCGTGGCGTGATGCGCGCGGCGACATCTTCGGGCAACACGCGAAAGCCGTTTTCCGAGCGTACGGGCACCGGCACCACCACGGCACCGCAAGCACCGAATACCGCTTCGTAGGTAACGTACATGGGCTCGGCGACGATCACTTCGTCACCCGGATTGAGTACGCATTGGGCCACGCTGAACAGCGCACATTGCGCCCCGGCCAGTACGGTGACCTGATCGGCCGAAACGCTTTGGCCGCTGCGTTGTTGATGACGCCTGGCGATGGCTTCACGCAGGGCACGCTTGCCGCGCACCTCGGCATAGTGCGTGTTGCCGTTCAGCAGGCTGTCGATCGCACCCTGCACGATGGGCTGTGGCGTGTCGAAATCCGGGTCGCCCACGGACAACAGCAGAATGTCTTCGCCTTGCTCGCGCAGTGCCAGGGCGCGGTAGTGAATGTCCCACGCGGCGGCGCCGTCACCGGCGATACGTTGAGTCAGATCGGAAAAGCGCATGGCTTCATCCCCTTAAAATGCAGATCAATGCGCACAGGCATGCTTGAGTTCGATCAGGGTCACGCCGTTGCGCTTGAAGCCATGGCGCAAGTCGGTCTGCAACTCGGCGAGGCTTTGCGGCTGGGTCACGGTGCAGCCGAACGCACGCGCGAGGGCGGCGAAATCCGGGTTGCGCGGCAATACGCCGATGGGCTCGATGTCCAGGCCGAGCATGTCGTCGCGGATCTGCCCCAGCGCATCGTTGTTCCACAGCAGCACCACCAGCGGGCTGTCCAGTTCTTCCACGGCGGTGGCCAGTTCCTGGGCGGTGTAGAGGAAACCACCGTCGCCCACCAGCACCAGCCCAGGCCGCTGCGGCGCACCGAATTTGGCACCGATCCCGGCCGGCAGGCCATATCCCAAGGTGCCGTAGCCGGTCGGGTGCAACCAACTGCGAATGGCGAGGCTGTCGAAGGCATAGTTGCCGGTATAGGCCAGTTGGGTCATGTCGGTGCTGATGAAGGCGTTGTCCGGCAGCTCCGCCGCAATGCGATCCAGAATCGACTGATGAATCGATTGCAACGGGCCATGGCTGGCCTTGACCGCTTTACGCAGTGCGGCGACCGAGGCAATCGCAGCGCTGGCCTCGCGCACGTCGGTTGGCAGGCGCTCAAGCAAGCCACTGAGGGTTTGTTGCGCATCGCCATGCAACGCCACCGCGCAGGGGTAGAAGTCGTTGAATTTGCGTGGGTCGATATCGACGCGCAGCAGTTCGCCATTGAGTGGCAGGCGTTCGCGCCAGAAGTCGGTGTCGGCCATTTCGGTGCCGACCGCCAGCACCACGTCGGCCTCGGCGATCAGGTTCCAGCCCGGCTCCACACACAGGGATGAGCCGGCGTTGAGCGGCGCGTCCGGCGGCAGCAGGCCTTTACCGGCGACGCTGGTGAACAGTGGCGCGGCCAGTCGGGTGCTGATTTCTTGCAGCTCAGAGGTGGCATTCAAGGCGCCACCACCGGCAATGATCATTGGTCGCTTGGCAGCGTTGAGTTTGGCCACAGCTTGATCAATTGCGGTGGTCGATGCCGGGCCACGACCCGGACGACGCACCACCTCATTGCTCCAGTCACGGGCAATCGGCGCCGACAACACGTCCAGCGGCACCGAGATGTGCACCGGGCGCGGGCGCTCGCTGTCGAACACCGCGTAGGCACGGGCGATCAGTTCCGGCAGGTCTTCTGCAGTCAGTGCCACGGCCGAGAACGCAGTGATCGGCGCGGTCATTGCGCGCTGGTCCTGGCACTCGTGCAGGCTGCCCCAGCCCTTGCCCAGGCTGGCGCTGTGGTTGACGCTGGAAATCACCAGCATCGGAATCGAGTCGGCGTAGGCCTGGCCGATGCCGGTGGCGGCGTTGGTCACGCCGGGGCCGGTGATGACGAAGCACACGCCGGGTTTGCCGCTGACCCGGGCGTAGCCGTCGGCCATGAAACTGGCGCCCTGCTCATGACGAGTCAGCACATGACGGATGCCGCTGCCGGGCAAGCCGCGGTACAGCTCCAGGGTGTGTACGCCGGGAATGCCGAACACGGTATCGACGCCGTAGTTGGCCAACAGGCGCACCAGGGCCTGGCCACCGGTCAATGTTTTGCTTTGCATGTTCATGTCCTCACTCCTGGCCGAAGCGAATCAACGCATCGACCGCAGTCGTGCCTTGGGCACTGACCAACAATGGGTTCACATCGAGTTCCAGCAACTGCGCGGCGTTTTCGCAGGCGTAATCAGCCACGGCGCGAATCGCGGCCACCAGGGCGTCGAGATCTGCGGACTCACGACCACGGAAACCTTGCAGTAGCGGTGCGCTGCGCAGACTGAGCAAGGCATTGCGGATCGCGCCGTCGGTGGTCGGCAGCAACAGACTGCGACTATCCTTGAGCAACTCCACCAGAATGCCGCCGGCACCGATCACCAGGGCGAGGCCGAAATCGTTTTCGCGCTTGATGCCGACAATCAGCTCAGCCAGTGGCGGCTTGGCCATGGGTTCGAGCAACAGCTGATCGAACACGACGCCCGGGGCGTAAGCGGCAATGCTGGTGCGCATCTTCTCCAGTGCTGCGCTCAATGCCGCGCCATCCTTGAGGTTCAGCGCCACGGCACCGGCCTCGGTCTTGTGTGGCAGTTGAGCGCTGACCGCTTTGAGTACCAGCGGATAGCCCAGGGTTTCTGCGTCCTTCAGGGCCTTGTCCGGCGTGCTCAATACGCCGTTGGGCGTCGGCAGGCCAAAGGCTTTTAACGCCTGTTTGGAATCCCATTCATTGAGCAAGCGTCCCTCGCCTTCCAGCGCCTGCGGGCACAACGGCACCAGCGCCGATTCCCCCAGCGCCAGCAAGGCATGGCGATTGCGCTGATAACCGGCGATGCGGCCCCACGCGGCCAACCCGTCTTCAACGCCCTGCAAGGCTGCGACGCCTTGGGCGTGCAGACGTTCACGGGCATGGGCCGGCAGCAATTCAGGGAAGGCCGAGGTGACAAAGCCGGTCTTGCCGTGACGTTGCAGTGCCGCGCTGTACAACTCCAGCAGCAGGTCGCATTCCTTGCGCTCGCCGGTGAACTCCGACGGATAGTCGAGCACCAGCATCGCCGCGTCGGCTTCGGTGCGCAGCGCGCTGTCGAGCATGCGGTTCAAGGCTTCGCCGTCGCCCCAGATCGCCGTGGTGAAATCCAGCGGGTTGACCAGGTTGGCGTAGGTCGGCAGCACTTGCGCGAGGTCGCCGACCTGCCCTTGATCGAGTTTCGGCAGGCCCAGGCCGTTGCGTTCGGCGTAGTCGGCAATCAGCCCGGCGTCGCCACCGGAACAGGCCAGCGCAATCAGGCTGTTGCCCGCCGGCAGATTGCCGCAGGCCGCGGCTTTAAGGGTTTCGACAAAACTCACCGGGCCGCTGACGCGAATCACCCCGAGACGGTCGAACAGCGCGTCATACAGCGCATCGGAGCCGGACAGTGAACTGGTGTGACTCAAGGCCAGTTCGGCACCGATCTGCGACACGCCGGTTTTCAGGGCGATGATCGGAATGCCCTTCTCCTGTGCCTTGTGCGCAGCGCGGGCAAAACCCGGCACATTCTTCAGGCCTTCCAGATGCAGGCCGATGGCGGTGACCCGAGGTTCGTCGAGCAACACGTCCATCAGTTCAGCCACGCCCAGTTGCGCCTGATTGCCCACCGAGGCCATGTAGGCCACCGGCAGCGAGCGGTCGCTCATGGACAGGTTGTAGGCAAAGTTGCCGCTCTGGGTCAGCACCGCCACGCCCTTCTCGACTACCTTGCCGCCGTGGGCCACCGGCCACAGAGCGGAGCTGTGCAGGTAGTCAAGCAAGCCGTAGCAGTTGGGGCCGAGCAAGGCCATGTCGCCAGCGGCCTTGAGCAGTTGCTGTTGCAGGGCCTGGCCTTCGGCACCGGTCTCGGCGAAGCCGGAGGCGTAGCAGATCGCGCCGCCTGCGCCGATGGCGGCCAGTTCGGCCACGCAAGTCAGGGTCAACTCACGGTTGGTGGCGATGAATACCGCGTCCGGGCCGCAAGGCAGCTCGGCAACGCTGCGCACGCAAGGAACGCCTTCGAGGCTGTCGTGTTGCGGGTTGACCAGCCACATTTGCCCTTGGTAGCCGCCTTCGGCACAGCGCTTGAGGGCGCGCGCCATGCTGCGGCCGCCGACGAACGCCACGTGTTGCGGCGCGAGCATGCGTTTGAGGTTGTCACGAATGGTTTGGGACATGGGAGTTCTCCGGGCCGATCAGCGCAGCAGCGGCCGCAGCAGCTCGCGGGAAATGATGTGGCGCTGGATTTCCGAAGTGCCTTCCCAGATCCGTTCGATCCGCGCGTTACGCCAGATGCGCTCCACCGGACCTTCGTCCATCAGGCCCATGCCGCCGAAGATCTGCACCGCTTCGTCGGCGGTACGGCCGAGCACTTCACTGGCGAACAGCTTGGCCATGCCGGCCTCGCCATCGGTCATGGTGCCCTGGTCCATTTTCCAGGCGGTGTGCAGGGTCAGCAGTTCCGCGGCGCGGATTTGCGTGGCCATGTCCGCCAGCTTGAAAGACACGCCTTGATAGGTGCCGATCGGCTGGCCGAATTGCTTGCGGTCCGCCGCCCATTGCAAGGACACGTCCAGTGCGCGCTGGGCCTGACCGACACAGTTGGCCGCGACCATCACGCGCCCGGCGGTCAGCCAGGCGTTGGCCACGTCCCAACCCTTGCCGACTTCGCCCAGCACTTTGCTGGCCGGCACGCGGCAGTCGTCGAAGAACATTTCGAAGGTGTGATAGCCACGGTTGCTCACGCACTTCGGCCCACGACGGATGGTCATTCCCGGAGTGTTGCGGTCGACCAGGAACGAGGTCACGGCGTTGCGTTTCTTGCCGTTGTGTTCGTAGGTGTCGGTGACGGCGAAGACGATGGCGAAATCGGCGTGGCCGGCGTGGCTGATGAAGTGCTTGCTGCCGTTGAGAATGAAGTCGTCGCCTTCACGCACGGCGCGGGTCTTGATCGCATTGGCATCGGAGCCGGCACCCGGTTCGGTCAAGGCGAAGCAGTCGATTTTTTCGCCCTGGATACACGGCAACAGGTAGTCGTTGATCTGTTCGCCCTTGCAAGCCATGAGGATTTTCGACGGCCGTGCGACAAACACGTGCAGCGCCCAGGACACCTTGGACAGCTCGCGCTCGATCAGCGCCTGGGACAGGTAGTCCAGGCCACCGCCACCCACTTCTTCGGGCATGTTGAAGGCGTAGAAACCTGCCGCGATGGCCTTGCCGCGAATCTGCGCTGCCAGTTCCGGGGAAACCTCGTCGGCGCGGTCGACTTGCTCTTCATAGGGCAGCAGTTCCTTCTCGACGAAGCTGCGTACCGAGTCCACCAACATTTCTTGTTCTTGGGTCAGTTGGAAATTCATGGTGCTACCTGTTGTTCGTGTTCTGGGAGATGGAGAGGAATCAACGACCGATGAAGCGTGCCGGGCGTTTTTCCATGGCGGCACGCAGGGCTTCGTTGCCGTCTTCGCTGCGACCGCAGAGCAGGCCGGCGGCGAGTTCGGCTTGCAGTTGTTCGGCCAGGCTGCGTTCGGCGCCTTCACGCATGAGTTTCTTCGTCTGGGCGAAGGCAAAGGTCGGGCCAGCGGCCAGGCGTGCGGCCAGTTCGCTGGTGACCGTCAGCAGTTGATCGTCGGCACAGACATCGCCGACCAGACCGGCGTCGAGGGCACGGTCGGCGCCCCACAATTCGTCCAGGAACAGCAGACGCTTGGCCTGTTCGCTGCCGATCAGGCGCGGCAAGTGCCAACTGGCGCCGGCGTCCGGCGAGTACGCCATGCTGGTGTAGCCGGCCTTGAAGCGTGCCGATTGCCCGGCGATGCGCAGGTCGCAGCACAGGGTCAGGTCCATCCCGGCGCCGACGGCGGTGCCGTTGATGGCGGCGATGGTCGGTTTTTCCAGGCTGTGCAGGCGAGTCATCAGGGCGTGGGCGGTTTCGGTCCAGCCGTAGGTTTCCAACGCACCCCGGGCTTCGGCATCGGCCCATTCATCAAGGTCCGCGCCAGCGCAGAAGCTGCGGCCGCTACCGGTGAGCACCACCACGCGCACCGCTGGATCGGCGTTGAAACCGTCGAGCAAGCCGTGCAGGTTTTTCAGCGTCGGAATGTCCAGCGCATTGCGCTGGGCAGTGCGATTGAGGGTGATCCAGGCAACGCCTGCTTCGACCTGGCTGAGCAGCGACGATTGAGTGGTCATGGGAATCCTCGAATTATTGTGTTTGGTCTGAGGTGATGCGACTTGAGGCCATACTAAACGAGTGTTCAGTAAGGCGGCAATCGGCGGGGAAATGGGCTGTAACAAGCTCAATAGATACTTAACCTATTGTTTTTTTTGAATTATTTTTTGATTGGCGAGCGTGAACCGTTGGTGCTGTTACAACTTCGAACAACTGGCGACAGGACGTCAGTCGCAGATCTTTTGCCCACCACAAACCAATGTGGGAGCGAGTTTGCTCGCGATGACGGCGTCAAATTCAACATCACAGTTGACTGACTTACCGCAATCGCGAGCAAGCTCGCTCCCACAGGAGATGTAACCGGGTTTGAGGGTGATGTTGTCGGAACTGACTATGGAATTGTTTTAACCGACCGATTTATCCGAAAGATCCACTGTGTACTTCACGTTGTTGAGGTAGATCGGTCCCAACGCTGTTGGTTGAGATACAGGCGCAAGTGCAATAGACAATTGCACTTCAGTGACACTAGATCGCATATCGCCGATGTATTCAAATACTGTGCTGGTTCCGGATAACGTGAAGGGTATGAGCAATATGATTGGCATCGGTTGGGAAGGCTCGAATCCGGAGAGCGTGCAATACAACTTGGTGGTAGCGTCTTCATCACCGGGTTCAGGCACGGAAACTTCAAGGGACAGCTTGAACTGTGGCCGCCTGATTGAGAAGCGCGCTGTTTCGAGCAATACCGGCTTTCCTTTACCCAGAGTGACTCTGGCTCTGTAGCCACTTCCATCCCTCACGACTTTCGCTGTCCCGTCATTTTCGCTCACCGTCCAATGCTCGAAGTTTCCGGTGGTAAAGTCACCGTTCCTGATCCGATTGCTGTCCATTGGGTGCTCCTTCCTGGTTGATTTTAATCTCGCACGGCAGACCGACGAATTCCGCATCATTAGGCTGTGGAGTTCCGATGCAATCTACTGTCAGATCTGACAGTCGCGACCAGCGGCTAATCGCTTGAAACAACTGTGGGAGCGAGCTTGCTCGCGATAGCGGTAGACCAGTCAACAGTGATGTTGGACCTGATGCCGCCATCGCGAGCAAGCTCGCTCCCACAGGGGGGGAAGTGGTTATCTGGAGGTGTTATGCAGCCGGCAAGCTCGGCGCCAGCACCGCCCCGCGCTTGCGATGAATCAGGAAGTACGCGCCATAGCACAGCGCAATGAATCCAAAGCCCCAATACAGCGACGGACGCTGGGTTTCATCCAGGGCCAGGAACACGAACAGCGAGCAGCACAATGTGATGCACATCAGCGGAAGCACCGGGAACCACGGCGCGCGGTATTTCAGGTCGCTGAGTTTGCCGCCGTCACGCAAATACGCCTTGCGGAACTTGTACTGCGCCAGCGCGATGACAATCCAGGTCACGGTGCCGGACATGCCGCTCACCGCCATCAGCACCATGAACAAGGTGTCGGCGGCGACGAAGCTGGTCATCAGCGACACCAGCGCGAAGCACAGGGTGATGCTCAAGGCGCGCAGCGGCACGCCACGCTTGCTCAAGGGCGACAGGCTTTTGGGCGCCATGCCGGTTTTCGACATCGCCCACAGGATGCGCGTCGAGGCATACAGGCCGGAGTTGCCCACCGACAGGATCGCGGTAAGGATCACGAAGTTCATCAGGTCGGCCGCATAGGGAATGCCGACCATGTCGAACACCTGCACGAACGGGCTTTCCATCAGGCCCGCCTGCTGCCACGGCACGATGGCCGACAGCACGATGATCGCCAGCACGTAGAAGATCAGCACGCGGAACACCACGTTGCGCACGGCGCGAGGAATGCTTTTCTCCGGCTGGTCGGTTTCACCGGCGGCCACGCCCATGATCTCGCAACCCTGGAACGCGTAGACCACGGTCATCATCACCGCGAACACGGCTGACAGGCCGTTGGGGAACAACGAATCGCCGATCAGGTTGGTCGCCATCGGCGCCGGTGCGCCGCTGCTCAGGGGCATCACGCCGAAGATCACCAGCACACCGACCACGATGAAACCGAGAATCGCCGCCACCTTGATCCCCGAAAACCAGTATTCGGCTTCACCAAAGGCGCGGGTCGCCATGGCATTGATACCGAACAGCACCACCACGAACAGCGCCGACCAGTACCAGATTGGCACCTCCGGGAACCAACGGGTCATCAGCATGCCGGCGGCGGTGAACTCCAGACCCACGGTGGTGGCCCAGCTCATCCAGTACACCCAGCCGATCATGAACCCGGTGGCCGGGCCGATGTATTTTGTGGCGTGGGTCTGGAACGAACCGGACACCGGCATCTGCACCGACAGTTCACCCAGGCAGACCATCACCAGATACATCAGGAAACCCGCGACCAGGTAAGCCAGGATCGCCCCCACCGGGCCGCCCTGGTTGATGGTCACTCCGGAGCCCATGAACAACCCGGTGCCGATGACGCCGCCCAGGGACAGCATGAAGATGTGCCGGCTCTTGAGGGCCCGGGTCAGCTGGATGCCTTTACGATCAGTGCTGTGATCAGTGTTTTCGTTCATGTCGGCACCTCAGCAGTCAGAGAGGTGCGCAGCGCGCGACAGGACGTCACGGCGCAGGGAGGGATCAGCTTTACGGCAATTCATTATTATTATCTCCAATAAGCTTCGAAGACCGCGCTGCGGCGGTTGCGTCGATTATTGGAAAGCCATGTAAGTTCGCGTTGACCGTAAAGATCGAAGTTGTACAAAGTCGTAACAAACTTGTACGTCAGCTCTGCAACAGGCCTTTGAGGGTATCGAGCGAGTGCTGCAATTGCTCATCGAGGGTGAGGCTCATGCGGCGGATCGCCGATTCATCGTTTGCCAGCGCCAAGGTCTCCAGCGCCCTTAACGTGCTGGCCAAGCCCCGAAAACCCAGGGAGTCGCAGCTACCGGCCAGGCGGTGAGCCAGTTGCGCGACCTCTGTGCAGTCATCGGCGGCCATGGCTTCATTCAGCGCCTCGCGGTGCTGCAGGATCGAGTCACGCAGAACCGCCAGCAGACCCTGGACCTTTTGCGCACCGAGCAGGCTGCGATGGGTCTGTAACAGCGGCCAGTCCACTGCGTCATCGCTGAGCAGCGATTCGACCACAGGCACATGCCCTTCCAGCACCTGGCGCAGGTTTTCCAGTTTCAAGGGCTTGGCCAGGACACCGTCCATGCCGGCCTCCAGATAACCGCGCACCAGTGCCGGTTGCACGCTGGCGGTCAGGGCGAAAATGCGGGTATGGCGGTTCGGCCCGTCGCTGAGGCGGATCTGGCGGCATAGCTCGACACCACTAATGCCCGGCAGATGCACGTCCAGCAGGATCAGGTCGAACACCTGCGCCGCGCAGTGTTGCAGCGCCTGATCCGCTTCTTCGGCGAGCCACACCCGGTGGCCGTCCCGTTGCAGCAAGCCCTGGACCACTTCGCGGTTGAGCGCCACGTCTTCGACCACCAGGATGTTCAGTGCCGGCCCCGCCGCCCGAACCGGCGGGGCCTCAGCCACGCCGCTGGCCGGCTGCAAGGACAACTCGAACCAGAAGCAACTGCCGCGCCCCTCTTCACTGTCCACGCCGATGCAGCCCCCCATCTGCTCCACCAGGTGTTTGCAGATCGCCAACCCCAACCCCGTGCCCCCAAAACGTTGCGCGACTTCTTCGCTGGCCTGGGTGAAGCGCTCAAAAATCTTCGCCTGCATCGCCGGGGCAATGCCGATGCCGTCGTCCGTGACACAGACCCGCAGCCGCTGTCCCAACTGTTCGCCGGTTTCGCTGAGCAGCGCCACCTCGACGCTGACTTCGCCGCCTTCGGTGAACTTGATCGCGTTGGCCAGCAGGTTGCTCAGCACTTGGCGCAGGAACTGCTCGGCGCCGTGGTGATGCTCGGCAATCCGCTGATCGACGCGGCAACTGAGGATTGTGTCGTTGTTCAGCGCTCGCGGTTCCAACAGAGTCAGTACCTCGTCGAGCAACTGGCGCAGCGAGAAATCCACCGGTTCGGGATGGCTGACGCCCTCCTCCAGCTTGGCGAAATACAGCACTTCGTTGAGGATTGTCAGCAAGCCTTCGCCGGCCTTGTGCAAGGCATCCAGGCGTTTGCCGTCCTGGGCATCCAGCCGAGCACCGCGCAGCAATTCGGCCATGCCGAGAATGCCATTGAGGGGTGTGCGCAGTTCGTGGCTCATGGTCGCCAGGAACCGCGACTTGGCAAGGTTGGCCGCTTCCGCTTCGTCCTTGGCGCGCATCAGGCTGGCGGTACGGCGCTCGACCATTTTCAGCAGTCCGTCACGGTTGTCCTGCAAGGCCAGCCGATCGGTTTCCCGGCGCTCGATGTCCCGCAGGATCGCCCGGCGCATGTCGTCCAGCGCATGGGCCACGGTGTCGATTTCGTCACTGCCGCGGCGTTTGTCCAGGTGCAAGGGTTCCTGCCATTCACCGGCGGCGATACGCCGGGCAAACTCGGCCATGACTTTCAGGTGCCGGGTCACCAGTCGATAAAACAAGCCCGACAAGGCAACGGCCAGACCGCAGAGAAACACCGCCATCCACAACAGGCTGGTCAAACCGGTGGCGTAGAGACGCTGGTACACCGCTCCCAGATCGGTGCTGACTTCCAGTTCACCCAAGTTGCGCAAAGGGCCGGACGGCGGCTGATAGTCCAGGGCAAAGCGCTCGATGCGCAGCGGTCCCGCAGGGGCCGGATTGCCCTGTACCAGGTCGAAATCGGCGCTGGTCAAGTGCACCCGCGCGACGTCGGAGAAGTCCACCAGCCCGCGCAACTGCACATTCAACTGCTCCTGGTTCAAGTCCCAGAGGCTGCGTTCCAGGCTGGCCAGGTACCCGGCGCGGATCAGTTCCATGCGCGAATCGATGTCGCGCATTTCCCGTCGATACTCGATGTACAGTTGCACGCTGCTGGCCAGCACGGTGAAGCACAGGCTGAACAACAGAATGAACAGCAACAGGCGTCGCAACAGTCCACCGGGACGGGCGCGAATCATTGCGCATCCGCCGGCAGGTTGATCATGTCACGGTAGGTCACTTCGCTTTCGTTGAGCCAGCGCTCGATGTCACCGGCATCGACCATGCGCTGCAATTGCGCATTGATCTCGGGCATGCGAGTGGCCAAGGGCGAGCGCCGCGACACGGCAACCCGCAGGTAGTCCACGTTCAACGCCTTGGGCAAGGCGACGATGTCCTGGCCGCCGGGCAGGTTTTCCACGTACAGCTGGCCGGTGCGCCGCTCCTGAGTGATGAAGTCGATGCGCCCGCGAATCAGCTTGCCGAAGTTCTGGTGGCTGTCGGAAACCCATTCGATATTGTTGTTGCGCGCGACCATACGATCGAACTCCACGCCGTAGCTCTCACCGAACAACAGGCCACCGCGGTAACGGGCCAGGTCGTCCAGTTGTTCGAATTTCACCGGATGCTGGCGGTTGACGAACAACGCCACTTCTTCACGCAATACCGGCACCGTCGAGAACAGCATGCTCTGCTCCCGTTGCGCGGTGCTGTAGGCCAGTACCACATCGACCCGGCCTTCGGCGGCGTCCAGCAGGCAGCGTTTCCAGTTGCCCAGCACGACCATCTCGACTTCATACCCCAGTTGACCGAACAGGTGCTTCACCACGCTGGGCGCCAGGCCACGCACCTGCTTGCCATCACTCCAGGAGATCGGCGGGTACACCGGGTAATCGCAATAGCGAACCTTGTCCGCCGCGACGGCATGGCCGGCCACCAGTATCGCCAGCAGGCAAAGCCATCGCGCCATCAGCTTCAGGCCGCCACGCTGGCGGTGAACAGGTAACCGGCGCCGTGAATGGTGATGATCAACTGGGGTTCGGCCGGATCGTCATGCAACTTGCGGCGCAGGCGCCCGACCAGCACGTCGATGGAGCGGTCGTTGGGCACCCATTCGCGGTTGCGGATCTGGTCCATCAATTGATCGCGGCTGAGGGTGTGGCCGCTGTTGCGCAGGAACACGCTGAGCAACTGGTATTCGCCGTGGGTCAGCAGGGTTTCGCTGCCGGACGGATCGATCAGGCGACGGCGGTCGGTGTCCAGCGCCCAGTCGGCAAACTGCTTGACCGGTTTTGCCGCCGCGATGGCGGGCGCTGGCGTTTGCGCATGACGTACCCGGCGAATCAGGTTTTTCGCCCGGGACACCAGCTCCCTTGGATTGAGGGGTTTGATCACGTAGTCATCGGCGCCGCATTCGAGGCCGACGATGCGGTCGATTTCATCGTTGCGCCCGGTGATCAGGATGATCCCGACCTCCGAACGTACCCGCAACTCGCGGGTCAGGGTCAGGCCGTCCTTGCCCGGCAGGCGGATGTCGAGCATCACCAGGTCGACGGTCTGGCTAGCGAGGAAGGTTTCCGCCAGTTCCGCCGTGGCGGCGCAATGGACGTCGTAACCTTCCTGGGACAGGTAGGCGTGTAGCAGATCGCGAATCAGCGGATCGTCATCGACGATCAATACCCGAGGAGTCATCGCTTGGTGTCCGGCATAGGCCCGAAGGCCAGTTTCTTATTAGAGTGTTTTCCTGCGTCGGCGCCAGAGAGTATCGATTGCTGAACGACTGATCAACAGTCGCTCGTCTGCACGCAGAAGCGCTGTCGTCCGCCGGCCTGCAAACCATCGACCCAGGCCTCGCAAATCTGGATTCCCTGCTCCGGGGTGAAGGTGCCGGGGTTCAGCCCGGACTCCAGCCACAAGCCGTCGAGCAAGGCGCTGAGGCTGATGGCGGCGAGGTCGGCGTCGAAGTTTTCCCAGCCCTCCTCCTGGGCCAGTTCCGCCAGAACCTTGCGCAGGATGCCGCGATACTCGCCATAGGAATGATCGTGGGCCTGGTTGATGGCCTCGGCGGTTTTCACTGCGCCCCAGAACGCCAGCCACGCATCGATCAGCTGAGGATCGAGCAGCTCGGCGGAAAACGATCCGCGGAAAAACGCCGACAAGCGTTCCCGGGCATTCGGCGCGGCTTGCTCCATGGCGTCACGCAGCAAGGTCATGACCCGCCCGGTGATCGCCATGTAAGCCTCGGCCACCAGTTCATCCTTGCCGGAATAATGATGGCTGATCAGCCCCACCGAGACTCCGGCCTCGGCGGAAATCTTGCGGATCGACGCGCCCTGGAAGCCATGACGCTTGAGGCACACCAGCGTCGCCTCGATCAGGTTGGCTTTGCGCAACTCCGGTTCCATGCGGGAAAAACGGGCTTCCTGATTCATGGGCGACACGCTCCTTGGTTCAATCGTTTAGGCCCGCGCGGGGTAGCGGCGGGCTGAACGAATGTACAGCAAGAGCGGGCAGTTTCTCTAGTCGGGTGTAAGCCCGGGGGACCGTGGCGCGCCCGTCGCGAGCAAGCTCGCTCCCACAGTGGTCTGGGTTGTTCGCAGATCTTGCATCCACCCACTCACCCTGTGGGAGCGAGCTTGCTCGCGATGGCGTCAGTCCATACAACACTGGATCTGGATCAGTCGCGGTAACCCGGCGCCACTCGATCCAGCATTCTCAACAACGCAGCCCAGGCCAGTTGCATGGCATCCGGATCAGCCAGCTGACCCTCCTCCAACGGCCGCCCCGGATCATTGAACTGCCGCTCGGTATGCGCGCAGACCTCGTCAGACGGCAGTACGACTTCACCGGCGGCCTGGGCGGCCAACTGGATTTCACAGGCCCTTTCCAGGTAATACATGCGCAGGAATGCCTGGCTCACGGTTTCGCCAACAGTCAGCAAACCATGGTTGCGCAGCATCAGTACCGATTTGTCGCCCAGGTCCGCGACCAGCCTTTTTTGCTCGCTCAAATCCAGCGCCACGCCTTCATAGTCGTGGTAGGCGACCCGGCCATAGAACTCCATGGAAATCTGGTTCACTGGCAACAGCCCGCACTTCAACGCCGCCACCGCGCAACCGGATTTGGTGTGGGTGTGCAGCACGCATTGCGCATCTTCGCGGGCGCCATGAATAGCACTGTGGATCACGAAGCCAGCCGGATTCACCGGGTACGGCGACGGTTCCACGGCGTGGCCATCAAGGTCGATCTTCACCAGGTTGGACGCGGTGATCTCATCGAACATCAGCCCGTAAGGGTTGATCAGAAAGTGATGCTCCGGCCCCGGAATGCGCACCGAGATGTGGGTGAAGATCAAATCGGTCATGCGAAAGTGCGCAATCAAGCGGTAACAGGCCGCCAGTTCCTCACGCAGGCGCTGCTCGGTGGCGCTGCGTTCGGGTGCCAGGTGGGTGGCGATGTTGTTCATTCTTGTGGTTCTCCAGGCTGATCGGCTGGGGCAGACAGTAAGGCTGGACGCTTGGACACGTCCAGCCGTCCGTGTTTATTTACTGGCCCAGGCGTTGAAGCGCTCTTCGAGTTCTTCGCCATGGTCGACCCAGAAACCGACGTTCATCGACAGTGCGCCCTTGAGGTTCTGCGGCGCGGTGGGCACCCATTGCGCCAGTTTGTCGTCCAGCCGTGCGGCGGCCTGGGTGTTGGTCGGGCCGTAGGGGATCTGTTGCACGTAGTTGACCTGGGCGTCCGGTTGATTGGCGAAGGCAATGAATCGCTTGGCCTGATCCACATGTTTGGACCCTTTGATGATCGCCCAGTAATCCATGCCGTACAGGCTGCCGGGCCAGACCAGACCGAGGTGGCTGCCTTTCTGCGCGGCGTCGGCGATGCGCCCGCTGTAGGTCGAGGTCATTACCACATCGCCGGCGGTCAGCCATTGCGGCGGTTGCGCGCCCGCCTCCCACCACTGGATGTAAGGCTTGAGTTCAGTGAGTTTGGCGAATGCCCGGTCCACGCCCTGCGGGGTGCTGAGTACCTTGTAGACGTCTTCGGTCTTGACCCCGTCCGCCAGCAAGGCGAATTCCAGGTTGTACACCGCACGTTTACGCAGCCCACGCTTGCCGGGGGTTTTCTTCACGTCCCAAAAGTCTGCCCATGAGGTTGGGGCCTGGGCCAGTTTGTCGGTGTCGTAGGCAATGGCCACGCTCCACACCAGCGCAGCGGAGCCGCATTCCTGTGCCGCTTCGGGGATCAACTGGTCGGCATGGCCCAGACGGGTCCAGTCCAGGCGCTCGTACATGCCTTCCTCGCAACCGCGCATCAGGTCCGGGCCTTCGATCTGCACTACGTCCCAGTCGACGTTGCCGGTATCGACCATCACTTTGATTTTGGCCATTTCGCCGTTGTATTCGCTCTGGATCACTTTGCTTTGATCCACGGCGGCGAAGGGTTGAAAGAACGCCACGTCCTGGGCTTTTTGTCCGGCTCCGCCGTATCCGACCACCACCATGTCCGATGCTGCCTGAGCGCTGCCCAGGCCCATGGCCACGGACAACACCAAGGGATAAAAACCGTGCTTGAGCTTGTGCGATTTCATCAGTGGTTCCTCTTGCAGGTGCCACGGGACCCAAGGCCCGCGCAGCCCTTTTTTATTGTTGTGAGGTTTGGCCCTGGAGCGGGCTCGAGACGAAACTACTGCAAGGCATAGTAAAAAAACAAGTTGATTTTTTACTGAAGGTAAATTTCTATAGATAAAAATAACAACACCGAAAACCTTATGCCTCTGTAGGAGCGAGCTTGCTCGCGATGGACGTTAACGATAACGCGTGTTGTCTGGATGAACGCGTCGCCCTCAGGTCCATCGCGAGCAAGCTCGCTCCTACAGAGGTAGCCTGCCAGGAGTACCCGCCACATGACGACCTCTGCACCCGCCTTCGCGCACCTGTTCGAACCCCTGGAGATCCGTGGCAAGCGCCTGAAGAACCGCATCATGTCCAGCGGACACGACACCTCGATGCCCACCGACAACCTGGTCAATGAGCAATTGATCGCCTATCACCGGGCGCGGGCCGAAGGCGGAGCCGGGCTGATCGTGCTGCAAGTGGCCGGGGTGCATGACAGTGCGCGCTACACCTCCCACGTGCTGATGGCCACCGACGATGCGTGCATCGAGGGCTACCGCAAACTGGCGCAAACCTGCCATGCCCACGGCACCCTGGTGTTGTCCCAGGTGTTCCATCCGGGGCGGGAGATCATGGAGTCCAGCGATGGCCTGCTGGCGGTGGCCTACTCCGCATCGTCAGTGCCCAACGAACGTTTCCGGGTGATGCCCCGCGCGCTGGACCAGGCAATGATCGACGAGATCGTCGCCGGTTATGCCGCTGCCGCCCGCCGCCTGCATCAGGCAGGCATTGATGGCGTCGAGGTCGTGGCCAGCCACGGTTACCTGCCGGCACAGTTCATCAATCCGCGGGTCAACCGGCGTACCGATGGCTACAACGGTGAGCTGGACCAGCGTTTGCGCTTTCTGCGCGAGGTCATCGCCGCCGTGCGCGCGGCGACCGACGAGCAGTTCATCATCGGCCTGCGCATTTCCGCCGACGAGCGCGACCCGGAAGGCCTGACCGAGGACGAATCCCTGGCCGCCGTGCAGTCACTGCAAGCGCAGCTCGATTACGTGCATATCGTCGCCGGCACCTCGGCTTCCCTTGGCGGCGCGGTGCATATCGTGCCGCCCATGGCGATCGAAGCCGCGTACCTGGCCAGGGAAGCCGGAACGTTCAAGGCCAGCTTGAACATTCCGTTGTTCGTCACCGGGCGCATCAACCAGCCCCAGGAAGCCGAGCTGATCCTGGCTCGTGGTCAGGCCGATGTGTGCGGCATGACCCGGGCACTGATCTGCGATCCGCAAATGCCCAACAAGACCGACACCGGCCGCGTCGAAGACGTGCGGGCGTGCATTGCCTGCAATCAGGCGTGCATCGGCCACTTCCACAAGGGCTTGCCGATTTCCTGTATCCAGCACCCGGAAACCGGACGCGAACTGATCTTCGGCGAACGGCGACAAGCGCCACAGCGCAAACGCATCATGATCGCCGGCGGTGGCCCGGCCGGGATGAAAGCCGCCACCGTCGCGGCCCAGCGCGGCCATGAGGTGACGTTGTACGAAGCCAATTCGCAACTGGGCGGTCAGGTGTTGCTCGCGCAATTGCTGCCACGGCGCAGCGAATTCGGCGGTGCCAGCACCAACCTGCAGCGGGAAATGGAACTGGCCGGCGTGCGCGTAGTGCGCAATACCCGAGTCGACCGGGCACTGGTGGAGCAGGAAAAACCGGACATGGTGATCGTCGCTACCGGTGCCGAGCCCTACTGGCCACCCTTCGAGCGCGGTGGTGAGTTGCAGGTGGTGGACGCCTGGCAGGTATTGCGCGATGAAGTACGGATCGGTCGTTCGGTGGTGGTGGTCGACTGGCGCTGCGACTGGATCGGCCCCGGCATCGCCGAACGCCTGGTTCGCGCCGGGCACCAGGTACAACTGGCGGTCAACGGCACCCATTGCGGGGAAAACCTGCCGCTGTACGTGCGCGATCAACTGGCCGGCGAGCTGCATAAACTGGGCGTGCCGATCACGCCATATGCGCGGTTGTATGGCTGCGATGACAACACGGTTTACCTGCAACACACCGCCAGTGGCGAACCGATGCTGATGGAGAACATCGACACGCTGGTGCTGTGCCAGGGGCATCAGCCGGTCGATACCCTAGGCGCGGAGTTGCAAGGGCTGGTGGAGTTTCGCCGGATCGGTGACTGCCTGGCGCCGCGCACCGCCGAAGAAGCAATTTATGAAGGCCTTAAAGTCGCGTGGGAGCTTTAAGGCTGTTTATACTCCGGGGCTTAGACGGCTAACACCAACCCTGTAGGAGCGAGCTCTGCTCGCGATGAACCCGAGAACACCGCTGGGTGTCAGGCTTCCAGCGTTATCGTTGGCGACCATCGCGAGCAAGCTCGCTCCTACAAGGGATTTGCGCCACTCCTCCCGGTTCGGATTTGACCATGAGCAACAGCAGCACCACACAGCCCGCACCCGGCAGCGCCGAACCGCACTTTCTCGGCACGCGCATTCGCGGCCTGCGCAAGCGTCGGGGCATGACCCTGACGGAACTGGCGCAACAGAGCGAGCTCACCGCCGGCTACATCAGCCAGCTGGAACGCAACCTCGCCTACCCGTCGATTCCGGCGCTGTTCAACATTGCCCGCAGCCTCGGCGTCACCATCCAGTGGTTCTTCGCCAGTGAAGCGGTCACCGCGCCCGAAGACGATGGCATCGTGGTGCGCAAGAACAGCCGCCTGAACGTGCATTACGAAGACGGCATCGTCGACCAGTTGCTGACACCGCAAGCCAACCGCCAACTGGAAATGCTCCACTCGCGTTTCCCGCCCGGCACCTACAGCCAGCAAAGCTACAGCCACGACGGTGAAGAAGCCGGCTACTTGCTCTCGGGGAGTTTCGAGTTGTGGGTGGGCGAGCGCCATTTCCAGCTCAATGAAGGCGACAGCTTCAGCTTTTCCAGCCAGGAACCGCACCGCTATGGCAACCCTGGCGATGTCGATGCGGTGGTGATCTGGGTGATTACACCGCCGACGTTCTAACGTCGGCCGCGACCAGGGGACGGCGTGACACTCGCACGCTTGAGGGTGTCGCTCGGCAATTCCTTGAACAGCGCACGATAGCTGCTGGAAAACCGCCCCAGATGCCAGAACGACCAACGCATCGCCACTTCAGCCACGGTGGTTTGCGTCGGCGTGCGACTCAGCAATTCGCGGTGGGCGCTGTTGAGTCGGCGCAGGCGCAGCCACTGGGTCGGCGACATGCCGGTGTAGGTCTTGAACGCATGCTGCAACTGACGCAGTGAAAACCCCGCGATTTGGGACAACTGCAGCAGATTGAGATGTTCTTCCGGGGTGTCCGCGGCCCATTCCCCTACCCGTTTCATGATCGAGCGCTCCCCGGCCCGACGCTGCAAGGCGCCCTGGTCGAGGCCGACACACGCGTTGTCGAGGATGAACAGGCAATCTTCCAGCAGTTGCTGGGTCAGCGCTTCGCGGCTCGGTGGATCGAAGGTCTGCGACAGCCGCGTCAAGGTTCCGCTGAGCCAACGGCAAAACAGCGCGTTCTGCTGGGCGTTGAGCGGTGCCATGAACAACCCTTCAAGCCTGGCGATGTCCAGGCTGTGGCGCTTTACAAACTCCGGCCCGAACACCACGGCGATTTCCTGGTAGTTCTCCGGGGTGATCCAGATGTTGCGGCTTTCGCCATTCAACACGTACAGCGCGTTGTCACCGCGATCGAAACAGAACGATAACGAACCCTGGGGCGCGCTGAAATTCTGCTCGACCCGGGTGTTCATCGACTCTTCGTAAATCTCCACGCCCTGCAGATCCAGATAACGCACCCGACCCGCGAAGTGCCCCGGCGACATCTGCTGGTATTGCTGCACCCAGCCCGGCGTGGCGCGGATTTGCTCGGCGACATCGGCGGTGTTGAACGCTTGGACCTGGAGGGAACTGGAACCTGTCATGGGGCGACCTTACGCACTCTTTTGGTGCGTTTTGTGCTGCTTAAAGTGGATAGATGGAACCGCAAGGCTCGCACAAGATAGTCGTCAACGCGCTACAGGGGAAGTGTCCGGCGGATGAAACCGGTCTCTCCTGGCGTTAATAAAACCAATAACGAGGTCTTTATGAATGTCCCTTTCGATCAGCTGTTCACTTGGCTGAAAGATCACAAGATTACCGAAGTCGAGTGCGTCGTCAGCGATCTGACCGGCATTGCACGCGGCAAAATTGCACCGACCAACAAGTTCCTGCATGAGCGAGGCATGCGCTTGCCGGAAAGTGTCCTTCTGCAAACGGTAACCGGGGACTTTGTCGACGACGACATCTACTACGACCTGCTCGACCCGGCCGATATCGACATGGTCTGCAAGCCGGACGCCGACGCCGTCTACGTGGTGCCATGGGCCATCGAGCCGACCGCCATCGTGATCCACGACACCTTCGACAAGTTCGGCAACCCGATCGAACTGTCGCCGCGCAATGTGCTGAAGAAAGTCCTGCAGTTGTACACCGATAAAGGCTGGCGGCCGATTGTCGCGCCGGAAATGGAGTTCTACCTGACCCAGCGCTGCGAAGACCCGGACCTGCCGCTCAAGGCGCCGATGGGCCGTTCGGGCCGCGCCGAAAGCGGTCGTCAGTCGTTCTCCATCGACGCGGCCAACGAATTCGACCCGCTGTTCGAAGACGTCTACGACTGGTGCGAACTGCAAGGTCTGGACCTCGACACGCTGATCCACGAAGACGGCCCGGCGCAGATGGAAATCAACTTCCGTCATGGCAACGCCCTGGACCTGGCCGACCAGATCACCGTGTTCAAGCGCACCATGCGTGAAGCGGCGCTCAAGCACAACGTGGCGGCAACCTTCATGGCCAAGCCGGTCGGCGACGAGCCTGGCAGCGCCATGCACCTTCATCAGAGCGTGGTGGACATTGCCACCGGCCAACCGATCTTCGCCGATGCCGATGGCAACATGAGCGAACTGTTCCTGCATCACATCGGCGGTCTGCAGAAGTACATCCCGAAAGTGCTGCCGATGTTCGCGCCGAACGTCAACTCGTTCCGCCGCTTCCTGCCGGACACCTCGGCACCGGTGAACGTCGAGTGGGGCGAAGAAAACCGCACCGTCGGCCTGCGCGTGCCGACCTCCAGCCCGGACGCCATGCGTGTCGAGAACCGTCTGCCGGGCGCTGACGCCAACCCGTACCTGGCCATCGCCGCCAGCCTGCTGTGTGGTTACCTGGGCATGGTCGAACGCATCGAGCCAAGCGCTGCGGTACAGGGCCGCGCCTATGAGCGTCGCAACCTGCGCCTGCCGATCACCATCGAAGACGCCCTGACCCAGATGGAAGAATGCGACACCATCAGCCGCTACCTGGGCAGCAAGTTCGTGCGGGGCTATGTCGCGGTCAAACGCGCCGAGCACGAGAACTTCAAACGGGTGATCAGCTCCTGGGAGCGTGAGTTCCTGATGCTCAGCGTCTAAAAAACCCGCTCTCGCATGGGATCACACATCCCTTGTGGGAGCGAGCTTGCTCGCGATGAGGCCAGTGAATCCAATATCTTCGTTGACTGACAGGCCGCCATCGCGAGCAAGCTCGCTCCCACAGGTAGGTGATCACCTGAAGAATCCAATAATTCCAAGAAGGTATCGATATGCGCTTATTGAAATCCATGGTCCCGGTCGCGCTGGCAGCACTGTTCAGCGCCGTTGCCCAGGCCCAGCCACAGGTCAGCGTCTACAACTGGACCGACTACATCGGCGAAACCACCCTCGCCGACTTCCAGGCCAAGACCGGGATCAAGGTGATCTACGACGTATTCGATTCCAACGAAACCCTTGAAGGCAAACTGCTTGCCGGTCGTACCGGGTATGACGTGGTGGTGCCGTCCAACCACTTCCTGGCCCGCCAGGTGAAGGCCGGCGCGTTCCTCAAGCTCGATCGCGAGCAACTGCCGAATTTCAAGAACCTCGACCCGAAATTGCTGGCGCTGCTGGAGAAAAACGATCCGGGCAACGCGCACTCGGTGCCGTACCTGTGGGGCACCAACGGCATCGGCTATAACGTCGACAAGGTCAAGGCTGTGCTGGGCATCGACAAGATCGACTCCTGGGCCGTGCTGTTCGAACCGGAGAACATCAAGAAGCTCAGCGCCTGCGGCGTGTCGATGATGGACTCGGCGGACGAAGTGTTCCCGGCGATGCTCAACTACATGGGCATGGACCCGCGCAGCGAAAACCCCGAGGACTTCAAGAAGGCCGAAGCCAAGCTGCTGAGCATTCGCCCGTACATCACCTACTTCCATTCCTCCAAGTACGTCTCGGACCTGGCCAACGGCGATATCTGCGTAGCGTTCGGATACTCGGGTGATGTGTTCCAGGCCGCCAACCGCGCCAAGGAAGCCGGCAACGGCGTGAACATCGCCTACGCCATTCCCAAGGAAGGCGCCAACCTGTGGTTCGACCTGCTGGCCATCCCCGCCGACGCCAGCAACCCGAAGGAAGCTCATGCCTTCATCAACTACCTGCTGGACCCGCAAGTGATCGCCAAGGTCAGTGAGTCGGTCGGCTACGCCAACCCGAACCCGGCCGCCAAGCAGTACATGGACCCTGAGCTGGTCAGCAACCCCGAGGTTTATCCGTCCCAGGAAGTCCTCGACAAACTCTACATCTCCACCACGCCGCCGCAGTCGATCATGCGCCTGATGACCCGTTCGTGGAGCAAAGTGAAGTCCAACAAATGAATCAGTACACCAAGGAACACACCCACTCCTATTACGCAGCGTCCGCCAAGGGCATGAGGCAGCGCCCCGCGCTGGCCTCGGACCTGGTGGCCGATGTCTGCGTGGTCGGCGCGGGTTTCACCGGCATCAACACCGCCATCGAGCTGGCCCAGCGTGGGCTCTCGGTGGTCCTGCTGGAGGCCCGACGGATCGGCTGGGGCGCCAGCGGGCGCAACGGCGGCCAGTTGATTCGTGGTATCGGCCATGACGTCAGCGGTTTCGCCAAGCACATCGGCGCCGATGGCGTGCAATACCTGGAACACGCCGGGAACGAGTCGGTGCAAGTCGTGGCCAATCGCATCCGCGAGCACGGCATCGATTGCGACCTGAGCTGGGGCTTCTGCGAACTGGCCAATACCCCGGCCCAGTTCAAGGCGCTCAAGGCCGAGCAGGTGCAACTGATTGAATCCGGCTACGCCTTTGAAACCCGACTGGTGGCGCCAGAACAAATCCGTGAACAGGTGGTGAACTCCGGTGTGTACGCCGGCGGCCTGGTGGACATGGGATCGGGGCATTTGCATCCGCTGAACCTGGTCCTTGGCGAAGCGCAAGTCGCCGAGTCCCTTGGGGTGCGGATTTTCGAGCAGAGCCCGGTGCTGGAGTTAATCCATGGCAGCACGGTGCAAGTGCGCTGCGCCGGTGGCACTGTGAGTGCAGGCACGTTGGTGCTTGCTTGCAATGCCCATCTGGAAGAGCTCGAACCGAAGCTCAGCGGCAAAGTACTCCCGGCAGGCAGCTACATCATCGCCACCGAACCCTTGTCGCAAGATGCCGCTGCAAAACTGATCCCGCACAATGTTGCGCTGTGCGACCAGAAGGTCGGCCTGGATTACTACCGGCTCTCGGCTGACCGGCGCTTGTTGTTCGGTGGTGCCTGCCATTACTCCGGGCGCGATCCTTCGGACATCAGCGCCTACATGCGCCCGCAGATGCTCAAGGTGTTCCCGCAACTGGCCGATGTGCGCATCGACTATCAGTGGGGCGGCAAGATCGGCATCTCGGCCAACCGCTTCCCCCAGGTCGGGCGCCTGAGCCAGCACCCGAACGTGTTCTACGCCCAGGGCTACTCAGGCCATGGCCTGAACGTGACCCACTGGTGCGCGAAGTTGTTGGGCGAAGCGATCCATGCCGGCCACAGCAAAGGCTTCGACGTGTTCAGCGCCGTGCCGCACATGACCTTCCCCGGCGGACGCGCACTGCGTTCACCCTTGCTGGCCCTTGGCATGTTCTGGTATCGGATGCGGGAAATGCTGGGCTGACGTAGTCCTGCCGGGCGCCTGCTAACCACTGTGGGAGCGAGCTTGCTCGCGATAGCGACCTGAAATCCAATGATTGGGTTGTCTGGCACACCGCTATCGCGAGCAAGCTCGCTCCCACACTGTTTTACGTATTCCCTCTTCTACCATCCCCTTGTTTCGACTTTCGATTTGCTCAATTGCGAGTCACTTCTATATTGAGGGAGTGCTCTGAACTTCCTGCCTTCTGTCGAGCTTGACCCATGGCAACTACTGATCAGCTGATCATCTGCGAGCACTGCGACAGCGTGTACCAAAAAGTAACGCTCGCCAAACATCAAAAAACCCTGTGTACACGCTGCGGCGGCGTGCTTCAGCGCTATAACGGCCTCACTGTGGAGCAGCGTCTTGCGTTGACCTTCACCGCGTTGATGCTCTGGATATTCGCCAATTTCTATCCGGTAATGAGCATCAACCTCAAAGGCGTGAAGAACAGCGCAACGCTCTGGGACTCGGTGCTGGCCCTGAGCCTGGGGCCTATCACCTTCATCGCCATGGTGGCGGCAATCGCCATGATCATCGCGCCGATTTTCCAGTTGCTGCTGCTGATCTGGGTGCTGGGCTTTGCACTCGGCGGGCGACGCTCGCCCGGATTCAAATTCTGCATGCGCTGGCTGGAAACCCTCAGGCCCTGGAGCATGCTCGAAGTCTGCCTGCTGGGCGCCATGGTCGCGGTGATCAAGCTCGCCGGACTGCTCGATGTGCTGCCCGGCATAGGGTTGTTTGCCCTGGCGGCGCTGAGCCTGATGATGATCCGCATCGCCGGGCGCGACATTCGCGAACTATGGGACATTGTATGAGCACGCCTCCTTACGCCGACGAGCTCAACCTGTGCCTGTGCCACACCTGCGGCCTGGCCTGCGACATGACTTGCGAGCCCCACGAATGCGAGCGTTGCGGTGCACCGCTGCACCGGCGCAAAGCCAATTCTCTGGCCCGCACCTGGGCCTACATGATCGCGGCCCTGGTGTTCTACATCCCGGCCAACCTGTTGCCGGTGATGAACACCGAGATGGTCGGCAACGGCGCCGACAGCACGATCATGAGCGGCGTGCTGGAGTTCTGGGAAGCCGGGGCCTGGGATATCGCCCTGATCATATTCATTGCCAGTATCGCGGTACCGGGAATCAAGTTCGTCGCCATCACATTGCTGCTGGTCACCGTGCAACGCGACAGCGAGTGGGCACGCAAGGAGCGGTCGACGCTGTACCGCTTCGTCGAAGTCATCGGTTACTGGTCGATGCTCGATGTGATCGTGGTCGCCCTGGTGGCCTCGCTGGTGAAATTCCAGGCCCTGGCCGACATCGAACCGCGCCCGGGCATTCTGTTTTTTGGTCTGGTAGTGGTGTTCACCATGCTTTCGGCAATGAGTTTCGATCCCCGCATGATCTGGGATAAAGAACGGGAAAACCCACACAATGAGGAGGTCACTGATGAAGTCACAAGCCACTGACGGGCCACAAGCCCCCGGGCAGGCGCCGATCAAGACCCGCCGTTTCAGCGTTTCGCTGGTCTGGATCGTCCCGATCGTCGCGGTGCTGGTGGGTATTTCGCTGGTGGTCCACAGCATTTTGCAGCAGGGCCCGACCATCGTTGTCACGTTCAAGACCGGTAACGGCCTGACCGCGAACAAGACCGAGGTCAAATACCGCAATGTCGTGATTGGTCATGTCTCCGATGTGGAGCTCAGCAGTGACCAGAAAAGCGTCAACGCCACCATCAAACTGGAAAAGCAGGCCGAAAGCTTTACCCGCGAAGATTCGCAGTTCTGGGTCGTGCGGCCGCGCATTGGCGCGGGCGGTGTATCGGGGATCGATACGCTGCTGTCGGGCGATTACATCGGGGCCGATATCGGCCAGGCCAACGGCCGGGCAAAAAACTTCATCGGACTGGAGAATCCGCCACCCATCACCTACGGCGAACCGGGCAAGCGTTTTACGCTGTTCACCCAGGACCTGGGGTCGCTGGACATCGGCTCTCCGGTCTACTACCGCAAGATCCCCGTGGGCCAGGTGGTGGCCTACGCGCTGGACCCGGATGGCAAGGGCGTGAACATTGAACTGTTCATCCATGCACCCAATGACAAGTACGTCACCGAAAACACCCGTTTCTGGAACGCAAGCGGCATTGACGTGAACGTCGGCGCCAATGGCTTTGCGGTCAAGACCGAGTCGCTGTCTTCCTTGCTGGTGGGCGGCATCGCCTTCCGCGCGCCCGACTACAGCCCCAACGATAAGCCTGCTGCCGCAGAGTACGCCTACGAATTGTTCGACGACCAACAAACCGCCCTGGCCCCGCCAAACGGCAAGCCGCAGTTCCTGGCCATGCGCTTCGACCAGGCACTGCGCGGGCTCAAGGTCGATGCCCCGGTGGAGTTCCTCGGTGTGGAAATCGGCAAGGTAGTGGCGGTCAATCTGGATTACGACGAGAAAAAGCGCTCCTTTCCGGTCAACGTCGGTATCGTGATCTACCCGCAGCGCCTGGGCCAGGCCCATGTCAAAATGCTCAAGGCGCTCAATCATGACCCTGATAACGAAGCCGCTGGCGTACGCTTGATGGGTACCTTTATCGAAAACGGCCTGCGCGCCCAGGCCCGCACCGGTAATCTCTTGACCGGCCAGTTGTACATTGCCCTTGACTTCTACCCCAAAACCGACAAGGTCGCCTTCGATGTAAACGCACGCCCGGTCATGATTCCGACCATTCCCGGCAGCCTCGAGCAATTGCAGGAAAAACTCGAATCCATGGTCGACAAGATCAACAAACTACCGATCGAGCGTATTGCCGGCAATCTCGATGGCAATCTCGTCGAACTGCGCAAAGGCATGATGCAATTCAACGGAAAGATCTTGCCTGGCGTGCAAACCACTTTGTCGGAAGTCAGCAAGACGCTGGAAACGGCCAATTCGACCCTGCAGTCGGCCAGTTCGACCTTGGCCGAGGATTCGCCGCAACGGGAAAAACTGGGGCTAACCCTGGATGAACTGGGACGTACGTCCAGATCCTTGCGTGATCTTTCGGATTACCTGGGACGGCATCCGGAATCGCTGCTTCGCGGTCGTCCGAATAATGCCGCCCCCATGGATCTGCAAGGGCCACCGCGCAATTGAACACAGGAGCAACACCCATGGCTTTACCGCTGAAGTTCACCCTGGTCACCGCGATGTTGCTGCTCGCCGCCTGCCGCAGTGACCCGATTCAATTCCATACCCTGACCCCGGCCCAGGAGGGCAATCACTCAAGGACCACCGTCGGCGTGATCCAGATCGAGTCGATCAGCGTGCCGCCCCAGGTCGATCGTGCGCAGATCGTCATTCGCGAGGGCAACAGTGGCCTGGCGATCCTGGAAACCCAATGGTGGGGCGCGACCCTGGTGGACGAACTGCGCAGTGCGTTGGTCGATCAACTGAGCAACAGTCCTGTACAAGGCCGACACTCGGTGCGGGTCGATGTGCAGCGTTTCGACTCGGTGCCCGGCCAGTACGCCTTGATGGACGTGGAATGGCGCCTGCGCAGCGCCAGCACCGGCGACACGGCACGGTTGATTTGCCGCAGCACCCTGCAAACGCCCTCGGGTGCCAGCATCGATGACCTGGTGCTTGCCCAGCAAAACAACGTCAAACGCCTGGCCGCGCTGATCAGCCAGGCTGCCGTCAGACCACAGGCAACCTGCCCTGCGCCCTGAATGTATTCATCCCCAGGATTAACGGCGACAAGTTCGCCGTTAATCCGTCCCTCCTGTTTCCTGCTGTCATTCCCCGCGACAGGCGGCCCGCAGCAACTGGCAACGTCAAATACGCCGAGGCACACGACAAAAAGGCAGCCGGGGCAGCGTCATATTCTGATCGGCGGCATCGTTTGATCGACGAGTCGAAACACAGCGGGCACAGTGCTGCTAATCTGAATGAAAATTACATGTATTAACGGTTTTTTTGACGTTATTTTCTCATTTGGATCTCTACATTTCCCGCACTTCAAAAACATGCAAATGATTCGCATTGGTTAACTGGCGTTTCTATGCCCATGACTTTCAAAAAAATGTACCAGGAGCAGCCCACAGAATGATTCCAAAAATCCCTTCGTTCTTGAAAAAGGCCCTGCTGGCCGCCGCTTTGCTGAGCGCTGGCCAGGCCTATGCAGCCGACTCCGTCGGCATCGTGGTGTACAACGCGCAACACGCAGGCCTGACCAAGGCCTGGGTCGAGGGTTTTACCCAGGAGACAGGTATTCCCGTCACCTTGCGCAACGGCGATGACACCGAAATGGGCAACCAGATCGTGCAGGAAGGCGCGGCTTCGCCAGCGGACGTATTCCTGACCGAGAACTCCCCGGCCATGGTCCTGGTCGACAATGCCGGGCTGTTTGCGCCTGTCGATAAGGCCACGCTGGAGCAGATTGACTCCGCCTACCGTCCGGCCCACGGCAAATGGGTAGGCATCGCCGCGCGCTCCACGGTGTTCGTCTACAACCCGAGCAAACTGCCAGAAGCCGACCTGCCGAAATCGATCATGGACCTGGCTTCACCGAGCTGGAAGGGTCGCTGGGGTGCATCGCCCGGTGGTGCTGACTTCCAGGCCATCGTCGCTGCCATCCTCCAACAAAAGGGTGAAGCCGCCACGCTGGATTGGCTCAAGGCGATGAAAACCAACTATGCCAACTACCGTGGCAATAGCTCGGTACTCAAGGCCGTGAATGCCGGGCAGATCGACAGCGGCGTGATTTACCACTATTACAGCCTGGTGGATCAGTCCAAGACCGGCGAAAACAGCAAGAACACCGCCCTGCACTATTTCAGGCACAAAGACCCGGGCGCTTTTGTTAGCATCTCCGGCGGCGGCGTCCTCGCTTCCAGTAAACACCAGGACCAAGCCCAGGCGTTCCTCAAGTACATTACCGGCAAGGATGGCCAGGCTGTCCTGAAGAACGGCAAGTCGTTTGAATACGCCGTGGGCAAAGGCGCTGAATCCAACCCTAAACTGGTGCCTCTGAATCAACTCGATGCGCCGACTGTCGATGCGTCAAAACTCGACAGTAAAAAAGCCGTGGAGCTGATGACACAGGCCGGACTGCTCTAATTGATGCCAGAAACCCTGCCTGCGGAGGTCGCTGAGGCGACACCCGCACATTTACGTCGACGCTCCCGCGGAGTCTTTGCGGGACGTGGCGGTGTATGGGTGATCGGTTTGTCGGTGCTGGTTTCATTACTGGCACTGCTACCGATCGCCTACGTTATTGGTGTGTCCCTGCAAACCGGCTGGTCAACCGTTGTGACCCTGGTGTTCCGCCCTCGGGTCGGTGAACTGCTGGCCAACACCGTGCTACTGGTGCTGCTGACGATTCCCTTGTGCGTCGCGCTGGGGGTGACGCTGGCCTGGCTCACGGAACGCACGAATCTGCCGGGGCGGCGCTGGTGGTCGTTGCTGGCCACCGCGCCGCTGGCAGTGCCTGCGTTCGTTCACAGCTACGCCTGGGTCAGCCTGGTGCCACCGATTCACGGCTTGTTTGCCGGTGTCCTGGTCTCGGTCATCGCCTACTTCCCGTTCCTGTATTTGCCGGTAGCCGCCACTTTGCGCCGGCTCGATCCGGCCATCGAAGACGTCGCCGAGTCCATGGGACTCAAACCCTGGAAAGTGTTTTTCCGCGTTGTGTTGCCGCAATTGCGCCTGGCGATCTGCGGCGGCGCCTTGCTGGTCGGCCTGCACCTGCTGGCCGAATATGGCCTGTACGCCATGATCCGCTTCGACACCTTTACCACCGCGATCTTCGATCAGTTCAAATCGACCTTCAACGGCGCAGCGGCGCACATGCTGGCCAGTGTGCTGGCGCTGTGTTGCCTGGCGATGTTGACGGCCGAATCCGCCGCCCGGGGTTCGGCGCGTTACGCCCGCGTCGGTTCGGGAAG
The DNA here is from genome assembly GCF_019218985.1 of Pseudomonas sp. PDM30. Lineage (NCBI taxonomy): Bacteria > Pseudomonadati > Pseudomonadota > Gammaproteobacteria > Pseudomonadales > Pseudomonadaceae > Pseudomonas > Pseudomonas sp. PDM30. The sequence goes on from NZ_JAHUWM010000005.1 coordinate 335,077, forward strand.
CGCCCGGGAGCAACGGGTTGTACGCCTGAAACCGGTATCCACCCTGCTCTCGCTGACGCTGCAGATCATGACCTGCGCCCTGGCCCTTGGCGTGCCCTTGATCACCCTGGGCAAGTGGCTCATCGCCGGAGGCGTGGAAGTCTGGGACATGGCCGAATTGTTGCCTGCACTGGAGCAAACCCTGTTGCTGGGCATCGGGGGGGCGGCGCTGACCACCTGCGCGGCGATCCCGATTGCCTGGCTGTCGATCCGCTACCCCGGTCGACTGCAACGGGTGCTGGAAAGCTGCAACTACATCACCAGTTCCTTGCCCGGCATTATCGTGGCGCTGGCACTGGTGACCGTCACGATCCACTTTGCCCGGCCGATATACCAGACCACCTTCACCGTGCTGCTGGCGTACCTGTTGATGTTCTTGCCCCGTGCCCTGGTGAGCCTGCGCGCGGGCATTGCCCAGGCCCCGGTGGAACTGGAAAACATTGCCCGCAGCCTTGGCCGCTCGCCAGCCCGGGCACTGTGGCTGATCACCTTGCGCCTGGCTGCCCCGGGGGCGGCCGCCGGCGCGGCGCTGGTGTTCCTGGCGATCACCAACGAATTGACCGCCACACTGCTGCTGGCCCCGAACGGCACGCGCACCCTGGCGACCGGGTTCTGGGCCTTGACCAGCGAAATCGATTACGCGGCCGCCGCGCCCTACGCCTTATTGATGGTTGTGCTGTCGCTTCCGTTGACCGGACTTCTTTATCACCAATCGAAAAAAACGGCTGGCCGATGAACACTCTTGAATTGAATGCCCTCTACAAGTCCTATGGCGCCCATTGCGCCCTGGACAACGTCAGCCTCTCGGTGCCCAGCGGCAGTCGCACGGTCATCGTAGGCCCCTCCGGCTCGGGCAAGACCACGTTGCTGCGGATGATTGCCGGTTTCGAGTTCCCCGATTCCGGACGCCTGTCGCTCAATGGCCAGACCCTGGTCGACGGCACCCACGAAGTGCCGGCCCATCAACGCCTGATCGGCTACGTGCCACAGGACGGCGCACTGTTCCCGCACATGACCGTGGCAGCGAACATCGGCTTCGGCCTGGCGACCAAGGGCACTGAAAAACAGCAGCGCGTTGCCGAACTGATGGACAGCGTGGCGCTGGACGCGAAGATGGCCGAGCGCTGGCCCCATGAATTGTCCGGTGGCCAGCAACAGCGCGTGGCCCTGGCCCGAGCCTTGGCGCAACAGCCACGACTGATGCTGCTGGACGAGCCGTTCTCGGCGCTCGATACCGGATTGCGCGCCGCCATGCGCAAGATGGTTGCACGGCTGCTGGAGGACGCGGGCGTCACCACCATTCTGGTCACCCATGACCAGAGTGAAGCCCTGTCGTTCGCCGACCAGTTGGCGGTGATGCGTCATGGCCGACTGGTCCAGTCAGGGCATCCGCTGGACCTTTACCGCTATCCCGAAGACGAGCAAACCGCGCTGTTCCTGGGGGATGCCGTGGTGATGCCCGCACGCATCGAGGCCGGTTGGGCCCACTGCGACCTGGGCCGGATCCCCGTCAACAACCACCGCAACAACAGTTCGGCGCAGATCATGCTGCGCCCCGAACAACTTCAACTGGCCAGCATCCTCCCCAGCGACCCGGAAGCCAGCGGTTGCCGGGCCGTGGTCACCGATCGGGATTTCAGCGGCAACACCTGCACGCTGACGGTGGAACTGCAGCCATTGACCCGTAACGCGCAGTCGGGCCGATCACTGCTGGTGCGCAGTTCAGGCATGTATGCACCACCCGCCGGCAGCTCGGTTCAGGTCTCGACCATCGGCCATGCCCATGTACTGAGCGAGGTGTGATCGTTCACAGATCGAATCGATCCACCGCTCGACGCCGCTCGTTGTCATCGCGCACATCGTAGTTGGCCGTGGTTTGGATATTGCTGTGGTGCGCCAGCTTCTGCGCAATCGACAAGTCATGCTCTTCGATCACCCGGGTGATGAATGAACGCCGGAAGTCGTGGGGCATGATTTTCACCCCGACCTGCGCGCCCCGTTGCCGGGCGATGTAGTAAATCGCGTGTTTGGTGATGCGCTCCCGGGTGATGTGGCTGCCACGGCGGATGCGGTTGAACAGGAACGGGTCGTCCGACTCGCCGTCCTTGAGCATCGAACGGCGCAGCTCGAGCCAGGCTTCAAGCTTGGCGAAGGCCCAGGCCGGTGCGTACTTGATCAACTGCTTGTTGCCCTTGGCCGTCACCCGCAGGCTGCGCTCGGTGAAGTCGACCTGGTTCAGCTCCAGGTTCACCGATTCGGATTTGCGCATCCCTGAACCGTACAAAATCCCGATGATCGCGGCATCCCGCAGGCCTTGCGGCCGCGGATCGGCAGCGCAGACCGCCATCAGTTCCTGGATCAGCGTACGCCTGAGATTGCGCCCCTGGGACAGCCGTGTACCGGCCATGCCCTTCACCGTACGCATCTTCAACAGATGCTCCTGAGAGATCAGGCTCATGCGCCACGCTTCGTTCATCACCCCGCGCACCGCGTTGACATAGAGCGAAGACGTGTTCGGCGCATAGCCGTCCGAACGCAAGGTGGCCACCAACGCAATGACGTCCTCTGGCTGCAGATTGTGCCAGGGAATTTCCTCGATATCGTGGTCTTCGAAGCCCAGGCGGTCGGCGGCATCCTGCAGCACATAACGCATGGTCAGTTGGCTGGACGGCGCCAGTCGCGCCAGATACAGGGTCAGTGGATTGGTGAGGGGTGTACGTGAATCAGATACAGGTAAGTCAATCAAACGAAACGGCCTTGAATTAAAACAGTTAAGTGAAACAACTAATAAGTAAAAAAACAATGATGTAAAGGCTATTTACGTTTACAGCCCCAGGGCTGCCCAAGAGTCAGGCATTTCTCCCATTTTCCCGGCACGGTATCGGCGACGAGGAAATCGCTGCCGTAGAGCATGCCGCGGTTCTTCAGGCCTTGCGCCCGTTGCAGTACTGGGCAGCGTCGGCATTGTCCTGACGCTTGAAACGGCCGGATGTGGCTTTTTTCAACACGATAGACAAATTGAAATATGACCTTGCCTATCCTGACTCGGTTTTGATTATTCCTCAGGCGGCACCATGAGCCTGGTATTGCTACTGGTCGCCTGTCTGCTGACCTGTCTGGAAAAACCTTGGCGTGCCATTGCTCTTCCTCGGCGTCATAACCATCAATATCCCGACCTGCTCGTGCGCCTGAATCAAGGAGTGACCCATGAAAATCAGTGTATTCGGTAGCGGATATGTCGGCCTGGTGCAGGCAGCGGTATTGGCGGAAGTCGGCCACGACGTGGTCTGCATGGACGTTGACGAGAATAAAGTCGAACTGCTCCAACAGGGCCACGTGAGCATATTCGAACCCGGGCTGGCCAGCCTGGTACGCGAAGGCCTTGACGCCAGGCGGTTGCAGTTCACCAGCGACGAAAAATTCGCCGTCCAGCACGGGCAGGTGCTGTTCATCGCCGTTGGCACTCCGTCCCGGGACGACGGCTCGGCGGACTTGCGCTACGTGATGTCGGTGGGCGACGCCGTGGCCCGTCATCGCGAGCAACCGGCGATCCTGGTGGAGAAGTCCACCGTCCCGGTCGGCACCGGCGATGCCTTGCGAGCACACATCGACAAATGCCTGATCAGCGTCGGGCGCGTATTGCAGTTCGATATTGTCTCCAATCCGGAATTCTTGAAAGAAGGTTCGGCCGTGGCCGACTGCCGACGCCCGGACCGTATCGTCATCGGCTGTGAACGCGAAGAAGTGCGTGAGGTGATGCGTGATCTGTACTCGCCCTTCAACCGCAACCATGAGCGCATCATGTTCATGGACCTGCGCAGCGCCGAGCTGACCAAGTACGCCGCCAACTGCATGCTGGCGACCAAGATCAGCTTCATCAACCAGATCGCAGAACTGGCCGAACACCTGGGTGCCGACATCGAATCGATACGCCTGGGCATCGGCGCCGACTCCCGCATCGGCTACCACTTCATCTACCCCGGTTGCGGCTACGGTGGCTCATGTTTCCCCAAGGACATGCGCGCCCTGATCCACAGCGCTGAACAGGCCCATTGCTCCAGTGACCTGCTGCAAGCGGTGGAAGCCATCAACGAGCGGCAGAAATACAAGCTGTTCGAGCGCATCAACGCGTTCTACAAGGGCGACTTGCGTGGCAGGACCTTTGCTCTGTGGGGCCTGGCATTCAAGCCAAACACCGACGACATGCGCGATGCGCCGAGCCGGGTGTTGCTCGAATCCTTGTGGGCCGCCGGAGCGCATGTCCGTGCGTTCGATCCGGAAGCCATGCAGGAAACCCAGAAGCTGTATCCCGATGAATCGAAGCTGATGCTCATGGGTACACCCGAGTCGGTCTTGTCCGGTGCCGATGCACTGATCATCTGCACCGAATGGCAACAGTTCAAGGCGCCGGACTTTCAACTGATCCGGCAGCGGCTCAACGCACCGCTGATCTTCGATGGCCGCAACCTTTACGACACAGACCGTCTGGCACGCATCGGTTTCACCTACTTCCCGATCGGTCGGGGCGAGTCGAGCAAATTGCCGATTCCGTACCAGCAATGGTTTGCCGAGTCAGTGGTCGCCTGAACAGCCTGTTCCCTCACATCCGCCAACAGTCTCCCGCGCTGGGTCTGCACGGCCGTCGGGGGCATTGCCGCCAGTGCTGGGCGGGCGGTTCGACAAGAATGATTTTGTGCTGCGGCACCTCAAGCAAATCCCGTAGCAACGACCGCGTATCTGACTGCTAGAGTAGCGCTCACGATCGGGCTGATGCCGGCCCGATTGAATAAGGATATTCGCGCCGTGACCAGCTACTCCCCCCTCATCCGCCGCCTGTTGATCTGCTCGCTGACCATCGTCGTCAGCCGCGCCATCACCAGCCCTTTGCTCACGCTATTCGTCAGCGACAAGCTGGGACTCAACCAGCAGGACGTTGGCTTGCTGCTCGGCATTGCGGTGTTCGTCGCCACCCTGCTCTCCCTGTATGGCGGCTACATCATCGATCGCTTCGAAAAGCGCCGGTTGCTGATTCTCTCGATGGCGTCCAGCGCTGTCGGCCTGGTGTTGCTGACCTTTGCTGAAAACCTCTACCTGACGACCATCACCCTGATCGTCACCGAAACCGCTTCATCGCTGTTCCTCATCGGTTCGAAAGCGATCCTCAGCGACAACCTCCCGGTGGGTCAACGCGCCAAGGCGTTTTCCCTGAGCTATACGCTGACCAACATTGGCTACGCTGTCGGGCCGATGTTCGGTGTGCTGATTGCCGGGGCCTTTGCCAGTGCACCCTTCCTGATCGCTGCGGCCATCGCTTTTTTCAGTATTTTCCTGATGACCGGGATCGCGAAGGACCCGGCGCGCTCGCCTGTCGGCGGCCAGGGGCAGAGTTTCCTCAAAACCCTGATCACCCTGAAAAACGACCGCACCCTGATCCTGTTCACCGCCGGTTGCCTGCTCAGTACCGTGGTGCACGGGCGATTTACCTTTTACCTGTCGCAGTACCTGCTGGTGACCAGCAATCCCCAACACACCATGGAAATCATGGCCGCCCTGCTCGCCTGCAACGCCATCAGTGTGATCTTGCTGCAATACCAGATCGGGCGTTTTCTCAAGCGCGAGCAACTGCGCCAATGGATCATGGCCGGCACCGGCCTGTTCATCCTCGGGCTGATCGGTTTCAGCCTGGCGGACAGCATGGTGAGCTGGTGCGTGGCGATGTTCGTCTTCACCCTCGGTGAAATCATCATTTACCCGGCCGAGTTTCTCTTCGTCGACACCCTGGCGCCGGAAGAACTGCGGGGCAGCTACTACGGCGCGCAAAACCTTGCTGCCCTTGGCGGTGCGTTGAGCCCGGTGATTTGCGGCTTCATGCTGATGCACACCCCGGCGCCGACGATGTTTTATGCCTTGAGTGCACTCGCGGCCCTGGGTGGTTTGCTGTGCTACACAAGCGGTCGACGGAGCAAATTACAGCAAAATTAATGCACTGAAAGCTCATTAATATGAATTTGTCAGTAGCAGGATTGGACGGCACACTGTGCGCGTTCCTCCCCCAACAGTTGGAACAACTTCAAGGGCTTTCTGGGTTCCCCAGCCAAGCCCTTTTTTTTGCCTGGATTTTCTGCCGGAGTCTTCTCGAAATGCTTGCTCGCTGGTTGCCCGCCGCCATCAACACCCGCCCCACCGAATGGAGCCGCGCCGCCATCGGCATGGCCCTGGGGACACTGATGAGCGTGTGGCTCTGTAGCCAGGTGTTCGGCATTGAGGTGGCCCAGCACCTGATCGGCCCGCTGGGGGCGTCGGCGGTGCTGTTGTTTGCCGTGTCTTCGGGCGCGCTCGCCCAGCCCTGGTCGATTCTCGGTGGGTACTTGAGCGCCGGTGTGATTGCCCTGCTGGTGGCCCATGTGTTGGGCCGAACCCTGGGTAGCGCTTGCCTGGCGGCGGGCATGGCGTTGATCCTGATGTGCTGGCTGCGGTGCCTGCATCCACCGGCCGGTGCGTTGGCCCTGACCTTGGTGCTGGCCGATCCGGCAACCATTGCCATGGACTGGAAAGCCATTGGGCCGGTGATGCTCAGCGCCGCGACGATGCTGCTGTGCGCCCTGGCCTACAACAACCTGACCCGCGTTCGTTACCCCAAGAGCGCCAGCGAGCCCGCGGCCAGGATTCCTGCCGATCACCCGCCGGTCGACCGTCAGGCCATCACCGCCGAAGACCTGAAACTGGCGTTGGCCGACATGGAAGCGTTCTATGACGTGACCCCCGAAGACCTTGAACAGTTGATCCAGGCCAGCGAACTGCACGCCAAACGCCGCAGCGTTGGCGAAGTGCTCGCCCCACGACTGTAAGTCGCTGTTCTGGAGGTTCTTTTGCCGTGGCCGGGCGGTTCTGGCATCCTGCGCCTCCATTTTCTGACCCGGCCCGCCTTCTGGCACGCAAACCACCATGACCGCCTCCGAAAAAGCCCCCGCTCCACGCCACAGCGACCTGATCTACGGCCTCGATGACCGCCCGCATCTGACCGCCACCGTCTTCGCCGCCCTGCAACACGTGCTGGCAAGTTTCGTCGGCATCATCACCCCGACGCTGATCATGGGCAGCGCCCTGGGCCTGCAAAGCGAAATTCCTTACCTGATCAGCATGGCGCTGTTCGTCTCCGGCCTGGGCACCTTCGTGCAGGCGCGGCGCTTCGGCCCGGTGGGCTCTGGCCTGTTGTGCCTGCAAGGCACCAGTTTCTCGTTCATCAGTGTGATTCTCAGCGCCGGCTTCATGGTCAAGGCTCGTGGTGGCGGTACCGATGAGATTCTCTCGACCATTTTCGGCGTGTGCTTTTTTGCCGCGTTCATCGAGGTGGTGTTGAGCCAGTTCATTGGCAAATTGCGCATGCTGATCACCCCGGTGGTGACCGGCACGATCATCACGCTGATGGGCTTGTCGCTGATCAAGGTGGCGATGACCGACATCGCCGGCGGCTTCGGCGCCCCGGACCTGGGGGCGGCCAGTCACCTGGCCCTGGCGGCGCTGGTGCTGGGAACCATCGTGGTGTTGAACCGGGTGGATGTGCCGTTTCTGCGCCTGGGGGCGATTGTCATCGGCCTGACCCTGGGCTACGGGGTGGCATGGCTCATGGGCCAGGTGGATTTCAACAGCCTGCCCGAAGTGCCGCTGATGAGCGTACCGGTGCCGTTCAAATACGGGTTCTCCTTCGATTGGGTGGCGTTCATTCCGGTGGCGGTGATTTTCCTCGTGTCGCCGCTGGAGGCCGCCGGTGACCTCACCGCCAACTCGATGATCTCCCGGCAACCGGTTAAAGGCCCGGTGTACATTCGACGGATCAAGTCCGGCCTGCTCGCCGATGGCCTCAACTCGGCCATGGCCGCGGTGTTCAACAGCATGCCGATGGTGACCTTCGCCCAGAACAACGGGGTGATCCAGCTCACCGGCGTGGCCAGCCGCTACGTGGCGTTTTTCATTGCCGGATTGCTGGTGGTGCTTGGCCTGTTCCCGATGATCGGCGCGGTACTGCAACTGATGCCGAAACCGGTGCTCGGTGGCGCGGAACTGGTGATGTTCGGCACCGTCGCCGTGGCCGGGATCAAGATTCTCGCCGAGGCCGGCCTGCATCGACGCAACATGCTGATCGTGGCGATTTCCATCGGCATGGGCCTGGGCGTGGCCGCCGTGCCGGAAGTCTTGCGTGAACTGCCCAAGGCCCTGCACAACATTTTCGAATCGCCCATCACCGTCGGCGCGCTGTGCGCTATCGTTCTTAATATCTTCCTGCCCGAGGAGTTCATCGAGCTGGAGGAGGACGAATTCGATCCGGAAGCCTCCGTGCTTCAGGTGATGCAGAACCCCGATGTGACCGCCAGGGATGAACCCGCAAAGGCTACGGTGGTTGCACAGTCGAACCACTAGGTGGGCTCAAGGGCTGAGCCGCTGGCGGTTCAGCCTTTTTCAGATGAGAACACGTCCATGCGCAGCCTCCACGCGGTCCTGATTTCCCTCCTGCTCTGCCTGAGCGCCTGTTCCTCGCTGCCCAATCGAGACCCGTTGAAAATCAACGTCGTGGGTGTCGAACCCCTGCAAGGCGAAGGCATGGAAGTGCGCTTTGCCGTGAGAATCCGCGTGCAGAACCCCAATGACTACACCCTCACCTACAGCGGCGTTGCCTTGGACCTGGACATCAACGGCCAGCCCTTCGCCTCTGGCGTCACCGATGAGAGGGGTACGATCGGGCGCTTTTCCGACACCATCGTCAGCGTACCGGTCAGCGTTTCGGCGTTTTCGGTGATCCGCCAGACCTATGGCATCAGCCAGATGGAAACCCTCAACAACATGCCTTATGTCCTTCGCGGCAAGCTCTCGGGTGGGGTGTTCAACACGAAGCGGTTCGTGGACAGTGGCACGCTCAATCTGCCTGGACCGACCACTGGCAGCCGTTAAACGCCTTGGATGAATTGGCTGTTGCGCCGCTGAATTCACTCGGTGTCATTGAGAATCAGGCTGCGGTAATGCCCCGGATTTGACCCCGACCATTTGCGAAACGCCTTGTAGAACGAACTGACGTCAGCGAACCCGAGCCGTGTGGCGATTTCGCTGAAGCTGATCGTGGGTTCCGCCAGCCAGACAATCGCCAACTCCTTGCGCACGCTGTCCTTGAGGCCTTGATAGGTTTGCCCTTCTTCGGCCAGTCGGCGGCGCAAGGTTGAAGCCGACATGCACAGGCGTTGCGCCAGGGCTTCGGTTTCCGGCCAGTGTTCGGCCGGCAGGTGGCGCAGGTCGTGTTTGATGCGGCTGGCCAGGCTCTGCGGATCGCGGTACTTCACCAGAATGTTCGCCGGCGCACGGGCCAGGAATCGCTCGAGTTCTTCAGGGCTGCGCTTGATGGGCAGGTCCAGGCAATCGGCGGAGAAAATCATCCGGGTGCGTGGGCGGTCGAAGCGCAGGTTCTCGGAAAACATCACCTGATAGTCATCGCAGAAATCCGGTTTGGAACAGCGCAGCTCGATGGCAAGGATCGGAATCCGCCGTCCTGCCAGCCAGCAGGCAACGCCGTGCACGATCATCCAGTAAGTGAAATAAGTGAAGGCCCGGCGCGGGTCCTTGTCGTCCTCCAGCAGGACGATTTCCGCCAGGCTTTGCTGACGCACCAACTGCGCCGGCAAGTATTCGAGGATCAACGACAGAAACGCCAGGCCGCTGGCCACTCCCGCCGCCACGTTGGGCTGGAGCATGGCGCTGCGACACAGGAACGCAAAGCTGCCGGACTTGAGTTTGCGTGGGTCCATGCCAAAGAACTCATCATCCCCGCGCCGTGCCAGCAACCGCCACAGGCGCGCATAAGCCGTAGCCGGAACGCGGGCGTCGGTGCTGCCCAACAGTTGCGGGTCGATGCCGACCTTGCTCAACACCTCGTCCGTGGCGATTCCTGGCGCGCAGCTTTGCAACAGTGCTTCACGCACCAGTTGAATGGAGATGGTGTCTTTTTCCGACATGGATCGCGGCAAGCCCTGTTCTTGTTCGAGTGGGGGGCATCTTAGCTGAAACAGTATCCCTGTTGATTGATCCACCGCTATCGCGAGCAAGCTCGCTCCCACACTGGATCTGCGTTGTTCACAAATGCTGTGAACACCCGTATTCCTGTGGGAGCGAGCTTGCTCGCGATGGCTTTTCTGAATTCACAGAATGCGGTAGAGCAACCGTTCGATCCGCACACGACTCACGCGCTTGAGGAACTTGGCCACGCCCGCCGGGTATTCGGCCAGGGTTTCCAGGTTCTGGAAGTGCTCGATTCGCCGGGTGTGCTGGAAGATCTCCGCCAGCTCTTTGCCACGCGGTTCCAGCAGTTCGCCATGGGGATCATCGAGCAACAAGGCGTTTTCCAGATCGAGTCGAAACGCTCGCGGGTTGAGGTTGTTACCGGTCAGCAAGGTATAGCGCCGGTCGATCCACATGCCCTTGAGGTGGTAGGTGTTGTCACCGTCACGCCACAGATGCAGGTTCAACTGCCCGCTGTCGATGTTGCGCTGATGACGCTTGGCAAACCGGCGCAAGCTGATTTCGTACAGGTACGGCAGCGCCGAAATGACCCGGAACGGTTCGCTCGGCGGAATGTAGAAGTCGTTGGCCGTCTTGTCGCCGACCACAATGTCGATCTTCACCCCGCGGGCCAGCGCGCGGTTGATCTCGCGGATGATCGCCAGCGGCAGGTTGAAGTACGGTGTGCAAATGGTCAGTTGCTGCTGGGCGCTGGCGATCAGTTCGCAGATCACCCGGTTCAGCGGATTGTTCTTGCCGACGCCGAGCAGCGGGCTGACGGACAAACCGGTCCTGTCGGTGGTGCCCTGCGTGGTGTCGTACGCCGCGTGCTTGAGGCGGCTGCGCAGGTCACCGATGTCATTGCGCAGGCTGCGGGTGGTCGGCAGGTTTGGCAGGTCGAGGCGGTGTACCGCTTTGGAAGCCACCAGGCCGTGCTGCACCAGATGTTGCATCGAATCGGCCAGCTCACGATTGTGCAGCAGGTGATAGCGGTCGTAGCGGTACTTGTCGAACTTGTGCAGATACACGTTGTTCAGGCTCGCACCGCTGTAGATCACGCAGTCATCGATCACGAAGCCTTTAAGGTGCAACACACCGAACAGTTCGCGGGTTTGTACCGGGACGCCGTAGATCGGCACTTCGCTGGCATGGATGCGGGTCATTTCCTGATACCAGGCGGAGTTGCCCGGTTGCTTGCCGGCACCGATCAGGCCGCGCTGGGCGCGCAGCCAGTCGACGACCACCACCACGTCCAGTTCCGGACGCGCCAGTTTGGCGGCGTGCAAGGCATCGAGAATTTCCTGGCCGGCTTCATCCTGTTGCAGGTACAGCGCAACGATGTAGATGCGCCGGGTCGCGCTGGCGATTTTCTCCAGCAGGCAACGACGGAATTCGGCAGCGCCGCAGAGGATGCCAACGGCATCGGCCGTCAGCGGAAAACTGCGCAACTTGGGCAGCAGGGAGCGTTTGAAAAGCGACGGCATAGGGCTCGCAATGGGTCGAATCCGAAGAACCAGAGAGCTTACACCATCGATGGGTTCGGGTCTTGTTACTGTCTGTAATGACGCCATCGCGAGCAAGCTCGCTCCCACGGAAAAGCGCGCGTCAAAGTGTGGGAGCGGGCTTGCTCGCGAAGACCATTTGTCAAACGCCACAAAAAACCGATTGACCAAGGAGAACGATCGTTCTACAGTCGACAACATGAACGAAATCACTAGCAACGACACACGCGACATCATTCTGGATGTCACCGAAAAGTTGATCTACAAAAGTGGCATAGCCGCCACTGGCATGGATCTTCTGGTGAAAACCGCCGGCGTCTCCAGAAAAAGCATCTACCGCTACTTCGCCAACAAGGACGAACTGGTGGTGGCCGCCCTGCAACGCCGGGACCAGCGCTGGATGCACTGGTACAGAGACGCAGTCGGCCAGGCACAAACCCCGGCCGAGCGACTGCTCAACCTGTTTACCGTACTCAAATCGTGGTTCGCCTCCGACGGTTTCCGCGGCTGCGCGTTCATCAACACCAGTGGCGAAACCGGCGACCCGCAAGACCCGGTGCGCCTGCTCGCCAAAGAGCATAAACAGAAGCTGCTCGACTACGTGTGCGAGCTGTGTACCGAACATGGCGCCGAGGATCCGCAACTGCTGGCCAAACAGCTGCTGATCCTGATCGACGGTGCCATTACCGTGGCGCTTGTCATGGGTGATCACAGTGCCGCCGATAATGCGCAATGCATGGCGCGAAAGTTATTGGACCTGTAGCAACCTGATCAAGCTCGACTGTTGTTTTAACTTTAACTTGATACGGAGACTTTAAATGTCTAATGCCGAAGTTCGTCCGCCATTACCCCCTTTCACCCGTGAATCGGCCATTGAAAAAGTTCGCCTGGCCGAAGACGGCTGGAACTCCCGGGACCCGGAGCGGGTGTCCCTGGCCTATACCCTGGACACTAAGTGGCGCAATCGCGCCGAGTTCGCCTATAACCGCGAAGAAGCCAAAGGCTTCCTGACCCGCAAGTGGGCCAAGGAGCTTGATTATCGGTTGATCAAGGAGCTGTGGGCGTTCACCGACAACCGAATTGCCGTGCGTTATGCCTATGAATGGCATGACGACTCGGGCAACTGGTTCCGCTCCTACGGCAACGAAAACTGGGAGTTCAACGAGGACGGCCTGATGGCCCGCCGCTTCGCCTGCATCAACGACATGCCGATCAAGGAAAGCGAGCGCAAGTTCCACTGGCCGCTGGGGCGTCGACCTGACGATCATCCGAGTTTGTCGGATCTGGGCTTGTAATTCAGCTTCACGCTAAACCCTGTGGGAGCGAGCTTGCTCGCGATAGCGGTTGTACATTCAACAGATCTGTTGCCTGTCACACCGCCATCGCGAGCAAGCTCGCTCCCACATTGGTTTTGTGTTGTACAGATGAGTAAGATGCTGCCCTTCCCCGCAGCCTCTTTCTGCACCCGCCGAATAAGCCGATCCCATGCCTTTCGAACTCAGCGTTGACCTCTCCACCCTGGCCATCCTGGCCTTAGTCGCTTTTGTTGCCGGTTTCATCGACGCCATCGCCGGTGGCGGTGGGCTGTTGACCACCCCGGCCTTGTTGACCGCCGGCCTGCCGCCGCATCTGGTGCTGGGCACCAACAAACTCAGCTCGACCTTCGGCTCGGCCATCGCCAGCTTCACCTTCTACCGCCGCAAGCTGTTCCACCCCGCGCAATGGATTCATGCCATCGTCGGCACCCTGGTCGGAGCGCTGACCGGTGCCGTGGTCGCGCATTACCTGCCGGCGGAATGGCTGAACAAGATGCTGCCGGTGATCGTCTTCGCTTGCGGTGTCTATCTATTGTTTGGCGGCACGCCAAAAGCGCCACTGGACAGCGAGGCACCGATCAAGAAAAAGTGGCAGTCGACCCAAGGCTTCAGCCTCGGTTTCTATGACGGTGTAGCGGGTCCCGGCACGGGCGCGTTCTGGACCGTGAGCAGCCTGCTGCTCTACCCCATCGATCTGGTGAAAGCCAGCGGTGTGGCACGCAGCATGAACTTCGTCAGCAACGCGGCGGCGCTGTCGATCTTCATCTTTTCCGGTCAGGTGGACTGGATCATCGGCCTGTGCATGGGCTTGTCGTTGATGGTCGGCGCCTTCTTCGGCGCCCGCACCGCCATCAGCGGCGGCGCGAAATTCATTCGTCCGGTGTTCATCACCGTGGTGCTGGGCCTGACCGTGCGCCTAGCCTGGCAGCACTGGTTCAGCGTGGCCTAAGCGCCGCGCCACGTAGACGTCGATCAGGTAACGGGCAATCGAGCGTGACGCCGGTAACGGCGGCAGCTCGTGCACGTTGAACCACTGGGCGTCCTCGATCTCGTCTTCCTGACAGACGATCTCGCCACCGGCATATTCGGCGTGAAAGCCGAGCATCATCGAGTGCGGGAACGGCCAGCACTGGCTGCCCATGTACTGGATGTTCCTGACCTCGATGCTCACCTCTTCGCGAACTTCGCGAATCAGGCAGTCCTCGGCCGATTCGCCCGGCTCGGCAAACCCGGCCAGGGTGCTGTAGACACCGCTGACAAAACGCGGTGAGCGCGCCAACAGCACTTCATCGCCTCGGGTCACCAGTACGATCATGCTCGGCGAAATCCGTGGGTAGCTGCGCAGATCGCACGGCTGACAGTACATCGCCCGTTCGCGTGGCACCTGGGTCATGGCCTGACCGCAGTTACCGCAATAGCGGTGTTCACGGGCCCAGGTGCCGATCTGTGCGGCGTAACCGAGCACCTTGTAGAGCGTGTGATCGCCTTCGAGCATGAACGCCCGCAGGCCTTTCCAGTTGCAACCCGACACTTCGCTGTGACTGCGCAACTCCAGCAGATAGACCGGCTCGCCATCGAGATGACCGATGCCATGCTCGGCAAGAATCGACAGGTCCTGGCGCTTGAGCCATTCGCGAGCGAACAGTGCGCCGTTGTCATCGAACAGAAAGCCTTCGGGGCTGCGCGCGATGGCCCAGCCGCCGGGTTGATCGGTGTCCAGTACTGCGGTGGTCCAGCGAGGAATCATGGTTAATCAATCCAGAAATTCGGGTTTCTGTTTGCTCATATGGGCGGCCATGGCCACGCGCAGATCGGTGGATTGCAGCATGGCGGCGTTCCAGGTGGCGATGTATTCGAGGCCGTCATCGATGCGATGGTCGCGCATGTAGCTGATCATTTCCTTGGTGCCGGTGACGGCGATCGGCGACTTGCTGGCGATTGCGTAGGCAATGCCCATGACGCCGTCGAGCAGGCTGGCGTTGTCGCTGTAGACGCGATTGACCAAGCCCATGCCTCGCGCTTCGTCGGCGCCGAAGGTGCGACCAGTGTAAGCCAGTTCGCGCAGCATGCCGTCACCGATGATCCGCGGCAAGCGTTGCAGCGTGCCAACGTCGGCGGCCATGCCGATGTCGATTTCCTTGATCGAAAACTGTGCGTCCTCGGCGGCATAACGCATGTCGCACGCGGCAATCAGGTCGATGGCGCCCCCCAGGCAGTAACCCTGAATGGCCGCAAGCACCGGTTTGCGGCAGTTATCGACTGCATTGAAGGACGCTTGCAGGGTGAGGATCTTGCGCCGCAACAGGCGCGCATTGCGTCCGACGTCCTTGCCCAGCTCATTGGCCACACCGGCCAGCATCATCAGGTCGATCCCCGAGGAGAAATGCTTGCCTGCCCCGCTGAGGACCACCACGCGCACTTCATCGGTGTCGTCGATCCACTGGAAGATCTCGACGATCTCGCTCCAGAACGCCGCGTTCATCGAGTTGATCTTCTCCGGGCGGTTGATCTGTACGTGGGCGATTTTATCGACCAGCTCGACGTTGAACGCGCTGTATTGAGACATGCCAATGATCCTTTTGCGGGCAAAAATGAGGCCCGAACTATAACAAGGCATCAAGGTGGGCAGTAAGGCAGCGGTTCGGCCAAATGCGGGACTCAAACCGGCGCACCAGAACAGTGCGTTCCTGATAAATCACGTCGCACATTTATGTGACTGCCCAGTGACTTTTTGATGCCAAAACGCAAAAAAACCTGCACTTCGTCGGGGCGTTTGCACCTCGATCAGGCACGTTCGTACCGCTACAAACCGATTGTCGAACAATTTTGCCATCTGGCCTTTACCGCTCTAAGTTCTGGCCTAGACTCATTTTCTTGAGGCGAAACCGGTCGGTCACAAAGTGGAAAAATAGTCGAAACTTTTTCCAATCCCGATCGGTCCTCTGACAAGAAGGTGCGTTGCGACTGGTGCAATCCTTGCAATGGCTCATTCACCCCTTTTGCTTCGACGCATTGGGCAGCGCCTGCTCACTGATGCGCAGCGCGATTGCGCCCGGCCACAGCAATTGGCCATGAAACACCGTTTGCCAGACCTAAGAATTAGATCAACAACACGGGAGATTCATATGATCAGTACGGCTTTGGAAATACAGGGAGAGCGTGCTCATCAGGTCGGCGAATCGAGCGCCGTAACTGCCGCAAACACCCAACCCGTCGGCGTTCCTGGCACCAGGACGCTGACTCCGGCAGCCAACCAGAATCCGAACCGTAAAAAAGTGTTGTTCGTCACTTCGGAAATTGCCGACCTGGTGAAGACCGGTGGCCTGGGCGACGTTTCTGCAGCGCTGCCACGGGCCATGGCCCATCTGCACGATGTGCGGGTACTGATCCCGGGTTACCCGCAGGTGCTGAACAGCGAAAATCCGATCCATATCATTGGCGAGCTTGGCGGTCATGCTGCGCTGCCACCGTGCAAGATCGGGCGCATGGACATGCCCGACGGTCTGGTCATTTACGTACTGATTTGCCCCGAACTCTACGAGCGCGAAGGTTCGCCCTACGGCGCCAACAACGGCCGCGACTGGCCGGACAACCATATCCGTTTCGCCCGTCTGGGCCTGGCGGCGGCCGATATTGCCGCCAACCTCGCGCAGATCCATTGGTGCCCGGATCTGGTGCACGCCCACGACTGGCCGGCCGGCCTGGCCCCGGCCTACATGCACTGGCGTGGGCAGCGCACGCCGACGCTGTTCACCATTCACAACCTGGCCTATCAAGGCGTGACCAGCCTGGGCTCGTGCCCCGAACTGGGCATTCCCCATCACGCGCTGCAACAGGAAGGTATGGAGTTCTACGGCAAGATGTCGTTCCTCAAGGCCGGCATGGCCTATTCGAGCCACATCACCACCGTCAGCGCGACCTACGCCCAGGAAATCACCACCCCGGATTTCGGCTGCGGCCTGGACGGTTTCCTCGCCGCCAAGACCCAGCAAGGCCTGCTCAGCGGCATTCCCAACGGCATCGATGAAAGCTGGGATGCGGCGACCGATCCGCACCTGTTCTGCCCGTTCAGCATCGGCGACTGGGATGGCAAGGCCGTGAACGCCGCCCATGTCCGCGAGCTGTTCGGTCTGGAAGATTCCCAAGGGCCGCTGTTCGCCGTGGTTTCGCGCCTGGTCTACCAGAAAGGCCTGGACCTGACCGAAGCGGTGTCCGAGTACATCGTCAAGTCCGGCGGCCAGATCGCGATCATCGGCCGTGGCGAACCCGAAGAAGAACAGTCGATGCGCCAGCTTGCCCTGCGTTTCCCCGGGCAGATCGGCGTGCGCATCGGCTTCAACGAAACCGACGCCCGGCGCATGTTCGCCGGCAGCGACTTCCTGCTGATGCCTTCGCGTTACGAGCCATGCGGCCTGAGCCAGATGTACGCCCAGCGCTTCGGTTCGTTGCCGGTGGCGCGCAACACCGGTGGCCTGGCCGACACCATCGAAAACGGCGTGACCGGTTTCCTGTTCGATGAATCCACGGTGCAGAGCTACCAGGAAGCCCTGAGCCGCGCGTTCAAGGTGTTCGCCTTTCCCGACCTGCTGCACGCCATGCGCTGCCGGGCCATGGCGGCGCCGTTCAACTGGTGCAAGGCGGTCGAACCCTACGCCGAGCTCTACGAACAGCTTGTGGCCAAGGCATTGGGGAAATCGCACAAACAGTAAGAGGCTTTCAAGATGCCGTTACGGACCCTTGAGACCTGGCCCCACGGCGCAATCATGCTGGACGCAGAGCACACGCGATTCGCGTTGTGGGCGCCAGATGCGTTCTACGTCAGTGTCGAACTGGAAAATGGACAGTCCTTGCCGTTGCTGCCCCAGGCCGACGGCTGGTTCGTGAGCAACATCCGATGCGCGGCGGGCACGCGTTACCGCTACAGCATCGACGGCGAACTGGAAGTGCCCGACCCGGCCTCCCGCGCTCAGGCCGGCGATATCGACCGGCACAGTGTGGTGGTCGATCCGCTGGTCTATGCCTGGCAACACAGTGCCTGGCTGGGACGGCCATGGAACGAAGCGGTGATCTACGAACTGCATGTCGGTGCGCTCGGCGGCTTCAGCGCCGTCGAGCAGCATTTGGCGCGGCTGGTCGAACTGGGTGTCACCGCGATCGAACTGATGCCCGTCGCGCAGTTTCCCGGTGAGCGCAATTGGGGTTATGACGGCGTCCTGCCCTACGCGCCCCAGGCGTCATACGGCTCCCCCGAGCAGCTCAAGCACTTGATCGACACCGCCCACGGCCACGGCCTGGCGGTGATTCTCGACGTGGTCTACAACCACTTCGGCCCGGATGGCAATTACCTGCATCGTTATGCCAAGGGCTTTTTTCGCGAAGACAAACACACGCCGTGGGGCGCGGCCATCGACTTGCGCCGTCGCGAAGTACGGGACTTTTTCATCGAAAACGCCTTGATGTGGCTGCTGGAATATCGTTTCGACGGTTTGCGCCTGGACGCGGTGCATGCCATCGAAGACCCGGATTTCCTCCAGGAACTGGCACGACGGGTGCGCCAGCAGACGGGCCCGACGCGGCATGTGTGGCTGATGGTGGAGAACGAACACAACCAGGCCAGCCTGCTCGAACAGGGTTACGACGCGCAGTGGAACGATGACGGCCACAACGCCCTGCATGTGTTGCTGACCGGGGAAACCGACGCCTATTACGCCGATTACGCGCAAAACCCCACCGAACAACTGGCGCGCTGCCTGAGCCAGGGTTTCGTGTTCCAGGGGCATCTCAACCGCCATGGTGTGGCGCGGGGTGAACCCAGCGGGCATCTGCCGCCCAGTGCATTCATCCTGTTTTTGCAGAACCATGACCAGATCGGCAACCGGGCCTTCGGCGAGCGCCTGCATCAACTCGCCCACCCGCAAGCGCTGCGGGCCGCCACGGTGCTGCTGCTGTTATCGCCGATGATTCCGCTGCTGTTCATGGGCGACGAGTTTGCGGTCGAGCAACCCTTCCTGTTTTTCACCAGCCATCATGGTGAATTGGCCAAGCAGGTTCGCGACGGCCGGCGCAGCGAGTTCGCGGCGCTCAGCGCCTTTGCCGACCCGATCCTGCGCGAACACATTCCGGACCCGAATGATCCGCAGACGTTTGCAGCGTCCCGCCCGGTCCTGCCATCGACCGGCCATTGCGAGATGCACGACCTGTATTGCCGCCTGTTGCAGATCCGTCACCGGCACATCATCCCGCGCCTGCCGGGCGCCCAGGCACTGGGAACCGATGTGCTGGGCGAAGGCGCGGTCAGTGCATCCTGGCGCTTGGGCGATGGCAGCCAGCTGCGCATTGACCTGAACCTCAGCGCCAGGCCTGTAGTCCATACCTCACAGACCGATGCCATGCGCTTGTTCGAATACCCGCCACAGAACCCCGACCTGCCGGCTACAAACACTCTTGCCCCGTATTGCGCGCTCGTCAGCCTCGCCGCCGCAGTCCCCTTTGCTACCTCGTTTGGAGAGCGTCCATGAGTGATGCGCAACTGGAAATCCTGGCCAGCCGTGCCGGCCTCGCCGTCGACTGGATCGACGCCAACGGCCGCCCGCAAAAAGTCGCGCCGTCCGTGTTGCGCAACGTGCTGGCCGGCCTGGGCCACCCGGCCGGCAGTGCCCAGGAAATCGACGCCAGCCTGCTGGAACTGCAAGAGGCGCAACAGACCCATCACTTGCCGCCATTGATCACCGCCGATGCGGGGATGGGCCTGGACCTGGCGCGCTTTTTCGAGCCCGGGACCCCTTGCGAAATCCACCTGGAGGACGGTTCGCGGCTCAACCTGAAACTGGACGCCAACGCGGTGCTGCCGGGGCTGGTACCGGTCGGCTATCAACAGATCAGCATGGACGGACAAACCTTCACTCTCGCCGTGGCCCCGGCCCGTTGCTATAGCGTGGCCGATGCCGTGGACAACCCGATCCCCCGAGCCTGGGGCCTGAGCGTGCAGTTGTATGGACTGCGCCGCCCCGGCGACGGCGGGTTTGGTGACACCCAGGCGCTGGAGGACCTCGCCCGGGTAGCCGGCGAGCGTGGTGCCGAGGCGCTGGCGATCAGCCCGCTGCATGCGATGTTTTCCAGTGACACCCAACGCTACAGCCCGTATTCGCCGTCCAGCCGTTTGTTTCTCAACAGCCTTTACTGCGCCCCCGGCACCATTCTCGGCGAACGCGCGCTGCGTACCGCCATCGATGCAACCGGGCTGGCCATTGAACTCAAGGCGCTGGAGGAGCGTCCGCTGATTGACTGGCCGGCCGCCGCCGAAGCCAAGCATCGGCTGTTGCAGTCGCTGTACGAAGGTTTCGTCCAGGGTGAACACCCCTTGCACGAAGACTTCAGCAGCTTTCGTCACGCCGCTGGCGAAGCGCTGGAAAACCACTGCCGCTTCGAAGCCATCCAGGAGGCACGCGCCGCCCGGGGTGAACACCTCGACTGGCGGCAGTGGCCCGAACCCTGGCGCAACCCGCGCAGCGCCGAACTGGCGGCATTCGCCGAAGAGAATGCCGGGCGCATCGGCTTCTTCGCCTTCTGCCAGTGGCTGATCACGCGCTGCCTGGAGCGCGCGCAAACCGCCGCCCGCGCCAGCGGCATGAGTATCGGCCTGATCGCCGACCTGGCCGTTGGCGCCGATGGCGGCGGCAGTCAGGCCTGGAGCCGTCAGGACGAACTGCTCGCGTCCCTCACCGTCGGCGCGCCACCGGATATTCTCAACCGCACCGGCCAGGGCTGGGGGATTTCCGCGTTCTCCCCTGAAGGCCTGGTGCGCAATGGTTTCCGGGCCTTCATCGAAATGTTGCGGGCCAACTTCGCCCACTGCGGCGGCTTGCGCATCGATCACGTCATGGGCTTGCAGCGTCTATGGGTAATCCCCAACGGATCGCCGCCAGCCGACGGCGCTTACCTGTACTACCCGGTGGACGATCTGCTGCGTTTGCTGACCCTGGAATCCCATCGTCACCAGGCCATCGTCCTCGGCGAAGATCTCGGCACTGTGCCGGACGGCCTGCGGGAAAAACTCATCGCCCGTTCGATGCTGGGCATGCGGGTATTGCTGTTCGAACAGGACAACACGCACTTCAAGCCGATCCTCGACTGGCCCGACAACGCCCTGGCCACCACCAGCACCCATGACCTGCCGACCCTCAACGGTTGGTGGCATGGTCGCGATATCGACTGGAATGCCCGGCTCGGCATGGTCGATGCCAGCGGTGAAATCGAATGGCGCCAGCACCGCGAACGCGAGCGCGAAGGCCTGCGCCGGGCGTTGAGCCAGGACCCGCAGAACTTTCGCGAAGAGTCCCACGAAACCGACCAGGTGCTCGATGCCAGCGTGCGCTTCCTCGGTCATACCCGGGCACCCTTGGTGCTGCTGCCCCTGGAAGATGCCCTTGGCGTCGAACAGCAAGCCAACCTGCCCGGCACCACCGACACCCACCCCAACTGGTCGCGGCGCTTGCCCGGTTACAGCGAAGCCCTGCTCGACGGAGCGGATGCCGCGCGACGTCTGGAACTGCTCGCCTGCGCACGGCTCCAGGCGGCCGAGCGTGATCGATGACCCAGGTGCCGACCCGACCACTGCGCGCCACCTTGCGCCTGCAATTTCACAAAGGCTTCACGCTCGAAGATGCGGTGCCACTGGTGCCGTATTTCGCCCGCCTCGGCATCAGCCATGTCTACGCCTCCCCGCTGTTGCGCGCCCGCGCCGGGTCGATGCATGGCTACGACGTGGTGGATCCGACCAGGGTCAATCCGGAACTGGGTGGTGAAGCGGCGCTGAACAGCCTGGTCAGCGCCCTGCATGGGCACAACATGGGGTTGATCCTCGACGTCGTCTCCAACCACATGGCGGTCGGCGGCAACGATAATCCCTGGTGGCTGGATTTGCTGGAGTGGGGACGCCTGAGTCCTTACGGAGAGTTTTTCGATATCCAGTGGCACTCATCCGACCCGTTGATGGAAGGCCAGTTGCTCCTGCCGTTTCTGGGCAGCGACTACGGCGTCGCGTTGCAGGACGGCACCCTGCCCCTGCGATTCGATGCCTGGCACGGCACCTTCCATGTCGAGCACTACGAACACCGCTTTCCCATTTGCCCCAGCGATTACGGGGAGCTGCTCAGGACCGATGCACCGCTCGATACGCAACAGGCCGAACAACTGAAAAACCTGGCCGATCGCTTCAGCACCCTGAGCTACCAGACCGACGCCCACAGCCTGGCCCTGCCATTGAAAGCAGAACTTCGCGATCTGGTCAGCGATCCGGCCATTGCCCAAGCCATTGAGCAGCACCTGAACAACTACGTCTCACTGACCGGCGAAGGCTTCCAGCGCCTGCACAACCTGCTGGAACGCCAGAGCTATCGCCTTGCCAGCTGGCGCACCGCCGCCGATGACATCAACTGGCGGCGCTTCTTCGATATCAATGAGTTGGGCGGACTGCGCGTCGAGCGTCCCGCCGTGTTCGAAGCCACCCACGCGAAGATCTTCCAATTGGTGGCTCAAGGGCTGATCGACGGGTTGCGCATCGACCACATCGACGGCCTCGCCGACCCGCGGGGCTACTGCCGAAAACTGCGCCGCCGGGTCGACAGCCTGTCAGCGGGCCGCCACCTGCCCATCTATGTGGAAAAAATCCTCGGCGAAGGGGAAACCCTGCATCGCGACTGGTCGGTGGACGGCACCACCGGCTACGAATTCATGAACCAGTTGTCACTGTTGCAACAGGATCCACGGGGCGCGCAGACACTGGCCGAACTCTGGCATCGTCACAGCGAGCGGCCCGCCGACTTCTGCCAGGAAGCACAACTGGCCCGTCAACAAGTCCTCGGTGGTTCCCTGGCCGGAGATTTCGAAAGCGTCGCCCAGGCCCTGCTGCAAGTGGCCCGGGACAACCTCATGACCCGCGACCTGACCCTCGGCGCCATTCGCCGGGCCTTGCAGGCGCTGATCGTGCATTTCCCGGTGTACCGCACCTACATAGGCCCCCTTGGCCGTTCAGCCCGGGACGAGGCGTTTTTCCGCCAGGCCATGGACGGTGCCCGCCAAACCCTGGGCGAAGCGGACTGGCCGGTGCTCGACTGCCTGGCCGGCTGGCTCGGCGGTGAACCCTGGCGTTCGCGCCCGGCCGGGCGTGAACGCAAGCGTCTGAAGCACGCCTGCGTACGTTTCCAGCAACTGACCTCGCCGGCGGCGGCGAAATCGGTGGAAGACACCGCGCTCTATCGATCGGCCGTCCTGCTCTCGCGCAATGACGTTGGCTTCAACACCGAACAGTTCAGCGCACCGGCCGCCGACTTTCATCAGGCCTGCATCGAGCGCCTCGACACCTTCCCGGACAATCTGCTGGCCAGCGCCACCCACGACCACAAGCGCGGCGAAGATTCACGGGCGCGGCTGGCGGTACTGAGCGAGCGCAGCGCCTGGTACGTCGACCAGATCGGCCTGTGGCGCGCCCTCGCCCGGCCCTTGCGCATCGACGATCAAATGCCATCGTCGGGCGATGAAATGATTCTGTACCAGACGATTCTCGGCAGTTGGCCGCTGGAGTTGGGGATCGATCATCCGCCGTCCCTCGAGGACTATGCAAAACGTATCTGGCAGTGGCAACGCAAGGCCCTGCGTGAAGCCAAACTGCAAAGCAGCTGGAGCGTGCCCAATGACCCTTACGAGCAAGCGACAGAGGACTTCATCCAGCGCCTGTTGCTCAGCCCCGAAGGTGAGCTGTTGCGTACGGCCCTGGCCAAGGCTGCCCGTTCGATTGCCGCCCCCGGCGCACTCAATGGTTTGGCGCAAACCTTGCTGCGCATGACCGTGCCCGGCGTGCCGGATTTGTATCAGGGCAACGATTTCTGGGACTTCAGCCTGGTCGACCCGGACAACCGTCGTCCCGTGGATTACGCCAGCCGCCAGCAGGCGTTGCAGCAAGCGGTGGACCTGCCGGACTTGTTGCAGAACTGGCGTGACGGGCGCATCAAGCAAACCTTGATTGCGCGCACCCTGGGCCTGCGCGCCGAGCATGCCGAGCTGTTTCGGCGTGGCACCTACCAGGCCCTGGAAGTGGTGGGCAGCGAGGCCCATCGAGTGCTGGGATTTGTCCGTGAACGGGAGGGGAAACGCGCCATTGTGATTGTGCCGATACGTTGTGCCGATCTGCTGGAAAACGGTGCCGAACCACAGGTCCACGCGCCGCGGTGGGGCGAAACCCGGG
The DNA here is from genome assembly GCF_019218985.1 of Pseudomonas sp. PDM30. Lineage (NCBI taxonomy): Bacteria > Pseudomonadati > Pseudomonadota > Gammaproteobacteria > Pseudomonadales > Pseudomonadaceae > Pseudomonas > Pseudomonas sp. PDM30. The sequence goes on from NZ_JAHUWM010000005.1 coordinate 359,217, forward strand.
TCAAACTGCCGTTCGCCGACCCTGACGAACATCTGCAGGGACTTTTTTCCGGCATCACAGTCACAAAACACAGGGAGCTGTTGATCAGCGCCGCGCTGGGGGATTTCCCGGTCAATCTCATTATTCAAACTACCCACACTTGAGTTCAGTTCAGGAGCATTGCGATGAGTACCGACGAAAAACGCATCCGCGAATTTGCCTATCAGATCTGGGAATCCGAAGGAAAACCCGAAGGCCAGGAAGCCCGCCACTGGGAGATGGCGTGCAAACTGGCGGACGCCGAAGCCCTGGCCCCGAAAAAACCGGCCAAGGCTGCCCCGAAAACCCCGGTCAGCAAAACGGCCAATGGCAAGGCTGGCGATGCCAAGGTCGCCGCGCCAAAAGCCAAGGCCAAACCGGCAGCGGCTTCAAAAGTGGTCCCACCGGGGGAAAAGGCCGTCGAGAAAAAGCCCCGGGCTGCGCGAAAACCGCCAGCGGTTTGAATATGTCTTGAGGCCCCTTCGCGGGCAAGTCGGACCGCCGCACCGCCGCTCCCACAGTGTTTGAAGGTGTGGCTGCAATCTGTGGCAACTCACAATACCTGTGGGAGCGGGCTTGCCCGCGAAGAGGCCATCACTTCCAGCATTGATGTTGCCTGACACACCGTTTTCGTCGGAGCGCCGCCCGGAGCAAACTCGCTCCTACAGGTAACCCCCGTTTACAGGAGTACCCATGACCAGTCCGAAGAAAGCCGCCGCGCCAGCCCCTCGTGCCGAAACCACACGAATCCGCGAAGGCCTGCCCTTTCCGCTGGGTGCCACCTGGGATGGACTGGGAGTCAACTTCGCCCTGTTTTCCGCCCACGCCACCAAGGTTGAACTGTGCCTGTTCGACGACGCCGGCGAAGTGGAACTCGAACGCATCGAACTGCCCGAATACACCGACGAGATTTACCACGGCTACCTGCCCGACGCCCATCCGGGGTTGGTTTATGGCTATCGCGTCTACGGTCCGTACGACCCGGCCAACGGCCATCGCTTCAACCCCAACAAACTGCTGATCGACCCCTACGCCAAACAACTGGTGGGCAAGTTGAAATGGTCCGAAGCGCTGTTCGGCTACACCATCGGCCACCCCGACGCCGACCTCAGCTTCGATGAGCGCGACAGCGCGCCCTTCGTGCCCAAATGCAAGGTCATCGACCCGGCGCACACCTGGGGCCACGATCATCGTGTCAGCGTGCCGTGGGACAGGACGATCATCTATGAAACCCATGTGCGCGGCTTCAGCATGCGTCACCCTGCCGTCCCCGAGAATCTGCGCGGCACCTTTGCCGGGTTGATGGTCGATGAAGTGGTTGAGCACATCCGCAAACTCGGTGTGTCGACCGTGGAGCTGCTGCCGATCCATGCGTTCGTCAACGACCAGCATTTGCTGCACAAGGGCATGACCAACTATTGGGGCTACAACAGCATTGCGTTCTTCGCCCCCGACCCGCGGTACCTGGCCAGTGGCAAGATTGCCGAATTCAAGGAAATGGTCGCGCACCTGCACGAAGCCAATCTGGAGGTGATCCTCGACGTGGTCTACAACCACACCGCCGAGGGCAACGAACAAGGCCCGACCCTGTCCATGCGCGGCATCGACAATGCCTCCTACTACCGCCTGATGCCCGATGACAAACGCTTCTATATCAACGATTCCGGCACCGGCAACACCCTGGACCTGAGCCACCCGTGCGTGCTGCAAATGGTCACCGACTCCCTGCGCTACTGGGCCACGGAAATGCACGTGGACGGCTTTCGCTTCGACCTCGCAACCATCCTTGGGCGCTATCACGATGGTTTCGACGAGCGCCACAGTTTCCTGGTGGCCTGCCGCCAGGACCCGGTACTGCGCCAGGTCAAACTGATCGCCGAGTCATGGGACTGCGGCCCCGGCGGTTATCAGGTCGGCAATTTTCCGCCGGGCTGGGTCGAGTGGAACGACAAGTTCCGCGACACCGTGCGCGCCTTCTGGAAAGGCGACGACGGGCAACTGGCGGACTTTGCCAACCGCCTGACCGCTTCGGGCGAAATGTTCAACCAACGTGGCCGGCGGCCTTACTCATCGGTCAATTTCGTCACCGCCCACGACGGTTTCACCCTCAACGACCTGGTGTCCTACAACGACAAGCACAACGAAGCCAACGACGAAAACAATCAAGACGGCAGCAACAACAACCTGTCCTGGAACCACGGCGTCGAAGGCCCCACCGACGATCCCGAGATCAACGCGCTGCGCCATCGGCAGATGCGCAATTTCTTCGCCACCCTGCTGCTGGCCCAAGGCACGCCAATGCTGGTGGCCGGCGACGAGTTCGCCCGCACCCAGGACGGCAACAACAATGCGTACTGCCAGGACAGCGAGACCGGCTGGGTCAACTGGGACCTCAGCGACGACGGCAAGGCCCTGCTCAAGTTCGTCAAACGCCTGATCAAATTGCGCCTGACCTACCCGGTCCTGCGGCGCGGGCGTTTCCTGGTGGGTAATTACAACGAGGACATCGGCGTCAAGGACGTGACCTGGCTGGCACCGGACGGTACGGAAATGACCACCGAGCATTGGCACGATGCGCACAATCGATGCCTGGGCATGCTGCTCGATGGCCGCGCCCAGGAAACCGGCATTCGCCGCAAAGGCGTCGACGCGACATTGATGCTGGTGGTCAACGCACATCACGACATCGTCAATTTCCGGCTGCCTGAAGTGCCTGACGGCGGTTTCTGGACATGCATGATCGACACCAACCAACCGTCGATCCGCGGCCAGGAGCGCTTTGAGTTTGGCCACGAGTACTCGGTCACCGGCCGTTCGTTGCTGCTGTTCGAATTGCAGCATGAGGAAGAAGAGTAAAAGAGACGCCAGGTATTCATAGCCGTGACACCGCAGGGCGGAAATATCATTGCGGACAACTTCACGACGCGACGAATAGCGTTACATGAGCAATACTCGATTCGCGGCAATCCAGGGTTTGGCTTGTCGCGCCGCTATCCACCAGCCCTCAAGGGTCTGCCGGGCTTGTCCCATGCACGACTGAAGGCGACGCAGAACAAGGACGTATCCACCATGAAACCCGTTTCCCTGAGCGAAGTCAGCCTGCCCTCACAGATCTGGAACAGCGCCCCGCAACTGGACAGCATTCCGGTCATCAACACCCAATCCCTGGTACCCACTGGCGCACGCGTGGTGCTCATTGCCCCGCACCCCGGCGATGAAGTCGTGACCTGCGGCGGCCTGCTGCAATTGCTCAGTAACCTGGGCCACCCGCTGCAATTGATCTCGATCACCGACGGCAGCGCCAGCCATCCGGGGTCACAGCAGTGGTCGGAAAAACGCCTCAGCGTATTTCGTCCCCAGGAAAGCGTGGAAGCCATACGTCGACTCGGGTTGCCGATGCACAGCCTGAAGTGGATTCGTGGCGGGTTTACCGATAACGCGCTGGCGGAGCAGGAAGATCAGATCGCCCGATTCATCACGCGCTACCTGCGCCCAGGTGATGTGGTGTTCAGCACCTGGCGCCAGGACGGCAATGTCGACCACGACACTGTTGGCCGCGCGAGCGCCAGGGCGGCGGCCAATATCGGGGCCACCTACAACGACGTACCGTTCTGGGCCTGGCACTGGCCGGCACGGGACCGGGAGCTGATTCCCTGGCACCGTGCCCGCAAGGTGCGCCTCGATACCTGGACCGTCGCCCGCAAGAGTCACGCCACCCATGCCTACGCCAGCCAACTGGACGGCGAACCGGCCATCGGCCTCGCGCCGTTGCTGCCCCGGCCGCTGCTGGAGCGTATCCGTTTGCCTTATGAAATTGTGCTGGTTTGAAAACGCAGCCCATTGGACTGAACTGCCTGCCATCGCATCAGTCGCATACATAAGCAGCCCTGAGTCAGAGGAGTGCATGTGGCCAGTCATTCAAAACCGCAGGTAACCGAATCAATGCCATTGAACACGCCCCCGGCGATTCATCGGCTTCGCGTGCTGACGGTCAACACCCATAAGGGTTTTACCGCACTCAACCGGCGCTTCATCCTTCCTGAATTGCGTGAAGCGGTGCGCAGTACGTCGGCAGACCTGGTGTTCCTGCAGGAGGTCGTCGGCGAGCACGACCGCCACTCCTCCCGCTACAACGATTGGCCACAAACCTCGCAATATGAATTCCTCGCCGACAGCATGTGGAGCGACTTCGCCTATGGGCGCAATGCCGTCTATCCCGACGGTCACCATGGCAATGCCCTGCTGTCGAAATATCCGATCCGCGAGTATCGAAACCTGGATGTTTCCATTACCGGCCCGGAACGCCGTGGTTTGTTGCACTGCGTGCTGGACGTGCCGGGGCATCGCGAAGTGCATGCGATCTGCGTTCACCTCAGCCTGCTGGAAAGCCATCGTCAGCTGCAGTTGCAGTTGCTCTGTCAGCTCCTCGAGTCCCTGCCGGATGATGCGCCGGTGATCATTGCCGGCGACTTCAACGACTGGCAGATGCAGGGCAATGCCACCCTTGCCCGCCGCGATGACTTGCACGAAGCCTTCGAACGCCACCTTGGTCGTCCTGCCAAAACCTACCCCGCGCGGTTTCCCTTGCTGCGCCTGGACCGCGTCTACCTGCGCAACGCCAGCAGCCATGAGCCGCAAATACTGGGAAACAAGCCGTGGACGCACCTGTCCGACCATTTGCCGCTGGCGGTGGAAGTGCATCTCTGAATCACGGCCATCAGGCGTCTGCTCCTGTGAAACCGCCCCCCACCTGTTATTTCTGACAGTAGCCACATTCAAGCGGTGCCTGCTACGTTGGTGATGCCCTGCCGATGCCGACAGGGGAAGTCGGTCCTGGCCATTCCTGGCGGCCAAAGGAACGGACGTTGATCCCATCGCGGAGGCAACCATGGAGTTTTCGACAGATCTGCCCAAATACCGTTTCAGCGCCTGCCTGTTCTCGATCTGGTTATGCACGAACTGGCCCCAGGCTGCCGACGCCGCCTGCACACTCACCCCCACCGCCGGTAACGACAACTTCGTCTGCGACAGCGCCACCAGTGGGCCGTTGACCGACTTGTCCGGTAATAACACCCTGACCTTTCCTGCCAACAGCACCGGCAGGATCAACGGCAACCTGACCTTCGGCGCCGGCGCCGACACGGTGAACATGGCGTCCGGTACCGTGGCCGGCGCTGTGGATCAGGGCGAGGGGGCGGATAGTTTCACGATCAGCGCCGGGCAAGTCACCGGCGCGGTCAGCCAGGGCAATGGCATCGATAACTTCAGCATGTCTGGCGGGACCCTTCAGTCCCTGGCCCAGGGCGACGGCCGCGACACCTTCCTGATGACCGGCGGCACCATCGTTCGCGCCTTCGAGGACGGCGACATCGCCAGGATGACAGGCGGCACCATCGGCCGGGTCGACATGAAGCTCGATAAAAATATTTTCGATATGTCCGGCGGGCAGATCCTCGCCAACCTGGTGACAGGTCTAGGCACCGATACCATCATCGTTTCCGGGGGCCGTATCGGCGGCAACATCAGTGTCAGCAACGGCAACGACAGCATCACAGTCACCGGTGGCGAAATCGTCGGCGAGATCCGCGCCGGCAATGGCGATGACACCCTGGTGTGGGACGGCGACGGGATCATCCGCTCGCAAATCCTGCTGGAGGCAGGCAACGACAGCGCCACCCTGCGCAACCTCAGCGAAAGCACCCTGGCCCTCACCCCGAGCATCGATGGCGGTGTCGGCAATGACCTGCTGACCTTCGATCACACCACCTCGTCCGGCGCCGCCCGGTATATCCACTGGGAAACGGTCAACCTCGGCAACGGCTCGCGCTTTGATCTCGATGGCACTTTTCAACTGGGGGACAGCACCACGGGCACCGGCGTGTTCAATGTTGATGGCAGCAGTACGCTGACGTCGGTGCAGGGCAGCATCACGCCATTGACCGCGGGCCGGCTCGCGACCTTGAACAACAGCGGGGTCATCGACCTCACTCGTGGCAACTCGCGCACCAATGACAGCCTGACGGTTGAAGGCAACTACGTAGGTAATGGCGGCCAATTGCTGTTGCAAAGCGCCGTGGGCGATGACAGTTCTCCCAGCGACAAGCTGGTGGTCAACAACGGGACATTGACCGGCAACACCCTGATCAGCGTCACCAATGTTGGCGGCGCGGGTGCCCTGACCCGGCAAAACGGTATCCAGTTGGTACAGGCCCAAGGCACGGCAGTCAGCGACAACAGCGCGTTCGCCCTCAAAGCCCCGGTGTCGGTTGGCGCCTTCGATTACCGCCTGTTCAAAGGCGGTATCACACCGGGCAGCGAAAACAGCTGGTATTTGCGCTCCTCTGTGGTGGCACCGCCAGTGGTAGCCGTCGCCAACCCTGATCCCGCCTTGCCGCCGACGCTGGTGCCCATCGTGGCAGTGCCGGTGGCTGCACCAGTGGTTGTGGCCACAACGGCTGAAGGGGTGGCAACGGTCGAAGCCCCGGTGTTGCCGGCTGCCGTACCCGGCGCCGCACCAATCCCCCTGTATCGCGAGGCGGTGCCAACCTGGTCGGTGGTGCCGCCGGCGGCAGCACAATTGGGCCTTACCGCTTTGGGCACCTTCCATGACCGTCAGGGCGATCAGCGCCTGCTGACGCAAACCGGTGCGCTCAGTGCAGGTTGGGGCCGGGTCTACGGCAAGAACCTCGAGCAGACCTGGGCCGGCACCGTTACGCCAAGACTGGACGGCTCGCTCAATGGCTTTCAGGTCGGCAATGATCTGTTCGGCTCAGCGTTGGCGGGTGGGCAAACCCAGCGCAGCGGTTTCTTCATCGGCCATAGCCGCTTGCAAGGCGATGTCGACGGTTTCAATCAGGGCTTCGAAGGCAAGCGCTCCGGCAACGTCGAGTTGAAAGGCGACAGCCTTGGCGTTTACTGGACCCTGACCGACCCCGCCGGCGCGTATCTCGATACCGTGGCCATGTACACCTGGCTCAATGGCGACAACCGTTCCGAAAGTGGACTGAAGATCGACAATGACGGGCACGTAACGACGTTATCGGCAGAAGTCGGCTACCCGATCCCGGTGGCCGGTAACTGGGTGGTCGAACCCCAGGCCCAGGCGATTTACCAGAAGGTCAAACTCGACAGTCAGGACGACGGCGTTTCCCATGTATCGTTCGATTCCGACAGTGCGTGGACTGGCCGCGTCGGCGCACGCCTGAAGGGTCGTTACGAGGTCGGCGGGCGGCCGGTGGAACCCTATCTGCGGGCCAACATCTGGCACACCTTTACGGGTACGGATACGGTCACCTTTGACCATCTCGATCAGATCGAAACCCAACAACGCACCTCGTCCGCCGACCTCGGTATCGGCATGGTGCTGAGCGTTGCGGCCTCGGTCAGCATGTACGCCGGACTCGACTACACCAGCAATATCGACAGCAACCAACAACGGAAAACGTTCGGTAACCTGGGGGTCCGGGTGGAGTGGTGATGAAAGACAACCACGCTAACGGGTTGATTGGCAGCCTGGGTGTACGGTTGCGCTGGTGAGGGAATACTTCAAAAGATGTTTTGACCAGGCTGGCCCCTTCGCGAGCAAACCAGCTCCCACAGTCATCCAATGTGGGAGCGAGCCTGCTCGCGAAAGGCAGCAACGCGGCTCTGGATCAGCCCTGCGGCCTTAACATCAACACCGCCAACGGCGGCAAATTCAGCACCAGCGACAACGCCTGGCCATGGCTCGGCGTTTCCTCGGCAACCGCCCCGCCACTGTTGCCGTAGTTGGAACCGGCATAGATGGACGAGTCGCTGTTGAGCACCTCGTTCCACTGCCCGGCAAACGGCACCCCGACGCGATAAGCCTCGCGTGGTACTGGCGTAAAGTTGGCCACCACCAGCACCGGTTCGCCATCCTTGCTCCAGCGCAACCACGCATAAACGCTGTTGATCGCGTCATCGCCGATCAGCCATTGGAAACCCTGCGGCACGTCGTCCTGCTCATGCAGCGCCGGCTCTTCGCGGTACAAGCGGTTGAGGTCGGCCACCAGTTTCTGCACCCCCTGGTGCTCGGGGTATTGCAGCAGGTACCAGTCCAGTTGCTGGTCATGGTTCCACTCGCGCCACTGGCCGAACTCGCAGCCCATGAACAGCAGTTTCTTGCCCGGATGCGCCCACATGAAACTCAGGTAAGCCCGCAGGTTGGCGAATTTCTGCCAGCGGTCGCCGGGCATCTTGTCGATCAGCGAGTGTTTGCCGTGCACCACTTCATCGTGGGAGATCGGCAGGATGAAGCGCTCGGACCACGCATACACCAGGCCGAAACTCAGTTCGTTGTGGTGATGGGCGCGGTACACCGGGTCCTGCTGGATGTAATGCAGCGAGTCGTGCATCCAGCCCATGTTCCATTTGTAGGCAAAGCCCAGGCCGCCCTGTTGCGTGCCCTGGCTTACACCGGGCCATGCGGTGGATTCCTCGGCGATCACCAGCGCACCGGGCGCTTCGAGGGCCACCACGTCATTGAGGTGACGCAGGAAGTCGATGGCTTCCAGGTTCTCCCGCCCGCCATGGCGGTTCGGCACCCACTCGCCGGCCTTGCGCGAGTAGTCGCGGTAGAGCATCGAGGCCACCGCATCGACCCGCAGGCCGTCGACGTGGAAATGCTTGAGCCAGTGCAGCGCCGACGCCAGCATGTAACCATGCACTTCGGTGCGACCCAGGTTGTAGATCAGCGTGTCCCAGTCCTGATGGAAACCTTCCTGCGGGTTGCCGTACTCGTACAGCGCCGTGCCGTCGAACTGGGCCAGGCCGTGGGTATCGGTGGGGAAATGCGCCGGCACCCAATCGAGAATCACCCCGAGTTCGGCCTGGTGGCAGGCGTTGATGAACGCGGCGAACTCGTCCGGCGTGCCATACCGCGCACTCGGCGCGAATTGCGACAACAACTGATAACCCCACGAGCCGCCGAACGGGTGCTCCATGATCGGCATCAGTTCGATGTGGGTGAAACCGAGGTCTTTGACATAGGGAATCAGCCGCTCGGTCAACTCGGGCCAAGTGTACTGGCGGGCCACTTCGCCCAGATCGTCCAGCTCGCATTGCCACGAGCCGGCGTGCAATTCGTAGATCGACAACGGCGCCATCACCCGCTGGCGGTCACCACGGGTCATCATCCAGTCCTGATCCTGCCAGTCGATGTTCAAGGGTGAAGCGACTTTCGAGGCGGTGTCCGGTGGCAGGCTGGTGGCCAACGCCACGGGATCGGCCTTCAACGGCAGGATGCCGTGGGCGCCGAGAATCTCGTATTTGTAGGTGTCCCCGGCTTGCAGGCGCGGGATGAACAATTCCCAGACGCCTGTGGGGTGACGCAGGCGCATCGGGTGCCGGCGCCCGTCCCAGACGTTGAAATCACCGACCACCGACACCCGCCGGGCATTCGGCGCCCACACGGCGAAACGCACGCCGTCGATGCCGTCCACGGTTTTCAGTTGCGCGCCCAGGCACCCGCTGAGGTCGCGGTGATTGCCTTCGGCAAACAGATACAAATCCATTTCGCCCAACAACGGACCGAAGCTGTAAGGATCTTCTGCCGTTTGCTCGCCGCCGGCCCAACGGGTACGCAGCAGATACGCTTGCGCACGTTCGAAATGCCCGACAAACAATCCCGGCGTCTCTGTGGCCTCAAGTTGGCCGAGCTCTTGTCCGGTATCCCTGGCCAGCACCTGCACACTCAAGGCACCCGGCAGATACGCGCGAATGAATTGCCCGCCAGCGCCATCAGCGTGGGGGCCAAGAATCGCAAAAGGATCGATATGCTCGGCGCGCACCAATGCGTCGATATCCCGCGCCTTGGGCAGCAGCGCTTCTTTGTGATGACCCTGTTCCTTGTTCGAGACACTCATGACTACTCTCCATCAAGATCGGAAAAGGGTTTAAGCCCACTCAATAATCCATATAAACCGTGTAACGGCACGGGCAACCAGGCGGGGCGATTTTCCGCCTCATAAGCCACTTCATACGCCGCCTTCTCCAGACCGAACAACGCCAGCGCGGCATCCTCGCCTTCGGGATCTTGCCATGCATGGGCAAGACTAGCTGCCGCCAGCCGATAAGCGTCGACAAATGCTTGCCGCGCCTCGCTCAAGTAGCGATCGGTGACCCGCAAGCGCGCGGCATCGGCCGCTGCGGTGTTATCGACGCTCTGCACGTTGATCGCCATCGCCGCCGCATAGTCGAAGGACCGCAGCACGCCGCTGACATCCTTGTACGGGCTGTGTTTGCCCCGTCGTTCATGCAATGGCCGGGCCGGTTCGCCTTCGAAGTCGATCAGGTAGGCATCGCCCTTGATCACCAGCACCTGCCCCAGGTGCAGGTCGCCGTGCACACGAATGCGCAAGCCGCCCGCGGTCTTTTTGCCCAACGCCTGTACATGGCCGAGGATGGCTTTCTTGTTGTCCAGTAAACGGCCGACCAGGGTCTGGTCCGCCGGGTCAAGTTGATTTTTATGCTGCTTGAGCAAGTTCAGCGCGCGCTCGATTTGCGCCGCGACATCCTTGGCCGAGGCCAGCGCCTCCTTCTGCGTAGTGACCTGGGGCAAGAAGTCCGGGTTGGCACTCGGCGTCGCCAGCACCTGGTGCATTTCCCCCAGACGCTGACCAAGCATAGCGGCGAAATCTTTCAGTTCGCCGAGCGCGTTGTAATGCTGTTCCTGCTCGGACACGGCGTCGGCCAATTCATCACGAAGCGCCCGTTCGAGGTTGTTCTGGGTCCATTCCCAGGCGTCGCCCTGATTGCTCAGGTAGCCTTGGGCGATCATCAGCAAATTATCTTCCCCCGCCCCGTCCCGGCGCACCACGGCCCCCAGCAATGGTGAAATATTGCTGAACCCGGCTTGCGTCAGGTACGCGCTCATTTCCAGCTCAGGGTGCACGCCGCAGGCGACCTTGCGGATCAGCTTCAGTACCAGGCTGTTGCCGATCACCACCGAGCTGTTGGACTGTTCGGCAGACAGGTAACGCACTGGCGACTCGGCATTGAGGCCGAGTTTTTCCAGTTCGGCGGTGGACTCGAAGCGAATGTCGCCATCGCTGGAGGCCAATACGGTGCCGGCCTGAATGCCCTGCAATACGGCATGCACAAAGGTGTCCAGGCTGAAGGCATCGGTGATCAGGCCGACCTGGCGCCCACGCCGTACCCGCGACAATGCCAATTGCTGCGGCAAGGGAGTACCGACCTGATCTTCCGAGATAAAACCGAACGGCAACTGGTAGCGGCTGCTCTGGTCACCGCTGGTGACATTGATCTCGCTGAACAGTACCGGGTGCTGCGGATCGCCGAATCGCACGCCATAGGCCAGTTCGACCTGTTCGATGGCGGCGTCCTTACCCGCAAACCAGCGGCGGTTCTGCAACCAGTTGGGCAGGATGCTTTGCTCCAGCGTGGTGCGTGACGGCGCTTCGAGCAGTTCCTCCATGCGTTTTTTCAGCACCAGCGTGGTGAAGTCCGGCAGGCTCTGTGCAGGCTCCACGTGCCAGCTCGGCATCTGATTTTCCGCGGCGAGGCCGAACCAGTAAAAGCCGTAAGGCGCCAGCGTGAGGAGGAAATTCAGCTGGCCAATGGGCGGGAATGCGTTACCCCCGAGCATTTCCACCGGCACCATGCCGACGTAGGCCGACAGATCCAGCTCGGCGGCCTGGGCGCTGCGCGACACGTTGGCCACGCACAGAATGATTTCGTGTTTGCCGTCCACCCCGGTGTATTCACGGGTGTAGGCCAGAATCCGCCGGTTGCTGGGCGACAGCATCTTCAACGTACCGCGCCCGAAGGCCTTGGAATGCTTGCGCACGGCAAGCATGCGCCGGGTCCAGTTCAATAGCGAATGCGGGTCGCCAGCCTGGGTTTCGACGTTGACCGACAGGTAGCCGTATTGCGGGTCCATGATCGGCGGCAGCACCAGACTCGCCGGGTCGGCTCGGGAGAAACCGCCGTTGCGGTCGATGGACCATTGCATCGGCGTACGCACACCGTCGCGGTCGCCGAGGTAGATGTTGTCGCCCATGCCGATCTCATCGCCGTAATACAGGGTCGGCGTGCCGGGCATGGACAGCAGCAGGCTGTTAAGCAACTCGACCCGACGGCGGTCGCGTTCCATCAGCGGCGCCAGACGCCGACGAATCCCCAGGTTGATCCGCGCCCGGCGGTCGGCGGCATAGTAATTCCACAGGTAATCGCGTTCCTTGTCGGTGACCATCTCCAGGGTCAGCTCATCGTGGTTGCGCAGGAAGATTGCCCATTGGCAGTTGGCGGGTATATCCGGGGTCTGGCGCAGAATGTCGGTAATCGGGAAACGATCTTCCTGGGCCAGCGCCATATACATGCGCGGCATCAACGGGAAGTGAAAGGCCATGTGGCATTCATCGCCGTTCAGGCCTTTCTTGTCGGTGTCGCCGAAGTACAGCTGCGTATCCTCCGGCCACTGATTGGCCTCGGCCAGCAACATGCGGTCGGGGTAGTTGGCGTCGATTTCCGCGCGGATCTTTTTCAGGACGTCGTGGGTTTCCGGCAAGTTCTCATTGTTGGTGCCGTCGCGCTCGATCAGGTAGGGAATCGCGTCCAGGCGCAAGCCGTCGATGCCCATGTCGAGCCAGTAACGCATCACCGACAGCACCGCTTTCATGACTTGCGGGTTATCGAAGTTCAGGTCCGGTTGGTGGGAGTAGAAACGGTGCCAGAAGTATTGGCCGGCGACCGGGTCCCAGGTCCAGTTGGACTTCTCTGTATCGAGAAAGATGATGCGGGTGCCATCGTATTTTTCATCGTCATCGGACCACACGTAGAAGTCCCGCGCCGCCGATCCGGGTTTGGCCTTGCGCGCCCGCTGGAACCACGGGTGCTGGTCGGAGGTGTGGTTGATGACCAGTTCGGTGATCACCCGCAGGCCGCGTTTGTGCGCCTCGGCAATGAAGCGCCTGGCATCGGCCATGGTGCCGTAGTCGCTGTGTACGCCACGGTATTCGGCGATGTCGTAGCCGTCATCGCGCCGTGGCGAGGGGTAGAACGGCAACAGCCAGATGGTGTTGACGCCCAGGTCGGCGATGTAATCGAGCTTGGCGATGAGGCCGGGAAAGTCGCCAATCCCGTCGTTGTTGGAGTCGAAATACGATTTGACGTGGACTTGATAGATCACCGCGTCCTTGTACCAGAGCGGGTCCTTGATGAACGTGGCTGCCTTGGGTTTCTTCGCCATGTGCAACTCCTGGTGAATTCGAAAGTTCCGCCGGGCTGGTCACTCGAGTCAAACGCAATGAGGTCTACGTGGGAGCGAGCTTGCTCGCGATGACAATTGAATATTCAATAAAGAGGTTGCCCACAAAATTGCTATCGCGAGCAAGCTCGCTCCCACAGGTTTTGCGTTTAAACAGTTATCCTCCAAATCCCGAACGGCTGATACGCCGGGTCGATCCGCATGAACTGCTGCTTGCCGTGCCAGGTCCAGCGATGACCATTCATTAAATCTTCGCCCTGGGTGCTGGCGTAGTCAGGCAAGCCCATGTCCCATAATGGCAACTCGAAGTTCGCTTCCTGCACGTTGTGCGGATCGAGACTGACCGCCACCAGAATGAAATTGCCTCCATCGGCGCTGCGCTTGCCGAAGTACAGGATGTTGTCGTTCCAGGCGTTGTAGACCTTCAGGCCCAGATGCGTGTGCAACGCCGGGTTCTGCCGTCGGATGCGGTTGAGCTGGGCGATCTCGGCAATGATGTTGCCCGGCGCGTTGAAGTCCCGCGGGCGGATCTCATACTTCTCGGAATCGAGGTATTCCTCCTTACCCGGTACCGGAGCCGACTCGCACAACTCGAAACCCGAATACATGCCCCAAAGGCCCGAGCCCATGGTCGCCAGCACGGCGCGAATGAGAAACCCGGGACGCCCGGATTCGTGGAGGAACGCCGGGTTGATGTCCGGTGTATTGACGAAAAAATTCGGCCGGTAGCATTCTCGCCACGGCGACTCGTTGAGTTCGGTGAAGTAGGTCGCCAGTTCGGCCTTGGTGTTGCGCCAGGTGAAATAGGTATAGCTCTGGGAGTAACCGACCTTGCCCAGGCGCGCCATCATTGCCGGGGTGGTAAAGGCTTCGGCGAGGAAGATCACCTCGGGGTACAGCGCCCGTACATCGGCGATCAGCCATTGCCAGAACGGCAACGGCTTGGTGTGCGGATTATCGACGCGAAAGATCTTCACGCCCTCCTCGACCCAGCCCACCACGATGTCTCGCAGTTCCACCCACAGGCTCGGAATCGCCTCGGGGGTATAGAAGTCGACGTTGACGATGTCCTGGTATTTCTTCGGTGGGTTCTCGGCATATTTGATCGTGCCGTCCGGCCGCCAGTTGAACCAGCCGGGGTGTTGCTTGAGCCATGGATGGTCCTGGGAACACTGGATGGCAAAATCCAGGGCGATTTCCAGACCATGGGCCGCAGCGGCCGCCACCAGTCGGCGAAAGTCTTCGCGGGTACCCAATTGCGAGTGAATCGCCTCGTGCCCGCCTTCCTCGCTACCAATCGCATAGGGGCTGCCCGGATCATCGGGACCCGCCGTCAGCGAGTTGTTCGGGCCTTTGCGGTAGCTGCGCCCGATCGGGTGGATCGGCGGGAAATACAGCACATCGAAACCCATGTCCTGGATCATCGCCAGCCGCGTATGCACGTCATTGAAGGTGCCATGGCGCGTCGGGCTGTCGGTGATCGAGCGCGGGAACAATTCATACCAGCTGGCGAACTGCGCCAGTTCGCGCTCGACATCCACCGGGTACTCCGGGCTCAGGCTCAGGTAGGCGCGATGATTGACGCGGGCCATGAGGTCGGCGCTACGGGGGTGCAAAAACAGTGCGACCTGCTCGGTTTCGAGCAGTCCTGACAGTTCATGGTGCAAGGCCGCCAGTTGCTCGCTGAGTAGCCCTTCGCTACGCTCGGCGGCCTGCTGGACGTGAATCCGCCCTTCCTGCAATTCCAGACTGACGGGCACTGCTGCCGCATGCTTCTTTTCCAGCTCATGGCAAAAACTGGCGAACTGATCGATCCAGGCTTCGATACAGAACAGATAACGGCCCTGGCTGTCGACCCGGAACTGCCCTTGCCAGCCGTTATTGCCCAGGTCGTTCATGGCCGCGCTTTGCCAGGCGTCCTCGTCCTCGGCCCGCCAGCGCACGCGCACCGCCAGCTTGTCATGCCCGTCGGCGAAGACCTTGGCCGTCACCACCACGTCCTGCCCCACCACGGCCTTGACGGCGAATTGTCCGCCTTCAAGGATCGGCATGATGTTTTCAATGACGATACGCGGCAGCAACAACGCCTGCGACAGCGGCATGTGCGGGTTGTAGCTCAACTCAGTCGGTTTTTCAGCCGTCATCGAGCCTCTCTCCTTACGCCCCATGGACGCGCTTGTGTCTGGTCGCCACCCCGCCGGGCAATCCGCCCCGGGATGCACTCACTTAGGTTCCGAGCGACAACCGCCGGGAAAGTTTCATCGGCAATTCCCGGAATCAAGTGCTTCGCGCTGCGGTCAACCAATCAGTCCACCTACTTAAGCACGACTCACGCCATGTGCCACTGGAGGCTTGAACAATGAACAATCCATTCCCGGCTGAAACCCCCGATCCCAACATCGACAACCCGGTGATCCCACCCAGCGATCCGCAACCGGTGCCCGAACAGGATCCGCCCGGCACGAACCCGCCACCAAGGGAAGAACCGCCAACGACGATGCCGCCGGTGATTGTGCCCCCTGAATGACGACAGTTGATCGCTCCCATACTGACGGGGAACGATCTCATTGGTGATCCTTGTCGATCAGTTTCACAATCCCCGGCATCACACTGAACACTCCCAGCGCCAACAACGTACTGAACACCGCCGTCGCCTCCCGGCCCAGCCCGGCCGCGACGCCGATGGCGGCGGTCATCCACAGGCCGGCGGCGGTGGTCAGGCCCTTGACGTGCCCCTCATCGCCGTCGCGGTTTTTCAGGATAGTGCCAGCCCCCAGGAAGCCGATCCCGGCAATCACGCCCTGCACCACCCGGCTCATGGCATCGGCCTGTGAGCCGGACATCTGCGGCACCAACACGAACAGCGCCGCCCCCATCGCCACCAGCATGTGGGTGCGCACGCCGGCGGCCTTGCCCTGGTGTTCACGCTCGAACCCGAGAATTCCGCCCAACACCGCGGCCATCAACAGGCGCACGGTCACTCGCGTCAATTGCGAGGCATCGCCAATGTCGGCGAACTCGCCTTGCAGCGTCACCCAGACTTCGTGCCACCAAGTGTTCATGGGATTGTCCTTGTGAGGGGCCATGGACGGTGGACCGCAGCGACCATTAATCAGTTGCACAGAACGATGACCGGCGGTTGCGGCCTGAAACTTTAGTTTCCACTGAAAAAAGGATCCCGCCATGACCGTACGCATCGAGAACCAGACCTGCTTTTTCACCACTGAAAATGGCGAACTCATTCGTCTGTGTCCCGACGTCACCATCATCACCGACGGTGCCATGGCCATGTCGGCAGTGGACATCGAAGGCGAGCGCATCTACATCACGGAAGCCGAGGCCGACGCCTTGACCGTCGCAGGCGCGGTGGATGGACGCCGGCACCTGAAAGCTACCGACAGTGGTTCGGTGATTTGACCGGGTTTGATCCGCACTTGCCGCCGCTGTTTTGCAAAGCCCCATGGACCCCGCAGCGTCGGCTGCTTCAAGTTGTCGCAGTCCGTGCAAACACGACCATCTGATCCGCTTTTTAATGCAATACCTGAGTCTGTTATGCAAACAGATCGCCGCTCATAGTACTCGTGCCTGATGGAGGCTGATGAGCGAAAGACCATGAGCGAAAGAATCCCCGTCCGAACCGTAGAAACATTCGAGCCTTCGCGCCCCAAGATGAAGGCCAAATCCAGCGACAACCTGATCCACACCCGCAGCTTCACCGGGCTGTTCCGCAACCTGCGCATCAGCGGCGCGGGTTTTCTGTTTGTGCTGTTTTTCGGCACCGTGTGGCTGAACTGGAGCGGCCGCCAGGCGGTGCTCTGGGATCTTTCGCAAAGCAAGTTCCATATCTTCGGCGCGACCTTCTGGCCGCAGGATTTCATCCTGCTCTCGGCGTTGTTGATCATTGCCGCGTTCGGCCTGTTTGCGATCACCGTGTTCGCGGGCCGGGTCTGGTGCGGCTACACCTGCCCACAAAGTTCATGGACCTGGATCTTCATGTGGTGCGAGAAGATCACCGAAGGCGAACGCAACCAGCGGATCAAGTTGCAAGCCGCGCCGTGGGGCCTGAACAAGCTGATGCGTCGCGCGGCCAAGCACACCTTGTGGTTGGCCATCAGCCTGCTGACCGGCCTGACCTTCGTCGGCTACTTCACGCCGATCCGGCCGTTGGCCGAAGAGCTGCTGACCTTCCAGATGAGTGGCGTCAGCCTGTTCTGGGTGCTGTTTTTCACCGGCGCCACGTACATCAATGCCGGTTGGCTGCGTGAAGCGGTGTGCATGCACATGTGTCCCTACGCGCGGTTCCAGAGCGTGATGTTCGACAAGGACACCCTGACCATTTCCTACGACGCGGCCCGTGGCGAGAGTCGTGGCCCACGCAAGCGCGAAGTCAAACCGGCCGAGGTCGGGCTGGGTGATTGCATCGACTGCCAGCTGTGCGTACAGGTCTGTCCCACCGGCATCGATATCCGCGACGGCTTGCAGATGGAATGTATCGGTTGTGCGGCGTGCATCGACGCCTGTGACTCGATCATGGACAAAATGGGCTACGCCCCAGGGTTGATCAGCTACACCTCCGAGCATCAGTTGCAGGGTGGCAAGACGCACCTGCTGCGCCCACGTCTTGTCGGCTACACCGCCGTGCTGCTGGTGATGATCGCAGCCCTGGTGATGGCGCTGGTGGAACGACCGATGGTGGCCCTTGATGTCAGCAAGGACCGGGGCCTGTTCCGCGAGAACAGCCAGGGGCAGATCGAAAACATCTACAGTCTGAAGGTGATCAACAAAACCCAGCAGCGTCAGGACTATCAATTGAGCCTGGTGGATGCCGATGATTTCCAGTTGCAGGGCAGGACCGAATTCAGCCTGGCGCCGGGCGAAATTGTCGATGTGCCGGTGTCGGTGGCGATGCTCACGGAGCGTCCGGCCAGCAGTTCACAGAGCATCGGCTTCAAGGTGGTCGACAGCGATGAGCCTGGCGTCTACAGCGTGGCGAAGAGCCGGTTTGTGGCGCCAATGAATCGCTGAGCCTTTAAGATGCTGACCTTTGTGAAGTGCAGTCTTGTTTTGGCAATGCAATCCACTGTGGCGAGGGGGCTTGCCCCCGTTGGGTCGCGAAGCGGCCCCAAAATGGGACTGCTGCGCAGTCCAACGGGGGCAAGCCCCCTCGCCACAATTAATCGAACAGACTCCATTGCGGGACACCGATGAAACGCTACGAAAAATTCGCCGACGACATCGCAGAACTGATCCGCTCCGGCGTCCTGGGTCCCGGCCAGCGGGTGCCGTCGGTGCGCTACGCCAGCCAGACCTACGGGGTCAGCCCGTCGACGGTGTTCCAGGCCTATTACCTGCTGGAGCGTCGCGGCCTGATCCGCGCTCGGCCGCGCTCCGGCTATTTCGTCAACGCCCACGCACCCCGGCCGTTTTCCGAGCCGGTGATCAGCAATGAGGTCAACGAGTCGACGGAAGTAGACGTCAGCGAACTGGTGTTTTCGGTGCTCGACTCGATCAAGGACCCGAACACCGTGCCCTTCGGCTCGGCGTTCCCCAGCCCGACGCTGTTTCCCCTGCAACGTTTGTCCCGCTCTCTGGCCAGCGCCAGCCGCGACATGGATCCGCGCATGGTGGTCACCGACATGTCACCGGGCAACCCGCAACTGCGCCGGCAAATCGCCCTGCGCTATATGGTCGGCGGGCTGATGTTGCCCATGGAGGAACTGCTGATCACCAACGGCGCCCTCGAAGCCTTGAACCTTTGCCTGCAAGCGGTGACCGAACCCGGCGATCTGGTGGCCATCGAAGCCCCGGCGTTCTACGCCTGTCTGCAAGTACTCGAACGCCTGAAACTCAAGGCCGTGGAAATTCCCGTGCACCCGCGCGATGGCATCGACCTCGGCGTGCTCGAGCAAACCCTGGAGCGGCATCCGATCAAGGCCTGCTGGTGCATGACCAGTTTCCAGAACCCCATGGGCGCGACCCTGCCCGAGGCCAAGAAACAGCAGCTTGTGGAGTTGTTGCGGCGCCACCACGTGCCGCTGATCGAAGACGATGTCTACGCCGAACTCTATTACGGCCAGCAAGCACCGAAACCGGCCAAGGCCTTTGATACCGAAGGCCTGGTGATGCACTGTGGTTCATTCGCCAAGAGCCTGGCCCCTGGCTACCGCATCGGCTGGGTGGCTGCCGGGCGTTTTGCGCAAAAGATCGAACGGCTGAAACTCATGACCTCGCTGTGCGCCTCGATGCCGGCCCAGGCGGCAATCGCCGATTACCTGCAACACGGCGGCTACGACCGGCACCTGCGTAAATTGCGCCACGCCCTGGAAGACCAGCAAAGCGCCATGCTCGCCGCCATCGCCCGCTATTTCCCGGCGCAGACGCGGGTCAGCCAACCGGCCGGCGGGTACTTTCTGTGGCTGGAATTACCACAGCAGATGGATTCGTTGAAATTGTTCCAGATGGCATTGGCGCAAGGCATCAGCATTGCACCGGGGCCGATCTTTTCACCGACCCAGCGCTTCAGGAATTGTATTCGGTTGAATTACGGCAGCCCGTGGACCGAGGACTCGGAGAAGGCGATGGAGACGTTGGGGCGGATTGTGCGGTCGTTCTGACAGCGCCATGTCGTTTTATAAATTGCTATCGCGAGCAAGCTCGCTCCCACAGGTTTCTCTGTACACACAAGATTTGTGAGCACTTGAGATCCACTGTGGGAGCGAGCTTGCTCGCGATGAGGCCAGCGCAGACAACGCTTGTCTCAGGAACTAACGCCCACCACCAAGATCAACAAAAGTCCCCGTCGCATAGGAAGCCTTGTCCGACAACAACCAGACAATCGCCTCCGCCACTTCATCCGGACGCCCGCCCCGCGCCATCGGGATCGCCGATTCCAGCTTGCTGACCCGATCCGGATCGCCGCTCAAGGCATGGAAATCGGTGTAGATGTAACCCGGACGCACGGCGTTGACCCGAATCCCCTCACCCGCCACTTCCTTGGACAGGCCGATGGTGAAGGTGTCCAGCGCGCCTTTGGACGCTGCGTAATCCACGTACTCGTTGGGCGATCCCAAACGCGAGGCGACCGACGATACGTTGACGATGCTGCCGCCCTGCCCGCCGTGCCTGGGCGACATGCGCAGGATCGCGTGCTTGGCACAGAGCATCGGCGCCAGGACGTTGGTTTTCATGATTTTGAGAATGCGGAACTCGGACATCTCGTCGACCCGGGACTTCTGCCCGACGGTGCCGGCGTTGTTCACCAGCGCGGTGACCCGCCCCAGTTCACTGTCCACCCGATTGAACAGCGCGATCACTTCGTCTTCGATGCTGACGTCGGCCCGTACCGCAATGGCTTGCGCACCGAGGGCGCGGACTTGCTCCAGCACGCCGAATGCAGACCGTTCGTCCGCCTGATAGTTGATGCAGATCCGATAGCCCTGCGCGGCGGCCAACAGAGCGGTGGCGGCACCGATGCCGCGGCTACCGCCGGTGATGACGATGACTTTGTCCATGCGAGCTTTCCCCCAATCAAAGCTTAAGCGGTCGGGGGCAAGAATAACCGCCATTGGCGGTTTTTGCATGGCTTCACATCAGCTGTCATGTCATCGACATCTCGCGCCTGGCACTGGCTTTCAACTGCTCGACCAACTGCTCCCCTCGATGGATTTCCACCATGAAGCCTGCGGCCGGCAGCGGATGCCCCAGCAGGTAACCCTGCAACGAATCGCAGCCGAGCTGAGTCAGGAAGTCCTGCTGCACACCGGTTTCCACGCCTTCGGCGACGATGCGCAACCCCAGCGCCTGACCGAGGGCAACGATGGCCGAAACGATGGCGGCGTCATCGCTGTCGCGCTCCAGGTCCCGGACAAAACCGCGATCGATCTTCAGCTCGTTGGCCGGCAGGCGTTTGAGGTACATCAAGCTCGAATAGCCGGTACCAAAATCGTCGATGGACAGGTCGACACCCATTTCCGACAGTTCCTGCAGCACCGTCATGCTCGCATCGGCATCGCTCATGGCGGTGGTTTCGGTGATTTCCAGGGTCAGACTGTTGGGTGGCAGATGGTGCGTCGCCAGCGCCTTGGCAACACTCTGGACCAGCCCGGCATGGCAAAACTGAATGGCCGAAAGGTTCACCGCGATGCGCCAGTCGGTGTAGCCCAGCACGTACCACTCGCGCATCTGACGGCAGGCTTCGTTGAGCACCCACTCGCCGATCGGAATGATCAGCCCGGTTTTTTCCGCCAGCTCGATGAATTTGTCCGGCAACAGCATTCCTTGAGTCGGGTGTTCCCAGCGCAACAAGGCCTCGGCGCCCACTGGTCGGCCATTGGCGGCGTCGAACTTGGGCTGGTAATGCAGGCTGAATTCCTGCTGTTCCACGGCATTGCGCAGATCCTGCAGCAATTGCAGCTGTTTGCGGGCGTTGTTGTTCATCGAGACATCGAAAAAGCTGTAGCCGTTTTTACCCGCGCCCTTGGCGTGGTACATCGCCGCGTCGGCGTTCATCAGCAGTTCGTGGGCGGACTGCCCGTTACCCGGGTAGAGCGCGATGCCGACGCTGGCGGAAATGTGCAAATCATGTTCGACAACCCGGAACGCGCGCGCGATCAACCCGACCTGACGGGCCGCCAGGTTCAAGGCGTCGTTCTGTTCGCTCAATTGCACCAGCAACACGAACTCATCGCCGCCGATCCGTGCCAGGGTGTCCTGGCTGCGCAAGTCTTCGCGCAGGCGCAGGGCCACTTCGCGCAACAACAGATCACCCATGTGGTGGCCGAAGGCATCGTTGACCGGTTTGAAGCCGTCCAGATCGATGAACATCAGGGCAAAGCACCCCCCTTCTTCCCGGACCCGCGACATGGCCTGATCGATTCGATCGGCGAGCAACGTCCGGTTCGGCAATCCGGTGAGGGTGTCGTGCAGGGCCAATTGGGTCAGTTCACGGTTGGCCTCGGTCAGCGACTGGGCCAGGCTCGCGGTGCGAGCCTCCAGGCGTGCATCGAGGATCGAGGTCAGCAGGGCAATGCTCAGCACCGCCAACGTGGTGATCAGCACCAGGTTGTCCAGGCCATTGCCGCTCAATCCATTGACCGCCGCGCCACAAAAACTGCCGTCGGCAAAGCGTGCGGCGGCCATCCCGGTGTAGTGCATGCCGACGATGGCGATGCCCATGATCACGGCGGCGCCACCACGGATCAGACGGACATAAGGCGTGTGCTGGCGCAGATGGAAAGCGATCCACAATGCTGCGCCCGAAGCACCGACAGCGATCAGCAGCGAGGCGCCGAACAGCGTCGGGTCATAGTCGATGCCCGGTTGCATGCGCATGGCGGCCATGCCGGTGTAGTGCATCGCGCTGATGCCGGCGCCCATGACCAACGCGCCAAAGGCCAGTTGCCAGGCCGGCAATTGCGGCTGGCTGACCAGCCACAGCGCAAAACCGCTGGAGAGCACGCCGATCAGCAACGACAACAGGGTGATGGTCCCGTCGTACCCCAGGTCGATCGGCAACTTGAACGCGAGCATGCCGATAAAGTGCATCGACCAGATGCCGATGCCCATGGCAACGGCCCCGCCCGCAGTCCACAAATGCACGGCGCGGCCTTTGGCGGTGGCAATGCGTCCGGTCAGGTCCAATGCGGTGTATGAGGCGAGAATCGCTACACAGAGCGAAATGATGACCAGGGTGGGGGAATAGCTGCCGATGAGCATGGAGACTTCTCGCGAAAGCCCCCTTGTTAATGGCTTTCATTCTCGGGTGGGGGCAAATGCGGCGATTGTACTGATTCCAAATGAGAACGCACTCACAAAATGAGCAAAGGGCCATCAGTCCGATGAAACGCTTGTTTTAAGGTTTTACATTAACTTGCTTCAAGCTGCCGGCACCTGACAAAACCTGTGGGAGCGAGCTTGCTCGCGATAGCGGTGGGTCAGGCAACATCCATGCTGAATGTGACGCAGCCATCGCGAGCAAGCTCGCTCCCACAGGGATTACGCTATCGGTTTTCGCTCACCTCAAGCTGCCCGTCCCAGCCACCCCCCAACGCGGCAATCAACTGCACACTGGCTATCAGGCGGCTTTGCAACAGGTCCAGGTTGCTGCGTTCATTGTTCAGTGCCGCCGCCTGGGTCACCACCACATCGATGTACGCGATCAAACCGGCCTTGTACTGATTCTGGGTCAGGCGCAATGATTCACGGGCGGCATCCAGTGCCTGTTGGCGCACGACGGCTTCATCCTCAAGCACCTTGAGCTGCACCAGGTAGTTTTCCACTTCGCGGAATCCGTCCAGTACGGTCTGGCGGTACTTGGCCACCGTTTCGTCATAGGCCGCTTCACTGCGGTCGACTTCCGCCGAGCGCTGGCCACCGTCGAACAGGGTCATGGCCAATTGCGGTCCGACCGACCAGAAGCGGTTCGGCAGGCTGAACAAGTCTTTCGAGGTACTGCTGCTGTAACCACCGTTCAAGCTCAGGGTCAGGTCCGGGTAATAGGCAGCCTTGGCCACACCGATGTTGGCGTTGGCGGCCATCACCGAGCGCTCGGCCGAAGCGATGTCCGGGCGACGCTCCAGCAACTGCGAAGGCAGCGCCAGCGGTACTTGCGGCAATTGCGGGATGTCCTGGCTTTGCGCCAGGCTGAACTCGGCCGGCGGCAGGCCGATCAGCACAGCGATGGCGTTCTCCAACTGGGCGCGTTGCCAGATCAGGTCGATCATATCGGCTTCGGTGCTTTTGAGCTGTGTCTGGGCCTGGGCCACCGCGTCCTTGCCCGATACGCCTGCGCGGTACTGGTTTTCGGTCATCTTCAACGAACGCTGATATGCCTCGACCGTGTCCTGGAGCAAGCGTTTCTGGCCATCGATCACGCGCAGTTGCAGGTAATTCTGCACCAGCTCCGACTGTTGACTCAGGCGCATGGCCGCCAGATCGGCAAAGCTTGCCTGGGCATTGGCGGTGTCGGCTTCGAGGCCTCGGCGCAGCTTGCCCCATACGTCCGCTTCCCAACTGACGCCCGCCTGGGCCGAGTACGTGTCGCGAATACCGCTGGACGAACTGCTCAGGCTGGAACTGCTGCTGCCGGTGCCCTGGCTTGAACGGTTCTTGCTGACGTTCAGGTCCACCGTCGGGAAAAACGCCCCGCGTGCACTGCGCACCAAGGCCTGGGCCTGGCGGTACTGCGCTTCGGACTGGGCGACGGTCTGGTTGGCGCTGTTGAGTTTTTCGATCAGGTCGTTGAGCTGCCGGTCGCCATACAACTCCCACCACGCGCCACGCGCCAGGGCATCACTCGGGTTGGCCTGACGCCAGCCCTCCGCTGCCTTGTACTGCGCAGGCTCCGCGGTTTGCGGGCGCTGGTAATCCGGGCCGACGGCGCAGGCACTGAGCATCGCCACGCACAGTGACAGGCTCAACAGGCGCGAGCCTCGAGCCGTGATCAGCGGTGCAGCCAGGTTGAAAAGCGAACGGTCAGTCATAGCGGAGTTTCCAGAGCAACATCAGTACGCACCCCGCGCCATTTATTGAAGCGATGGCGCAGGTTGTCGAGATAGAGGTAAACCACCGGGGTGGTGTAAAGCGTCAGTACCTGGCTGAAGATCAGCCCGCCGATGATGGTCAGGCCCAGCGGCTGGCGCATTTCCGCCCCTTCGGCGCGGCTCAGCAGCAACGGCAAGGCACCGAGGATCGCCGCCAGGGTGGTCATCAGGATAGGTCGCAAACGTTGCAGGCAGGCGCTGCGGATCGATTCCAGCGGTGCCATGCCCTGGTTTCGTTCCAGTTGCAACGCCAGGTCGATCATCAGGATCGCGTTTTTCTTCACCACGCCGATCAGCAGAAACAGCCCCAGTAACGAAATCAGGCTGAACTCGCCACCCAGCGCATAGATCGACAGCAACGCGCCGACCCCGGCCGACGGCAGGGTCGAGAGAATCGTCAGCGGGTGAATGTAGCTTTCGTACAGCACACCCAAGACCAGATACACCGCCACCAGCGCCCCCAGAATCATCCACGGCTGACTTTTTTGGGTCGCCGCGAAAGCGTTGGCTGTGCCGGCCATTTTCGCGATCACGTCTTCCGGCAGGCCGACCTTGGCAATCGCCCGCTCGATGGCGGCACCGCCCTGCTCCACGGTCACGCCTTCGGCCATGTCGAAGGCAATGCTCTCCGAAGCAAACTGGCCTTCGTGGCTGACCCGGTCGTTTTCCAGGCTGTTTTCGTAATGGGCGATGGTCGACAGCGGGATTCGCGCGCCGTCAGCGGTGATCACCTGGACTTGCGTGAGGGTGATCGGGTCCTGGGCGTATTTCGGATTGACCTCCATCACCACCTGATACTGGTTAAGACTGTCGTAGATGGTCGAAATCTGCCGCTGACTGTAGGCGTTGTTCAGCACCGCCGTGACCATGTCCATGTCGACACCCAGACGCTTGGCCTGGTCACGGTCGACGATCAGGGTCACTTGGCGGGCGCCCCGGCCTTCCCGCGCATCGATCGCCGTCAGCTCCGGCAAGGCCCTGAGCGCGGTGACGACTTTCGGATACCACTCGCGCAATGCCCCCAGATCCCCGCTCTGCAGGATGTACGAGTATTGCGAGGTGGTCTGCTCACGGCCACCACCGAATTGCAGGTCCTGGTCCGCCATGAGCATCAGTTGTGCCCCGGGAACCTTGGGCATTTCCTTGCGCAGGCGTTCGATGACTTTCTGCGCGGAAATGCTGCGCTCCTTGATCGGCTTGAGGCGCACCAGCATGAAGGCGTTGTTGGTGCCGTTATTGCCGCCAATGAACCCGGCGACGCTTTCTACCGCCTCATCCTTCAACACCGCCCGACGGAAAATCTCCATCTTCGGCTGCATCACACTGAACGACAGGCCGTCGTCGCCGCGCACGAAACCGATCAGCTGACCGGTATCTTGCTGTGGTAAAAATGTTTTAGGAACAACAACATACAACGCAATGTTCACGCCGATTGTCACGAACAGGCTGAGCAAGGTCAGGCGCTTGTGGCGCAGCACCCAGTCGAGACTGGTGGCGTATTTGCCGACCATCCAGTCGTTGGTCCGCCGGCTCCAGCGTTGCAGGCGGTTCTCCTGCCCCGGCGTGTGCGGCTTGAGCCAGCGAGCGCAGAGCATCGGGGTCAGGGTCAACGACACCACCAGCGAGACCACGATGGCCGCCGCCAGGGTGATGGAGAATTCGCGGAACAGGCTTTCGATGATCCCGCCCATGAACAGGATCGACAGGAACACCGCCACCAGCGACACGTTCATCGACAGCAAGGTAAAACCGACTTCCTGGGCGCCGAGGTACGCGGCCCTCATCGGCCGCACGCCTTCGTCGATGTGCCGGGAAATGTTCTCCAGCACCACGATGGCATCGTCCACCACCAGCCCGGTGGCCAGGATCAGCGCCATCAGCGACAGGTTGTTCAGCGAAAAACCGTAGAGGTACATCACGGCAAAGGTACCGACCAGCGACACCGGCACCGCCAGGGTCGGGATCAGCGAGGCACGGAAGTTACCGAGGAACAGGAACACCACCAGGATCACCAGCGCCACGGCGATCAGCAGGGTCATTTCCGCCTCGTGCAGCGTGGCCTTGATCACCGGCGAGCGGTCCATGGCCAGGTTCAGCTTGACGCTGGCCGGCAGCACCGCCTGCAACGCCGGCAGCTGGGCCTTGATCTCGTTGACCGTCTCGATGATGTTCGCACCGGCCTGGCGGTTGATCACCAGCAGCACTGCCGCGTCGTCGTTGAAGAAACCGCTGTTGTAACGGTCCTCGACGCCATCGCTGACCTTGGCCACATCCTTCAGGCGCAGGGCCGCGCCGCCGTTGTAGTGGATGATCAGCGACTCGTAGTCCTTGGCTTTTTCCAGCTGATCGTTGGCCTGGACCTGCCACAGCCGCTGATCGTCTTCCACCGAGCCCTTGGGCCGGCGCACGTTGGCATTGGCGATGGTGTTGCGCACATCGTCCAGGGCCACGCCGTACTGGTTCAATGACTGCGGTTCAAGCTCGATACGTACCGCCGGCAACGAACTGCCGCCGATTTGCACCTCGCCGACACCCTGCACCTGGGACAGGCTCTGGGACAGGATGGTCGATGCCAGGTCATAGAGCTGGCCTTTTTCCAGCACGTCCGACGTCAGCGACAGCACCATGATCGGCGCCTGGGACGGGTTGACCTTCTTGTAGGTCGGCATGCTGCGCATCCCGCTCGGCAGCAGGGTGCGCGAGGCGTTGATCGCTGCCTGCACTTCCCGCGCCGCGCCGTTGATGTCGCGGTCCAGGTCGAATTGCAGGATCACCCGGGTCGAACCCTGGCTGGACCGGCTGCTCATGGTGTTGACCCCGGCAATGCTGCCGAAGGAGCGCTCCAAAGGCGTGGCCACGGTCGACGCCATCACCTCGGGGCTGGCCCCGGGCAGGCTGGCCTGGACCACGATCACCGGAAAGTCCATTTGCGGCAGGGGCGACACGGGCAGCAAACCGAAGCTCACGCCGCCCAGCAGCATGATCGCCAGGCTCAGCAGCATGGTCGCGACCGGGCGCTTGATGAAAGGTCCTGAAAGGTTCATCGATGATTGCCCCCCGCACCAACCCACGAGCCCTGCTGCCCCCCTGTGGGAGCGGGCTTGCTCGCGAAGAGGGCCTTGCATTCAACATCCCTGTCGACTGACCGGACGCCTTCGCGAGCAAGCTCGCTCCCACAGGTTCTGCGGGGCGTCATACCGTCGCCTCCTGAGCGTCGGCCTTGCCAAAACGCCGACCGAGACGGTCGAAGTACAGATAGATCACAGGCGTAGTGAACAGCGTCAGAATCTGGCTCAGCAACAGGCCGCCGACCATCACCAGACCCAGCGGTTGGCGCAGTTCCGCGCCGGAACCGGTGGCCAGCATCAACGGCACGGCGCCGAACAAAGCCGCCAGGGTGGTCATGAGGATCGGCCGGAAACGCAGCAATGCCGCCTGATAGATCGCCGTTTGCGGGTCCATGCCCTGGTTGCGCTCGGCGTCGAGGGCGAAGTCGATCATCATGATCGCGTTCTTCTTCACGATGCCGATCAACAGGATGATGCCGATGATCGCGATCATGCCCAGGTCGTTGCCGCTGAGGATCAACGCCAGCAAGGCGCCCACCGCCGCCGAAGGCAAGGTCGAAAGAATGGTGATCGGGTGGATGTAGCTCTCGTAAAGCACACCCAGCACGATATACATGGTCACCACCGCCGCCAGAATCAGCAGCAAGGTGCTCGACAACGAAGCCTGGAACGCCTGCGCCGCGCCCTGGAACTGGGTCTGCACGCCAATCGGCATGCCGATGTCCTTCTGCACCTGCTCGATGATCTCGACCGCATGCCCCAGCGCCACGCCGGGCGCGAGGTTGAAGGACATCATCACCGCCGGGAACTGGCCGATGTGGGTGATCGCCAGTTGCGCCTGACGCTCCTCGACATGCGCCAGGCTGGACAGGCGCACCTGACCGCCATCGGTGGTCTTGACGTGAATCTGCTCCAGCGCCTGCGGGCCGATCTTCTCGCCGGACTGCGATTGCAGCACCACGCGGTACTGACTGGCCTGGGTGTAGATCGTGGAAATCTGCCGCTGACCAAAGGCGTCGTACAGCGCGTCGGTGATGTTCGACACCGACACACCGACCCGCGACGCCGCATCGCGGTCAATCACCAGATAGACCTGCAAGCCCTTGTCCTGCAAATCGCTGGCGACGTCGGTCAATTCCGGCCGGTCGGCCAAAGCCTCGACCAGACGCCCGCTCCACAGGCTCAGCAGCTCCGAGTCCGGCGACGACATGCTGAACTGGTACTGCGTGCGGCTGACCCGGTCTTCGATGGTCAGGTCCTGCACCGGCTGCATGAACAGGCGGATGCCGACCAGTTTGTCCAGTTCCGGTTGCAGGCGGGCAATCACCTGCATGGCGCTCAGGTCGCGGTCGTTGTGCGACTTGAGGTTGATCAGCAACCGGCCGCTGTTGAGGGTCGAGTTGTCGCCGTCCACGCCAATGTAGGAGGACAGGCTCTCGACCGCCGGGTCGGCCAGGATGACCTTGGCCAGTTCCTGCTGGCGCTCGCTCATGGCGGCGAAGGAAATCGATTGCGGCGCTTCGGAAATGCCCTGGATGACGCCGGTGTCCTGCACCGGGAAGAAGCCCTTGGGCACCACCATGTACAGCAATACCGTCAGCGCCAAGGTGCCAATGGCCACCATCAAGGTCAGCGGCTGGTGCTTGAGCACCCACTGCAACTTGCGCCCGTAGGCGGCGATCATCCAGCCGATGAACGCACCGCTGGCACGGTAAAAACGGCCCTGCTCTGCTTCCTTGGGTTCACGCTTGAGCAACCGCGCGCACATCATCGGCGTCAGGGTCAGGGAAACGACCAGGGAAATCAGGATCGCTACCGCCAGCGTAATGGCAAATTCGCGGAACAACCGCCCGACCACGTCCGCCATGAACAGCAGCGGAATCAGCACGGCGATCAGCGACAACGTCAGGGAGATCAGGGTGAAACCGATCTGCTTGGCGCCCTTGAGCGCCGCGTTCAGCGGGCTGTCGCCCTCCTCGATGAAACGCGAAATGTTCTCCAGCATGACGATCGCATCGTCCACCACGAAACCGGTGGCTATGGTCAGGGCCATCAGGGTCAGGTTATTGACCGAGAACCCAGCCAGGTACATCACGCCGAACGTACCGATCAGCGACAGCGGCACGGCCACCGACGGAATGATCGTGGCGCTGGCGCGACGCAGGAACAGGAAGGTGACCATGACCACCAGGGCGATGGCGATCAGCAATTCGTGCTGCACGTCCTTGACCGAGGCGCGGATGGTCTGGGTGCGGTCGGTCAGCACCACCACGTCGAGGCCGGCCGGCAGGTTGTCGGTGATGCTCGGCAGCAGGGCCTTGATCCGGTCCACCACCTCGATCACGTTGGCGCCGGGCTGACGCTGGATGTTCAGCAGCACGGCCTGGTTCTCATTGGCCCACGCCGCGAGCCGCTCGTTCTCGGCGCCGTCGACGATCTCCGCCACGTCCTTGAGCCGCAACGGCGCGCCGTTGGCGTAGGCCAGGATCAGGTTGGCGTAGTCCTTGGGCGACGTCAGTTGATCGTTGGCATCGAGCATCGAGACCCGGGTCGGGCCGTCGAAGTTGCCTTTGGGCTGGTTGACGTTGGAGGCGCCGATCAGCGTGCGCACATCCGACAGGTTCAGGCCGTTGGCCGCCAAAGCCTCGGGATTGACCTTGATCCGCACGGCCTGGCGTTGACCACCGGCAATGCTGACCATGCCGACGCCGCTGATCTGGGCAATCTTCTGCGCCATGCGCGTATCGACCAGATCGTTGAGCTTGGGCAACAACATGGTCTTGGAAGTGATGGCCAGGGTCAGCACCGGCGTATCGGCCGGGTTGACCTTGTTGTACACCGGCGGTGCCGGCAGGTCCTTGGGCAACAGGTTGGTCGCGGCGTTGATCGCCGCCTGCACTTGCTGCTCGGCCACATCCATGTTGATGTCGAGGCTGAACCGCAGGGTCAGCACCGACGCGCCGCCGGAACTGGTGGACGCCATTTGCGTCAGGCCGGGCATCTGCCCGAACTGCCGCTCAAGTGGCGCGGTCACCGCGCTGGTCATGACATCCGGACTGGCGCCGGGGTACAAGGTCATGACGCGAATGGTCGGGTAATCGACCTGGGGCAACGCCGACACCGGCAGCAACCGGTAGGCGATGACGCCGGCCAGGATAATCGCCAGCATGCTCAGCGTGGTGGCTACCGGGCGAAGGATGAACAGCCGCGAGAGATTCATGCGCCGCCCTTTTTCGCCTTGTCGGTGGTCACAGGCTCAGCCGCGTTGACCGCCGATTTGCCTTGCAGGTGTTCGGTCGGCGAGGTCGGCACGTCCTGGCTGTCGTTGACCACCTCCACATCGCTGCCGTCTTTCAGGCGGTCAGTGCCTTCCAGTACGACCCGATCGCCCGTCGACAATCCTTCGGTGACCACAGTGTTCAGGCCGTCGCTGGCGCCGACTTTCAACTGACGGATCTTGACCTTCTTGTCACCGTCCAGGACATAGGCGAACGTGCCGTTGGTGCCGAACTGGATCGCGGCGGAAGGCGCCAGTACCACGTCTTTGAGGGTGTCGGCCAACAGGCGCACATTGACGAACTGGTTGGGGAACAGCGACTGATCGCGGTTCTCGTAACGGGCCTTGAATTTCAGGGTGCCGGTGGTGACGTCGATCTGGTTGTCCAGGCTCTGCAGCACGCCCGTGGCTTGGAGTTTGGTATCACCGCGGTCCCAGGCTTCAGCCGGCAGTTTGGCGCCGCTGCGATAACGGGCCAGCACGGTGTCGAGGCTGTTTTCCGGCAGGGTGAAGGCCACGCTGATCGGTTGGGTCTGGGTGATGATCGCCAATGCGGTGGTGTCGTTGGCCGCTACCAGGTTGCCGACGTCCAGTTGACGTAGGCCGACGCGACCGGTGATCGGGGCGCGGATCCTGGTGAATTCGAGGTTGAGCCTGGCGTCGTTGACCGCCGCCTGATTGGTCTTGACCGTGCCCTGGAACTGACCGACCAGCGCTTCGGCGGTGTCCAGGGTCTGCTTGGCAATACTGTCTTCGCGGTACAGGCCGCGATAGCGCTCGACGTCGACCTGGGCGTTTTTCAGCTGCGCCTGATTCTGTAGCAAGGTGCCCTCGGCCTGAAGCAAGGCATTCTGGTAAGGGCGCGGGTCGATTTCGACGAGCATGTCGCCGGCCTTGACCATCTGCCCTTCTTCGAAATAGATCTTGACCAACTCACCGCCAACGCGACTGCGGACATTGATGGTGTTGAGCGCCGTGACCGTGCCCAACGCCTTGAAATACAGCGGGAAGTCACCGGTGACTGCCGGAGCCACTCGCACCGGCACCGGCCCGGACGCGCCACCGAATCCCGGGCGCATCCCGCCCGACCTGCCGGTATGCCCGGCGACGGCTTTCTGCCCCGTAGCCTCTTTGGGTGCAGCGCTGCCGGGCCAGAATTTCCAGCACAGGCCAGCGATGACCAACAGGACAAGCAGGCCGAACAGCCAGCGACGAGGACTACGGGAAGCGGAGGATTGCATTGAGTGATCAACCATTGGGCGCGTGGGCTTTTTTACATGAGGCTGAACGATAAGCACTGGCGGGTTTTAAGCAAAGCGCCTTTACCGGCAATTTACCTTCGGCTTACGTAACAGGAGAATTATCCAAGACACTGAAACACAAATGAAAACGGCCTGGACAGGGCCAGGCCGTTAAACATTGTAAAGCCCGGCTTATTTCAGAACAGCAAGTGCCGCGTCATAGTTCGGCTCGTCAGCGATTTCGCCAACCAGTTCGCTGTGCAGCACGTTGTCGTTTTCGTCCAGAACCACGACGGCACGAGCGGTCAAGCCTTTGAGCGGGCCGTCGGCGATGGCCACGCCGTAGTTCTGGATGAACTCGGCACCACGCAGGGTCGACAGGTTCTGTACGTTTTCCAGGCCTTCGGCACCGCAGAAACGGGCCTGGGCGAACGGCAGGTCAGCGGAGATGCACAGCACGACAGTGTTGTCGACGCTGCTGGCCTTGGCGTTGAACTGGCGCACGGAGGTGGCGCAGGTCGGGGTATCAACGCTTGGGAAGATGTTCAGCACTTTGCGCTTGCCGGCAAAGTCCTTCAGGGTGACGTCGGACAGATTGCCGGCAACCAGGGAAAAGGCTGGCGCCTTGGAACCGGCTTGTGGCAGTTGGCCGTTGACTTGAACCGGGTTGCCTTTGAGAGTGACTTGAGCCATGAACGGAGTCCTTCTGAACGTTGTGGTGGAGAATTTTGACGAGGCCGAAGTTAACCACGAAATTGTCCGACGACCTATGGTCAAACATAAATTGTCATGTATCAGAGCACAAAACTGGATACAACCCACAATCCTGTGGGAGCGGTGCTACTTGAGTAACTGCAGCATATTGCGATGTCGCGCCTCGAAAATCCTCCGCATGTAGCCATTGACCAGCAACCACTCCAATGGCGCCCCCCCCATCGCCGAATACGTCACCCGGTCGGTATATAGCGTACCGCCCTCTCCCGCCTCGACCCGATGTTCATGACGAAAGGCACGCATCGGTCCCTTTAGCATCTCGTCGATGAAATGCATTTCACCGACTTCACGGATCACCACCGTCCAGTCCGACGGAATCACATTGAACATCCAGTGGCGAAAGCGGAATTGCCGCCCGGCTTCAATCCGCAAGTTGTTCAGATCGATATCGCCCAGCGGGGTAATGCGTTCGGGAAAAATCCTTGGGAAATTGACGCCTTCCAGGCAGAAATCGAGGACCTGTTCGGGCGTGCGACCTGGGATGAGTGTGGTGAGTTCCAGAATTGGCATACAGGAAACATTCCTTTGATCGCTGGACAGGCGCGCCAGAAATACGGTGTAGCGAAATGGCGGTCGAAATGAAACCTGCCAAAGTGTCTGCTACGACAATTTTTTTGAGGGGCTGTCGATTTGCAACGCAGCCATTCGACTATTAAGCGAGTCACTCAATTACAACGGAGACATCACCATGCGATTTATGATCATCATCAAGGCCAGCCAGGATTCCGAAGCCGGCGTGATGCCCAGCCAGGAACTGCTGACCGCCATGGGTAACTACAACGAAGAACTGGTCAAGGCCGGCATCATGCTCGCGGGCGAAGGCCTGCACCCGAGCAGCAAAGGCGCTCGTATAAAGTTTTCAGGTGACAAACGCACGGTGATCGACGGCCCCTTCATCGAAACCAAGGAACTGATTGCCGGTTTCTGGTTGTGGAAAGTGAAGTCCAAGGAAGAAGCCATCGAATGGGTCAAGCGCTGCCCCAACCCGATGCCGGGCACCGAGGCCGAGATCGAGATTCGCCAGGTGTTTGAAGCGGAAGATTTTGGTGCAGAGTTCACACCGGAACTGCGCGAGCAGGAACAGCGGGTTTGGGAACAGGCGAAAAAGAACTGAGGTTGACTGAACCGGCTATTGCTTGAGTTTCGTGTGGGAGCGAGCAGGCTCGCTCCTGCATCGGCTAGATAGTTACTTAACTTGTTTGGGCAAACGCTTGATCCGTATTAACTTTTTAGTACACGAAATTCACGAGAAACCGCCCACAAAACGAAAGAATTAATCCTTCCTACTGGTTAACCCGCGGTTAACTGCTAAGTTCATCTGACGAGTCCTACAGGCTTGATCGGAAAGGGATCACGCAGTTACGGCCAGATTCAGGGGCCGTCTGCCCAATCAGCCACCAGGGAACGGGGGGATTAATGTCTAAGAATTTGCGGAAGTACGCCTTTGTATGGGTGACTTCATTCGCACCTGCTTTTTGTGCTCACGCGGATAACGCCGAGACCGCCAACAAAAGCAACAACCCGCTGAACCTGGCACCCGGTATAAACCTGCAGGATTACTACACACCCAAGCTGTTCGATACCAACGCTCACACCAATGATGCGCTGCTGCGCGGCGCCCTTCCGATGGCAGCCAATGACGTCATAGGCGTCCCGCAGTTGCTGCGCGTCACGCTCCCCGTCAGCACCCGACCCGATCCGCACAACGGCTACAGCACCGGCATCGGCGACCTGAACGTATTCGACATTTTCCTGCTCAAGACCAAAGGCGTGCAGCTGGGCATCGGCCCGCAAATCACTGCGCCAACCGCCGAGCAGGATGAACTGGGGTGGTCCGTTCTACGGGATTTTGCGTTTGTATCTGCCAAAACCGGAAGTCACCAACGGCCAATGGCACATGCCGTTGCTGACTCCTGTCA
Organism: Pseudomonas sp. PDM30; assembly: GCF_019218985.1. Classification (NCBI taxonomy): domain Bacteria; kingdom Pseudomonadati; phylum Pseudomonadota; class Gammaproteobacteria; order Pseudomonadales; family Pseudomonadaceae; genus Pseudomonas; species Pseudomonas sp. PDM30. Next base: position 394,300 of record NZ_JAHUWM010000005.1, read on the forward strand.
CCCCAAAACAATAAACGGAGTCAGGCATGTTCAGGCCTCTCGTAGTGCGCCCCTTGTTGGCGCTGTGCATGGTCAGCGGTAGTCCATTGGTACTGGCGGCCGAGGGTGGTGTCGGTCGCCCCATCACCGGGCAGCAAGTGTTTTCCAACGCAGGGGTCGTGCCCCCGGAGCCGGGTTGGGTCATGTCCCTGACCAGCATCTGGTACGACGGCGAACTCAAGGGCAGCGCTCAAGTGCCGATCGTGGGTGCCATCAGTACCGGGCTGGACATGAAGGTTTCCTACACCATGGCCAACTTCACCCATGTCTGGGACACCGGCAAAGGTCCCTGGAACTATGCCTCGGCCATAGGCGTGCCAGTGCAGTACACCGACATCACCGCCAACGTGACCGGCCCCCGTGGCCGTACCCTGGGCACCTCGGACACCGGCACCCAGTTCGCCGACATGCTGGTGACCCCGATTGCGGCCGGCTACCACTTCGACGAACTCAACCACATCTCGTTCTCGCTACCGATCTACGTGCCGACAGGCGCCTACAACGTCGATCGCCTGGCCAACCCCGGGCAGAACAATTACACCTTCATGCCTACCGTGGCGTTCACCCACCTGGATGGCAAGGGCGGCGAATTCACCCTGTCGAGCGGCCTGGAGTTCTACACCGAGAACGACGCCACGGATTATCGCAACGGCAACATTTTCACCCTCGATGCACTGTGGACCCATGGATTCGGCAACGGCTGGAACGCCGGCATGGTGGCAGGCTATATCCAGCAGGTCACCGATGACTCCGGATCCGGCGCAACCAGTGGCTTTCGCGGGCGCTCCGTCGGCGCTGGCCCGACAGTGGGCTGGACCGGCAAGTTCGCCGACGCCCAGGCCAATATCAGTGCTCGCTGGGTCCCGGAGTTCGATACCAAGAACCGACCTGAAGGCAATGGTTTCAGCGTCAACATGACCCTGGCGTTTTTCTAGGAGACCCCATGACCGCACTCAACGACCTCAATGCCCTGCAAGCCAGCATCGCCGAAGCCGTGCTCGGCCAGGATCAGGTCATTCGACAAATCCTTGTGGGCCTGCTGGCCAACGGTCACCTGCTGCTGGAAAGCCTGCCCGGCCTGGCCAAGACCCGTACGGTGAAAGCATTGGCCACACACCTGGACGCGAAGATGAGTCGCATCCAGTTCACCCCGGATTTGCTGCCGTCGGACATCACCGGCGCCGAGGTGCTGCATCAGGTCGAAGGCAAGAACGAAATCCGCTTCCAGCCCGGCCCGCTGTTCGGCAACCTGATTCTCGCCGACGAAATCAACCGTGCGCCGGCCAAGGTCCAGGCGGCGTTGCTCGAAGCCATGGAAGAACGCCAGATCACCGTGGCCGGCAACAGCCATGTGCTGCCGGAACTGTTCATTGTGGTAGCGACTCAGAACCCGATCGAACAGGAAGGCACGTACCCGCTGCCGGAAGCACAGATGGACCGCTTCCTGATGAAGGTGTTGCTCGATTACCCGAGCGCGGAAAACGAAAGCCAGGTGCTGCGTCTGCTGCGCGAAGAAGAACAGGCCCTCGGCGCCAGGACCGCTGCGGTGCAGGGATTCTCGTTGTCTCAGGACGTGGTGTTCGCCGCGCGCCGTGAAGTCAGCGCCGTGCACGTCTCCCCGGCCATCGACCGCTACCTGATCGACCTGATCAACGCCACTCGCCACCCGGCCGATTACGACGCCGACCTCGGGCGCTGGATCAGCATCGGCGCCAGCCCTCGCGGCGGCATCGGTCTGGACCGCTGCGCCCGGGCGGACGCCTGGTTGCAGGGCCAGGATTTCGTTTCGCCGGACAACGTCCGCGCCGTGGTGCACCCGGTGCTGCGCCATCGTCTGCAACTGAGCTACGACGCAGTGGCCGATGGCGTGAGCGCCGATCAGGTGCTCGACCGTCTGCTCGATAAAGTGGCGATTCCTGCGTGAACACCGACGGCCTGGTGTATGTCTCTCTGGCGCAGTTGATGGCCCTGGAGTTCAAGGCCCGTGACCTGAGTTTTCTGGCGCGTCAGCCCCAGGGCAGCATCCTGGCCGGCAACCACGCTTCGCGTTTGCGTGGCCGGGGCCTGAACTTCGATGAACTGCGGCGCTATCAGCCGGGGGACGATTTGCGTCACCTCGACTGGCGCGCATCCCTGCGCACCGGCAAACCGGTGGTACGGACATTCACCGAAGAGCGCGACCGCCCGGCGCTGATCCTCGTCGACCAGCGCATGTCGATGTTCTTTGGTTCGCAACGCAGCTTCAAATCCGCGGTCGCCGCCGAGCTCGGTGCCCTGGCGGCGTGGATGGTGTTCAACGCCGGCGACCGCGTCGGTGGACTGGTCTTCAACGATCAACGCATCGACAGCATCGCCCCGCTGCGCAGCCGCAAACGGATCGAAGCGCTGTGCAGCCGCATCGCCCAGCAGAACCAGGCGCTCAATGCCGCCAACCCGGACGCCGAGGGCGAAGACCGGCTCGACAAGGTCCTGCAGCATTGCCTGGCCGTGGCCGGTCACGATCACCTGATCTGCATCGTCAGCGACTTCGCCGGGGCCGGCGAACGCACCTTGCAACTGATGCGGCAACTGGCGGCGCACAACGATGTAATTGCCATGCAGGTGTATGACCCGCTGGCGCTTAACCTGCCGAAAAATGGCCGCGTGCTGGTCACCCAAGGGCAATTGCAGGTGGAGCTGGCGGTGGATCGGCAACAGGTGCACCAGCCGCTTGGGGACTTTCTCAGCGGGCGGCTCAAGGATGTCGCGACTTTGCTGCGCCGCAGCCAGGTGCCACTGATGATGTTCAGCACCGCAACAGAAGCCCACGAACAACTGCGCGCCGAACTGGGCAAGCTTACCGGAGGGCGCCGATGAACCCCGCTATCCCGAGCATCGACCAGCTCAAGGAAATGGCGCTGCCGGCGCCGGTCAGTTATGCACCGCAAACCTGGGGGTGGTGGGCGTTGCTGGCGTTGTTGATCGTTACGTTGGTGGTGACCGGCGCGCGGCGCTACCGGCAATGGCGGCGCGATCGCTATCGGCGCGAGGCGTTGGTGCGGCTGGAGGAATTGCAGCAGCGCAGCAATGACCTGAATGCGTTGCGCGAGCTTCCTGAGTTGCTCAAGCGCGTGGCCCTCTCGATGCCCTCCGCAAAACCTGTGGGAGCGAGCTTGCTCGCGATGGCGTCCGGTCAGTCACCACCACCTTTGAATGTAACGGTCTCATCGCGAGCAAGCTCGCTCCCACAGGACTCTCCAGCGGGGTTGGGGAAAGAGGACTGGCAGGCATTTTTGCAGCGGCACAGTAAACAGCCGCTACCCGTCGACTTCAGCCAACAACTGTCGCTGCTGGCCTACGCCCCCGACGCAACATTGCGGGACATGCCCAATGAACAGCGCCAACAGCTGTTCAGCACCTGCAAAACCTGGGTGGAGCGTCATCATGTGGCAGCTTGATTACCCCTGGCTGCTGATCCTGCTGCCGCTGCCGTGGTTCGGCTATCGCTACCTGTCCGACTACCGCGAAGCGCGCAGCGCCGTGCGTGTACCGTTTTTCGGGGCGATGAGCCGCGCCGTCGGCCAGGCACCGAGCCAGGCCGGCACCCGCAGCAACGGCTGGCAATTGCTCCTGAATCTGCTGGTCTGGACGCTGCTGCTGGTGGCGGCGAGTCGGCCTGTGTTGGTGGAAAAGCCCATCGAGCGCCAGCAGCCGGTGCGGGACCTGATGCTGGCCATCGACATTTCCCAGTCGATGGAAACCACCGATTTCACCGACGCCAACGGCCAGAAAATCAATCGCCTGGCCGCAGTCAAGGAAGTGGTGCACGGGTTCATCGACAAACGTAAAGACGATCGAATCGGACTGATCGTGTTCGGCACAGGTGCCTATCCGCAGGCACCGCTGACCCTCGACCACGCCAGCCTGTCGCTACTTCTGGACGACACCGGCATCGGCATGGCCGGCCCCAACACCGCCATCGGCGACGCCATCGGCCTGAGCCTGAAACTGCTGGCCCAGGCCCACGAGCAGGAAAAAGTGCTGATCCTGCTCACTGATGGAAATGACACCAGCAGCGCCATCACCCCGGATCACGCGGCCGCCATGGCCGCGGCCAAAGGCGTAGTGATTCACACCATCGGCATCGGCGACCCGACTGCCGAGGGCGAAGCCAGGGTCAACCTGCAAGGCTTGCAGGACATTGCCCAAGCCACGGGCGGGCGTTTCTTCCGCGCCGAAGACCGCAACGCCCTGGATCAGGTCTACAGCACTCTGGACAAACTCACCCCGCATCAGGTGAAAACCCTCAGCCACCAGCCCAAACGCGATCTGTTCTGGTGGCCGCTGGGCGCTGCCATTGCCCTGCTGGCGCTTTATCACCTGGGCGCCCTGCTGCTTCCACGGCTGATGCTCGCCCGTCAACGGCAGGAAGCCTGACATGGACATCAACCTCAGCGACTTCCATTTCCTGCGCCCACTGTGGCTGTTGCTCGCGGTGTTCGGCGCATTGCTGCCATTGCTGTGGCGGCGCAACCAGGACCTGCAACGGCGTTTGCGCAGCAACATCGCGGCGCACCTGCTGCCGCATCTGCTGATCACCCCGCAGGATCGGCAACGCCTGCGTCCCGTGCACCTGGTATGTGCGCAGCTGGTACTGGGCGCCATCGCCGCCGCCGGGCCGACCTGGGAGCAGGATCGGCCGGACTTTCTGGAAAACCGTGCGCCGCTGATCATTGCCATCGACCTGTCGCCCACCATGGACGCCAGCGACGTTCCACCCAGTCGCCTGGAAGCGGTCAAGCACAAGCTCCACGACTTGATCCAGCGCCGCGCCGGTTCGCGCAATGCCTTGATTGCCTACGCCGGCAGCGCGCATCTGGTGTTGCCCGCCACCGACGACCCGGCGCTGCTCGATACGTTCATTCAGGCCCTGAGCACCGACCTGATCAGCAAACCGGGGAAAAATGTCAGCGCGGTCATCGATCAGGCCAAGCGCCTGCTCGCCGCCGAGAAAACGCCCGGCACCCTGCTGTTGATCACCAATGGCGCCGACACCTCGGCACTGGCCGGGCTGGACAAGCAACTGGCAGACAGTGCGCTGCAAGTGCTGATATTGGCGGCCGGCAGCAGCGACGGCGGGATCATCCGCGATGCCAGCGGCCAGCCACGCACCGACAGCGACGGTCGCCCGCAACTCGGCAGCTTCGATCAGGACGCCCTCAAGCAGCTTGCCTCAACGCTGGACGCCCCGCTGGGCAGCCTGACCCTCAACGATGACGATCTGGACTGGATCGAACTGCACGCCGAGCAGCACTTCCAGGCAGCCAGTGACGAGCAGCGCGAATTGCACTGGAAAGACGCCGGTTACTGGCTGTGCTGGCCGCTGTTGTTGCTCGCCTTCTTCAGCGTACGCAGGGGCTGGAGCCTGAACTGGATGGCTGCACTACTGCTGGCGGTGGGCTTGGGCCTGCAACCGGCGCCGGCACAGGCCAACGCGCTGACCGATGCCTTTTTCACCCGCGACCAGCAAGGTCGCTGGGCCTTCGAACATGAGCACTACCCTCAGGCGGCGGCGCTATTTGTCGATCCGTACTGGAAAGGCGTGGCCGCCTACAACGCCGCCGATTTCGATCTGGCACTGGCCAGCTTCGCTCGGCTCGATACACCGCAGGCGTATTTCTACCTGGGCAACATCTACGTGCGCCGGTTCAAGTTCGATCAGGCCATCGCGTCCTATACCCAGGCGCTGAAATTGCAACCGCAGTTCCCGGAAGCCACGGCCAACCTGGCCCTGGCCATTGCCTTGCAGAAAGACACCGAAAGCGCCGAGAAAAACACGCCAGAGGTCAAACCCGACGAAATCAAGATGGACAAGGCGCCGGGTAAAGGCCAAAGCAAAAAGGTGGAAACCCAGCAAGCGGCCTCGGATGAGCAATGGTTGCAGAATCTCACCACATCTCCGGCGAAATTCCTCAAGCAGAAATTCAGCTTGCAGGATCAGGCGGGGGTCAAGCCATGATCAGCCTCAAAAACCGCGTCGCCGCCATCGCGGGCAAGCCCGCTCCCACATTTGATCCAAGCACCCCACAAATCCACTGTAGGAGCGAGCCTGCTCGCGATGGCGCCAGATCAATCACCACAACACTCTGCGCCCTGCTCATTAGCCTGATCAGCCTCAACACATTCGCCGCCGACCCTCAGTTGAAAGTCCAAGCCACCCTGCAAGCCGCCGACCCCGTCATGGTCGGCAGCCTGGTCAAGTTGCAACTCGATGTCTTCACCGACTCCTGGTTCACCAGCGCCCCCACCCTGCCCGACCTGAAACTGCCCGGCGCATTGGTGATGCCACCGGACGGCCATGCCCAGCACATCAACCAGACCTTCGACGGCCAGTCCTTCAGCGGCATGCGCTACAGCTACCTGATCACCCCGAACCTGGCCCAAGGCTTTGACATTCCGGCACTGACGGTACAAGCCACACCGGGTCAGGCCAGCCACGAACTCAGCGCCCAAAGCCAGCCTTTGCATTTCAATGCCGCGCAACCACCGGGGTTCCAGCCCGGTGAGACAGTGCTGGTGGCTCAAGGGCTGCGGTTTACCCAGAAGACCGTCAATTCGGCCACGCCGCTGAAGGTCGGCGACAGCATCACCCGGGAACTGACCTTGCAGGCCGACGGTGCCCTGGCCATGTCACTGCCGACACCGACGCAGGATGTCATCAAGGGCCTGAGCCGCTACCCGAAAGCACCGCAGATCCGCAATCTGGATGACGGTCGCGGCAACTTCAATGGCGGCCAGCGCATCGACAGCGTGACTTATCGAATCGACACCGAAGGCCACTACAGCCTGCCATCCGTCGAAATCAAATGGTGGGATGCCAGCAGCCAGCAAACCCGCACGGCCACGGTGCCTGCCGTGACCTTCGACGCGGTGGCCAACAGCGCCTACAAGCCGGTGTTTTCCATTACCGAAGACCTGAAAAAACTCGGCCAGCAGAATCGCCTGCACCTTTCAGGGCACTGGTTCGGACTATTGACACTGGTGTTGGCGGTAATGGCACTCGGCTGGTTCAGTCGCCCGCTCGTACACCGCACGCACCTCAAGTGGCAAGCCCGACGCCGCGCCCGACATGCCGCCTGGCTGGAGTCCGCCGACTACGCGTGGCGGCAGATCCCGCCGCAGATCGAAGGCAAACCGGTGCAACTCAGCGCCCTGTACCTGTGGACCCGACGCAGCCGCCAGGGCCTGAAACTGACCGGCCTCGGCCCACGCCTGCAAACCTTCCTGCGCGCCTGTTATGGCCGCGAACCGGACAAAGACCAGGCGCTGCGCCAAATCAGGGAATCCTTGTCTACGCTGCATAGTCAGGCCGAGCGTAACAGGGAATCAGTCGCACCTGCCCTGCGCCCACTCAACCCGGTTCACGAGAAGGAATTCCCATGACAAATCCGATGACGTTGCGCCACCCGGGCTTCAAGTTTTTGCTGACCCTGGCCTTGAGCCTGCCGCTGCTGGTGCAGGCAGCCGAGCCACTGCCCTCCTGGAACGACGGTCCGTCGAAAAAACAGATCATCGAGTTCGTGCAGACGGTCACCGATCAAAACAACAAGGACTTCGTCAAACCCGAGGACCGCATTGCCGTGTTCGACAACGACGGCACCTTGTGGAGCGAGCAACCGATGTACTTCGAGTTGCTGTTCGCCCTGGAAGAAGTCAAACGCACCGCGCCGCAACACCCGGAATGGAAAACCACCCAGCCGTTCCAGGCCGTGCTGGAAAACGATCACAAGGCACTGGCCGCCACCGGCATGGAGGGCCTGCTGAAGATCTTCGGTGCGACCCACACCGGCATGACCACCGAAGCGTTCGATGACTATGCCAAGACCTGGCTGAGTCAGGCCAGGCACCCGAAAACCGGCAAGCCGTACACCGAAATGATCTTCCAGCCGATGCTGGAGATGCTCGACTACCTGCGCGGCAAAGACTTCAAGACCTACATCGTCTCCGGTGGCGACACCGGGTTCATGAGAGCCTTCGCCGAGAAGGTCTATGGGGTACCGCCCGAGCAGGTTATCGGCACGACCTTCGTTACCAGCTTTGAATACAAGGATGGCAAGGCGTCGATCCTGCGCACGCCGAAACTGGCCCACAACGACGATGGCCCGGGCAAACCGGAAAGCATCGACGCGGTGATCGGTCGTCGGCCAATCCTCGCCTTCGGCAACTCCGACGGCGACCTGCAAATGCTCCAGTGGACCGCCGACGGTCCCGGCAAACGATTCATGGGCCTGGTGCATCACACCGACGCCAAACGCGAATGGGCATACGACCGGCAGTCGCAGATCGGTCGTCTGGACAAGGCCCTGGACGAAGCAAACAAGCGTGGCTGGACGGTCGTCGACATGGCGTCCGAATGGCGTCGTATCTACCCGTTCGATGCCGCCACTTCCGAGCAAGTGCAATAAAAAGACGTTACGCAGGACCGCAATAAACGTTTGTCGCAGCACGCGACGCAAGTGAGCATAAGGAGCCAGTCAGATGACTCGCATACGTAAGTGGATACCGAAACTCGCCCTGGTGGCGACTACGGTCATGGCGTTTTCGGCAACCGCCGGGGCCGCTGAGAAACCCAACATTCTCGTGATCTTCGGCGACGATATTGGCCAGACCAACATCAGCGCCTACTCCATGGGCGTGGTCGGCTACAAGACTCCGAACATCGACCGGATTGCCAAAGAAGGCATGATGTTCACCGACTACTATGCGGAGAACAGCTGCACCGCCGGCCGGTCGACATTCATCACCGGACAGTCGGCGCTACGTACCGGGCTGTCGAAAGTCGGGATGCCGGGTGCCCCTGTCGGCCTGCAAAAACGCGACATCACCATCGCCCAGGCCCTCAAGTCCCAAGGCTACGCCACCGGTCAGTTTGGCAAGAACCACCTGGGCGACAAAGATGAATACCTGCCGACCAACCACGGATTCGACGAATTCTTCGGCAACCTGTATCACCTCAACGCCGAAGAAGAACCCGAGCGTCCGTACTGGCCCAAGGACGACCCCGCGTTCGTCAAGGCCTACTCGCCGCGCGGCGTGATCCACAGCTTCGCCGATGGCAAGATCGAAGACACCGGCCCGCTGAACACCAAGCGCATGGAAACCATCGACGACGAAACCACCGCCGCCGCGCAGGCGTTCATCGAGAAACAGGCCAAGGCGGACAAGCCGTTCTTCGTCTGGATGAACACCACTCGCATGCACTTGTTCACTCACGTGCGTGAATCGATGAAGGGCCAGAGCGGCATGCCCGGCAACGATTATGCCGATGGCATGATCGAGCACGACGGCGACGTCGGCAAACTGCTGAAAACCCTCGATGACCTGAAAATCACCGACAACACCATCGTCGTCTACACCACCGACAACGGCCCGAACCAGTTCTCCTGGCCGGACGCGGCAACCACGCCGTTCCGTAACGAGAAGAACTCCAACTGGGAAGGTGCGTACCGCGTTCCGGCGATGGTCCGCTGGCCAGGCAAGATCAAGCCGGGCGAAGTGTCCAACGAGATGTTCTCGGGCATGGACTGGTTCCCGACCTTGCTGGCCGCCGCTGGCGATGCCGACGTGAAAACCAAGCTGCTCAAGGGTTGGGCACCGACTTCCGGCGGCACCAACTTCAAGGTGCATCTGGACGGTTACAACCAACTGCCCTACCTGACCGGCCAGGCGCCCAAAGGTGAGCGCAAGGAGTTTTACTACTTCAACGATGACGGCGTGCTGGTGTCGATGCGCTTCGACAACTGGAAAGCCGTGTTCTGCGAACAGCGCGCACCGGGCGGCTTCAAGGTCTGGAGCGAACCGTTCGTATGCTTGCGCGTACCGAAGATCTTCAACCTGCGCATGGACCCCTATGAACGTGCCGACGTGGTTTCCGACCAGTATTACGACTGGCAAACCAAGAACGTCTACCTGGCGGCTGTAGCCGTCGAAAAATCGGCAACGTTCCTGCAGACCTTCATCGAGTATCCACCCAGCCAGAGACCGGCCAGCTTCAGCATCGACCAGATCCGTGCTGCGGTAGACGCCAAGATCGCTGAAAAAATGAAAGCTGCACAGTAAGACCGCTGGACCGCCGCTCGCCTTCATTGGCGAGCGGTACTGTTTCCGAGTTGGGACCGTATTGGCCCCAATCGCGGGCAAGCCCGCTCCCACATGGATTTTGTCGTACCGAAGATCCAGTGTGGGAGCGGGCTTGCCCAAGATGGGGCCCGTACAGTCGCAGTTTTCTTGAATTGCAAAGGCAATCCGCAATGACCTCACGTGTCGCCAGCAAATCGTCGGCCGTACCTGCCCCGCAAGTCGCCTCCCCGGCGCTGTTGATCCCCGCCCTGCTGCTGTTTGTCTCCGGCGCCGCGGCGCTGGTGTATCAGGTGCTGTGGATCAAGCAGTTGTCGTTGGTCGTAGGCGTCGAGGTCTATGCCATCACCACCGGGATCAGCGCGTTCTTTGCCGGGCTGGCCCTGGGTGGCTTGCTGTTCGGGCGCTGGGCGGACCGGATGCAGCAGCCGGTTGTACTGTACGCCGGGCTGGAAGTGCTGGTGGCCGTGCTCGGTGTCGCTGCGACCTTTGCCATGAGCCTGGCGGCCAGCCCGTTTGCCTGGCTGGAGGCACACGTGGGCTTGCTGGCCTGGGTGCTTCCGTTCGCGCTGGTGGGTATTCCCGCCCTGTTGATGGGCGGCACCCTGCCGGTGCTGGTTCGCTCCCTGGCCACTGACCCGCAACACCTGGGCAAGGCCGGCGGGCAGCTGTATGCGGCGAACACCGCCGGGGCCATCGCCGGCACCCTGCTCGCCGCGTTCGTGCTGATTGCCACCCTCGGTGTGCGCGGCAGCGCGCTGGCCGCCGCCATGCTGAACTTGCTGGCCGCCGCTGGGGCCTTGTGGTTCCAGCGCCAGCGCGTGGTACCCGTCGATGCCCCGGTGAAACATCACACTGAAAAAGCCCCCGACCGCCTGGCCCTGTGGCTGTACTCCATTGCCGGTGGCGTAGCCCTGGGCTACGAAGTGGTGTGGTCGCAATCGATCGTGCAATTCATGAGCACCCGCACCTACGCCTTTGCCGTGGTGCTGGCGACTTACCTCACCGGCCTGTTCCTGGGCAGCATGCTGCTGGCCCGTCGGGTCGATCGCCTGCGCGATCCCTGGGGGGTGTTCGGCGTGCTGATTGCCGCAGCCGGCGCGATTGCCTTGCTGGAAGTGGCGTTGCTCGGACGCTGGCTGGTGCTCGCCCAGACCCTGGCCGAATCCTGGGTATTGTCATTGGGCGGCAGTGAACTGGCTGGCATGAGCACGCGGTTTGCGGTGGCTGCCTTGAGCATCGTGTTTGTGCCGACCCTGTTGCTGGGAGCTGCGTTCCCCTTGGCCCTGCGCTTGAGCGTCGGCGGCGAACAGGTGGGGCGCCATGTCGGCGAAGTCGTCGCGTTCAATACCCTTGGCGGGATTGTCGGCGTGATGCTCTGCGGCTTTGTCCTGATCCCGATGCTGGGTCTGGTACGGACCCTGGGCCTGCTGGCGCTGATTGCCGCCGGTATCGCGTACCTCGCCGTGCGCAAGGGCCATGGTGTGAAGAAAGGCCGGCGTCAGGCGGTGGTTGCCATTGGCCTGGTGTCCCTGGCGCTCGCCGTGTTCACGCCGGTCAGCAAGCTCGCCAGCCTGCTGCCGGGCGCGCGCAATGGCACGCTGACGTTCTATGAAGAAGGCCGTGGCGGCACCGTCGCGGTGGTAACCCAGGGCAAGGGAGAAAGGGCATTCCAGCGTTTGTACATTCAGGGCGTATCCAATACCGGTGACGCCATGCCGTCCCTGCGCTACATGCGGATCCAGGCGCTGCTGCCCCTGCTGATCCACAACGGTGAGCCGCGCTCGGCACTGGTGATCGGGTTCGGTACCGGCATCACCGCGGGCGCCCTGACCCGCTATCCCGGCCTGGAACATCGCGTGGTTGCCGAACTGCTGCCTTCGGTGGTCAAGGCAGCCCCCTTGTTCAAGGGTAATTTCAACGCCGCAGCCGATCCGGGGGTCGATGTGCGCTTGCGTGACGGTCGCCAGGAACTGCTGCGCAATCCGCAACGCTACGACCTGATCACTCTCGAGCCGCCACCGCCCTCCGCTGCCGGCGTGGTCAACCTGTATTCCCGGGACTTCTATCAATTGGCCGCCAGCCGTTTGCACAACCAGGGCCTGGTCGCCCAATGGCTGCCGCTGCCGACGCAGAACATCGACGACTCGCGCTCTCTGGTGCGCAGCTTCCTCGACGTGTTCCCGTACGCGACCCTGTGGACCAGCGAGTTCCACGAGATGCTGCTGGTGGGTTCGATGGAGCCGATTGAACTGGATGCGGCAAAGATCAACGCGCGCTTCCAGCAGGACAGCGTTCGCAGCACCTTGCAGGATGTCGGCGTCGGTTCGGCCGCAGCATTGCTCGCGACATGGGTGACTGATCGTGAGGGGCTTGAACGCTTCGCTGGCGATGCGCAACCGGTGACGGACGATCAACCGCGCATCGAGTACGCACCCTGGGTTCGCTCGAAAGAGATCAGCCGCGTGTTGCCCGCCCTGCTCGCCCTGCACCAGCCGCCAGCCGTGTTGAACGCCGACACCGGGTTCATCGAGCGCATGAACACCCAGCAACAACGCCTGATGCAGTTCTATCGGGCGAGCCTGCATGCGTACGATGGAAACCGTGACGCTTGGGCCAGGGATATGCGCGAGGTGATGCGTGGGGATTCGGGGAATCCGTATTACCGGTGGTTTGTCGGGGAGTGACGTGGCGCCTGACAGATCGCCTTCGCGGGCAAGCCCGCTCCCACAGGTTCGGTGTCGATCACAACATTTGTGCACGACACAAGACCTGTGGGAGCGAGCTTGCTCGCGATGGGGGCATCAGCTTCACAACATCCGCCATTTGACACACGCCGGTCATCCGGCAAAGCTGCATCGAGCGTCATCGCGCGCCGCAAGGCAATCGCACCTGGACCATGGAAGTCGTAATGCCGAAACATAAAAATAAAGCTGCAACCCTAAACCCTGATTCGCAACCGACCCTGATCAACCGTTATCTGTTCCCTGTCACCATCGGCATCCTGCTGCTGGCTGTGGCGGGTATTGGCTGGTTTTTGCTGGGCAGTACACCAACGCCGCTCAAACCAGTCCCCGTCAGCGCGCCTGCCGTGCAACCGGCCAAACCGCAACCGGTCGCTGTCAAGCCTGCGAAAATGGTCGATGAGCAACAATGCCAAGGCTGCCACGGCGAGCAGGTCAAGGACTGGCAAGGCTCCCATCACCAACTGGCGATGCAGCAAGCCAACGCGGACACCCTGCTCGGCGACTTCAACAACGTCACCTTCAAGGCCGAAAAAGAGACCACGGTGTTCTCGCGCAAAGGCGACGAATTCTGGGTCAACACGCCGGGTATCGATGGCAAGAATGCCGATTTCAAAGTCGCCTACACCTTTGGCATCGCCCCCTTGCAGCAATACCTGATCGAGGTCGGCGAAGGCCGGCTCCAGGCCCTCGGCGTGGCCTGGGATACCGAGAAGCAGCGCTGGTTTCACCTCTATCCGGGTCAGGGCGTGACCTTCAAGAACCCGTTGCACTGGAGCAAGCCGAGCCAGAACGCCAACTTCATGTGCGTCGAGTGCCACACCACCGGTTACAAGCGCAATTTCGATGCGGCGAAAAACACCTTCGACAGTCACTGGAACAGCCTCGGTGTCGGCTGCCAGGCCTGCCATGGCCCGGCGTCCAATCACCTGGATTGGACCGCGAAGAAAACCGACCTGATCCACGTAGGCTTTGCCGTCGACCTCAAGGACAAGAACGCCACCGTCGAAATCGAAACCTGCGCCCGCTGCCACTCTCGCCGCGCGCCCCTGGACGATGGCTACACGGTCGGCGAACGGCTGATGGACGACTACCTGCCGAGCGTCCTGACCCCCGAGTTGTACGCGCTGGACGGCAAGATCAAGGACGAAGTGTTCGAGCACGGCTCCTTTGCCCAGAGCAAAATGTTCGACAAGGGCGTGCGTTGCAGCAACTGCCACAACCCCCACAGTACACAGTTGAAGGCACCCGACAACGGCGTTTGCCTGCAATGCCACAACACCGCCGGCAAAACCACCGTGGAGGGCGTCGACGGCAAGGGCCTGCAAGCGAAAAACTACGATTCCATCGAACACACTCGCCACACCATGGGCCAGCCGGGTTCGCAGTGCGTGGATTGCCACATGCCCGGCAAGTTCTACATGGGCAACGACTTGCGGCATGACCACAGCTTCAGCATTCCCAATCCTGAGCGAGCAAAGAAACTCGGTACGCCTGACGCCTGCCTGACCTGCCACAAAGGCAAGGCCGGCGACAAGGTCACCGAGCAGTTCAAGCTGTGGAACACCGCCAATGCCAGCACGGTACAAGCCCCTCGCTACGACGACAGCCTGTGGCTGATTCGCAACGGCCAGCCCGGCGCCGCGCAGGCGTTGTTCGAGCAACTGCAACGCAGCAACCTGCCGGCGATTCAGCGCGCGACGCTGCTGGCCGAACTGCCGGCGTACCCGAGCGAACAGGCGTTGAAACTGGCTACCAGGGATCTGGACAACCCGGCGCCACAAGTCCGTGAGAGCGCGGTGCGGGCGGTCAGCGCCTTCCTGCCGCCAGCGGAGCGCGCGCCATTGCTGACGCCGTTGCTGAGCGACCCGGTGCGGGCTGTACGCATCGCCGTCGCCCGGGACCTGCTCAGCGTGGCACGCAATGGCTTGGGCAGCGCCCAGGACGCCTGGAATGCCGCCATTGCCGAGTACGAAGCGGTGCAAAAGAGTCTGGCCGAACGTGCCGAGGCCAACCTGAACCTGGCCATGCTCTATCAGGCCGATGGCCGCAGCGCAGAAGTCGAAGCTTTGCTGCGTACCGCCCTGCAGCGCGATCCGGACTTCTACCCGGCGCTGGTCACCCTGGTGCAATGGCTGGAGGCCAACGGTCGCAGTCAGGAAGCCCATGCCCTGCTGGCGCAAAGCCTCAAGGACCACCCCGACTCTGGCCTGCTGCAACACACTCAGGGCCTGGCGCTGATTCGTGCGGGCCAGGCCGCTCAAGCCATGCCGTACCTGCGCAAGGCCGCGCAACTGGATCCCCAGAGCGGGCAGTTCGGCTATGTGCTGGCAGTGGCCCTGCATGACAGCGGCAAGATTGACCAGGCGTGCGCCGAACTGGAACGGCTGTTGAAGGTGCAGCCGGCCAATCGCAATGCCCGGTTGTCGTTGATCCAGTATTACCTGGACAACGGCCAGGAGCCCAAGGCGCAAGTGCTGTTGCAGGGCTGGAAGAAAATGAACATGGGGGATCCGGCGTTGAAGTGATCGGGGCTGAATCGGACGCCCCTTCATGGGCAACACTGTGGGAGCAGGATTGCCCATGAAGACGGCCGTGCGAGCAACGCCCATCCCAGGCATGTCCCTCCTCGTTTGCCCTGTCTCGGTCAGCAAACAATGCGAACCCTTTAGATTTTTAATGATATCACTACGCCACTAGTGATAAGGTTCACGGCGCTTGAAAAACCTCCCCCCATTACATTTCGAGGCGACATGAAGCACGCCTCGGAAAATGACGGCAATGACCGGTCGCAAGGATCAACCATGGAAGCTCTCCGCAAGCTGCTCACCGTTTCAGCCCTGACCACAGCACTCCTGACTTCGGGCTGTGCAAGCATCGTCGGTGACAGCAAATACCCGGTGAACGTATCGAGCACGCCTAGCGGCGCCAACTTCACCATTACCAACAAAGCCGGTGTCGTCGTACATAACGGCTCCACGCCCAACACCGTGACACTGCCTTCCGGTCGTGGCTACTTCAAGGGTGAGGCCTACACCATCACCTTCAAGAAAGAAGGTTATGCCGATGCCAGTACCACTCTGGATACCAGCATGAGCGGCTGGTACTGGGGCAACATCCTGTTTGGCGGGTTGATCGGCATGCTTGTAATCGATCCACTGACCGGTGCTATGTACAAACTTCCCGAAGACGCCGCGGGTAACCTCGGCAGTCCGTTGGCCGGTGAAGCAGCAAAAAACCTGACACTGCTGGAAATCGATCAGCTGTCGCCAAGCGAGCGCGCGACGCTGGTGCGCATCAACTGACAGCACCAGGCGCATTCTGCCGTTCGGGATGCGCCCTTTTGCTGGTGATCTAGCCCCGTCGACGAAACAACGGCCGCGGCTCAATCACCGAACGCCCGTACAACACGCTCATCCCCGCCAATCCCTTCAATGCATCTTCTGCGGATTTGTCTTCACGCACGGCAAAGCTGTCGAAACCGCATTGGCGCATGTGGCTGAGTTGATCGCGCAAGACATCGCCGATGGCGCGCAACTCGCCGGCCCAACCCAATCGCGCACGCAGCAGATACGCCTGGCTGTACCCGCGGCCATCGCGAAAGCTCGGAAAATCCAGGGCGATCAAGGGCAGTTGGGTAAACCATGGCTGAAGGCTTTCCACTTCATCGTCCGGCCCCAGCCACACGCCGTTTTGCGACGGGTTTTCCAGCCAACGGCTCAGCGGCAGAATCGTTGCACCCACGGGCAGCGGTGCTTGCGGGTCGCGCACGAGCTTCCATGGATCATCCGCGACAATCCGCGCCACGCCCTCTTCCAGCCGCAACAGATTGTTCATGCCGACACCTCCAGCACTTTCGCATAGACAGCCTCCTTGAACGGCTCTAGCCCGATCCGTTGGAAGGCGTCGACGAACAGTTCTTCGCTCTCGCGATAACGCACGAAGGTGTCGATGATGCGCTCGATCACCTCGGGCACTTCGGCGGAGCTGAAGGACGGGCCAATGACCTTGCCCAACGCACTGTTCTTGCCCTGGGCGCCGCCGAGGGTGATCTGGTACCACTCGGTGCCGTTCTTATCGACCCCCAGAATGCCGATGTTGCCGATGTGATGGTGACCGCAGGCATTCATGCAGCCGGAAATATTGAGGCTGATATCGCCCAGGTCGTGCAGGTAGTCGAGGTCTTCGAAGCGTGCGGCAATAGCCTTGGCGATGGGGATCGACTTGGCGTTGGCCAGCGCGCAGAAGTCGCCACCGGGGCAGGCGATGATGTCGGTGAGCAATCCGGCGTTGGCGCTGCCCAGATTGTGTCCGCAGGCCAGGCGCCACAGGGTGAACAGATCGGCCTTGGACACGTCCGGAAGGACGATATTCTGCTCATGGGCAATGCGGATTTCACCGAAGCCAAAGCGCTCGGACCACTCGGCCACCGCCTCCATCTGTTCGGTAGTGACATCGCCCGGTGGCGCAGCGCTGCCGGGCTTGGTCGACAACACCACGCTGGCATAGCCCGATATTTTGTGCGGCTGCACGTTACGCTGCACCCAGCGAGCGAACGCCGGGTTTTCGGCCAGGTGCGTGCCGAAATCGAGATTGGTGTCGGACAGATCACGATAGGGCGGTGCGACGAACGCACTGGCCACCCGCTCGAACTCGTCAAGGGTCAGTTGCGCCGGGCCGTCCTTGAGGAACTGCCACTCTTCTTCCACTTCCCGGGCGAAGGCCTCGATGCCCAGGGCTTTGACCAGAATCTTGATTCGCGCCTTGTACTTGTTGTCCCGCCGGCCATGGCGGTTATACACCCGCAGCACCGCCTCTACGTAAGACAGCAGGTGCTGCCACGGCAAGCCTTCGCGGATCTGCACGCCGAGGATCGGCGTGCGTCCCAGACCGCCGCCCACCATGACTCGCAGGAGCATGTGCCCTTCGGGGCCTGGGTAAAGATAAAGGCCGATGTCATGCATCATGATCGCCGCGCGGTCCTGCTCGGCCGAGCAGATGGCGATCTTGAACTTGCGCGGCAGGAACAGGAATTCCGGGTTGATTGTCGACCACTGGCGCAGAATTTCCGCCAACGGTCGCGGGTCAATCATTTCGTCGGCCGCAACCCCGGCAAAGGCTTCGGTGGTGATGTTGCGCACACAGTTGCCGGAGGTCTGGATCGCATGCATTTCCACCTCGGCCAGGCGTTCGAGGATCGAAGGCACCTGGGCCAGT
Source organism: Pseudomonas sp. PDM30 (assembly GCF_019218985.1). Lineage (NCBI taxonomy): Bacteria > Pseudomonadati > Pseudomonadota > Gammaproteobacteria > Pseudomonadales > Pseudomonadaceae > Pseudomonas > Pseudomonas sp. PDM30. The sequence goes on from NZ_JAHUWM010000005.1 coordinate 412,416, forward strand.
TCGATCCAGTTGAACTGCATGTTCTGCCGGGTGGTGAAATGGCCGTAACCGCGATCGTAATCCCTGGCGATGCTCGCCAACGTACGCATCTGCCGGGCACTCAGCGTGCCGTAGGGAATCGCCACCCGCAGCATGTAGGCGTGCTTTTGCATGTACAGGCCGTTCTGCAGGCGCAATGGCAGGAACTCTTCTTCGTTCAGCTCACCGGCCAGAAAGCGCTCGACCTGATCACGAAACTGCGCAACTCGTTCGAGCACCAATGCCCGGTCGTAGTCGTCGTACTGATACATCTGGCTACCTCATCAGAATTAGGCACAGAACCCTGTAGGAGCGAGCTTGCTCGCGATGGAGTCAAAGGCGACGCGTTTATCCAGGAGGTTCGCGTTTTCGTTGACGTCCATCGCGAGCAAGCTCGCTCCTACAGGGGGCGCAAGTCGGGCTCTGCGGCTCGTTTCGAGGTAATGACTATGAGCTTGCGGCGCAGTACGTTACAGATTCACTTGAACTCTAAAAAACCGTATCAGATCACGGTGGACCGCCGCAGGAGTAGCGAAAAATCTGATCCGCACAAATGAATTTTCCATGAGCCTGTTTTGTTTTTACCGGTGTTTTTACAGTGCACGGCATTGCAACCGAGGAAGCATTGACCATGAGCACAACAACCATCGGACAGGCCTATAACTACAAGGTCGTCCGCCAATTCATCGTCGCGACCGTAATCTGGGGCATCGTGGGGATGGCGATGGGCGTGTGGATCGCCTCGCAACTGGTGTGGCCGCAGATGAACCTGGACCTGCCGTGGACCACCTTCGGCCGCTTGCGCCCGCTGCACACCAGCCTGGTGATTTTCGGTTTCGCCGGCAGCGCGCAATTCGCCGCCAGCTATTACGCGGTGCAACGTACCTGCCAGGTGCGGCTGTTCTCGGACACACTCGCTGCCTTCACGTTCTGGGGCTGGCAGTCGGTGATTGTGGTGATGCTGATCACCCTGCCGCTGGGCTACACCACCACCAAGGAATACGCCGAAATCGAATTCACCGGCGCGGTGTGGATGACCGTGGTCTGGGTTGCGTACGCCGTGGTGTTCTTCACTACCGTAGTGCAACGCAAGACCAGACACATCTACGTCGGCAACTGGTTTTTCGGTGCATTCATCGTGGTCATCGCCATGCTGCACGTGGTCAATCACCTGTCGATTCCAGTCGACTGGTTCAAGTCCTATCCGGTGTATTCCGGGGCTACCGACGCCATGGTGCAATGGTGGTACGGGCACAGCGCCGTGGGCTTTTTCCTGACCACCGGTTTCCTGGGGATGATGTATTACTTCGTGCCGAAACAGGCGGGCCGGCCGGTGTATTCCTATCGCCTGTCGATTGTGCACTTCTGGGCGCTGATCACCCTGTACATCTGGGCCGGCCCGCACCACTTGCACTACACCGCGCTGCCGGACTGGGCGCAGTCGCTGGGCATGGCCATGTCGCTGATCCTGCTGGCGCCGAGTTGGGGCGGAATGATCAACGGCATGATGACCCTGTCCGGTGCCTGGCATAAGTTGCGCACCGACCCGATCCTGCGTTTCCTGGTGTTGTCCCTGGCGTTCTACGGCATGTCGACCTTCGAGGGGCCGATGATGGCGATCAAGACCGTCAACGCCCTCTCCCACTATACCGACTGGACCATCGGCCACGTGCACGCCGGGGCGCTGGGCTGGGTGGCGATGATTACGTTCGGTGCGACCTATCACATGGTGCCGAAGGTATTCGGGCGCGATCAGATGCACAGCACGCCGCTGATCAACCTGCACTTTTGGCTGGCGACCATCGGCACCGTGCTGTACATCGCCTCGATGTGGGTCAACGGCATCACCCAGGGCCTGATGTGGCGCGCGATCAACGATGACGGCACGCTGACCTACTCCTTCGTCGAAGCCTTGCAGGCAAGCCATCCGGGATTCGTCGTGCGCTTTGCCGGCGGGGTGTTCTTCCTCAGCGGCATGCTGCTGATGGCCTACAACGTGTGGCGCACGGTGCGGGTAACGGACGTGGCGATGGCCGAACGCGAGGCGCGGTTTGCCTGATGATTGAAGTCATATTGAACATTCTGGGTGTGGCATTTTTGTGGTTCGCCGTCGAGTATTGTCTGCGCCACCAGACCGCCGAGAGCCTGGACGATGCAAGCCTGATCCCGTTTGCGGATGACCCGGAAGTGGCGCGGCGGGTGGAATTGGCGACCGGAAAAACCGTTAGAACACTGCCGCCGCAAGAGGCGAACCCGGATTGGGAAACCCTCGATATCTGATGTGGCACCGATTACTGAGGGAGCAAGCTCGCTCCCACAGGGTTGTATGTCGAGATTTCAGGCACGCTCCCGGGGAATCAGGCTTTGCAGTTGTTGCGCCAGGAAGTTTGCATCGAACTCAAAAGTGTCCGGGTCTTTCAAACCATTGGTCTTGCGCCACTGCCAGCCAGTGGATGGCGGCAGACACACCAGTGACACGCTGCCATAACGTGCTGCTGTAAAGCCCATCACCGCCACGGAAATCTGCCCGCCGACACCCATCACCTCCGGCACGAATTCCACCGGTTTGCCAGCGATCAGGATGCTCAGCTTTTCGGTCTTGAACGGAGAACTCTCCACCAGAACACTCGGCCCCGACGCGACGTACACTTCGCGGTTCACTTCGAGCAGGTCAGGTGCCTTGACCGGTTCCAGCCACTGCTGGATCTGATCGAACAGCGCACCAATGCGCTTCGCCCACTCGGCCGATTGCGACTCGAACACTTGCTTTTTGTGCGCTTCGCTTTCGGCGTAGTGGCGAAGCATTTCGCCCAGTTGCTGTACATCGTCCATAGCGGTGTTCCTTTGGTTGAAGCGGTGTTGCGGATATTAAGCATGGCAGATGCGCGTGGCGGGCGTACGAGTAAAAGCGTGAGCGGTACTGCTACCGCCGGACCGAATGCGCAGGAGGCGGTGGCGTTCGCCCTGGGCGACTGACTCAACCGGCCTTGGGCGTGCGGCGCAGGCGCGCCATGCTCAAGGTGTCCACCAGCACGCCGTCACGCACGGCGTAGTCGCGGAACAGGCCTTCGGTTTCGAAGCCGAACTTGCGGTACAGGGAAATGGCCGCTTCGTTGTCGGCATACACCGAAAGCTCGATTCGCTGCAGATTCATCCAGTTGTCGGCGATATCCAGCGCCGTCGCGAGCAGCTTCGAGCCCACCCCCTTGCCCTGCCACGCCACCGCAACGCCCATGCCGAAACTGCCGGCATGGCTGCGACGAATGCGTGAGAACTGCTCCAGGCCAATGTTGCCGATGACCGTGCCTTGATGCAGGGCCACCACATTCACCAAGCGTTCGTTATCCAGCGCAAGGCGACTGCGCCAGAGTTCGGTGGACTGAAACGGCATTTGCAGGGTTTGACGGGCGATGGCCGGGTCGTTGTACAGCGCCGCAACGCCTTCGATATGGGATTCGTTGAAGCGTTCGAGGGTGATGACGGGTTCGGTGGTTGGCATGGGTGAATCATCCTTGAAGCAGACATGGCCGTTCACTCTACAACGCGACCTTCGCGTGTGGCGAGAACCAATGTGGGAGCGGGCTTGCTCGCGAAGGCGGTTGACCAGTCGTCTTCAATGTCGGATGTGATGGCGCCTTCGCGAGCAAGCCCGCTCCCACATTTTAATCATGCTCAGCTTTCGAACCACTCCCGGCGCTCGCTGAAAGTGTTTTCGATCAATTCGACGATCATCCGTACCTGCTCGTCGTCCCCGGAATCAGCATTGACCGCCATCCACACCTGACGCCGCATAGGCTGGTCAAACAGGCCCGGCAAGGCAATCAGCCCGCGGTCGAAGTGGCTCATGTAGTGCGGCAGCAGGCCGATGCCGGCACTGCAACGGATCATCTCCAGCATCAGCTCCCAGGATTGCAGTTGCACCACCCCGGCCGGGCGCTGATCCACCAGCGTATTCCATGGCCGGAAGCTTTCAACCTGGCCGTCCTGCCGCCATTGCACCAGGAGAAAATCGGCCAGGTCATCCAGGCATTCCGGCCTGGAGGCAACCCGCGAGTAGCGCTTGGCAATGTGCGGCAGGTAATCGAGTTGCGCCAGGCGCCGGGGTTCGGTGGTGGCAAAGCTCGGTCCCGGTAACGGCGATCCGGTCTCGCCCAGCCACACCACCACGTCGGCGCTGACCGCCTGCAAGGCCAACTCGCTGTCGAGCGTCATGATCTCCAGCCGAACGCTGGCGTTGCGCCGCAGCAGTGCAACCAGGTCACGTCCGAGAATGTCATGCAGGATCGAATCCGCCACGGCCAGGCGAATCAACGGCTGCTCGACCACCGGCAAACCGCGCTCATGGGCCAGGGCGATCAATTGTGCGTGCAAGCGCAAGCCATCGCGGCTGAGGCTCAAACCATTGTCGCCATGGTTGAACAGCGAACATTGGAGCTGCGTTTCCAGCAGCACCAGTTGCCTGCGCAGGCGGGTGGTCTTGATGTTGAGACTGCGGGCGGCCTGCATGAAGCAACCGCAACGGGCGCTGACGGTGAAACACAGCGCCAGTTCGGGGTCGATAGCCGCCGCCAGCTGGCGCCAGGACGCGTTTTTATTGATAGCTACACGATACTCCGCAGCCCCCTGGTGGGCGCTGGCTTCCATGAATGACATCGAGGACTCCCTGTCGATCTGACACTGACAGGTGCATCCTGCGGATCGTTCATGAACCTGCTGTGACAATGACTCAGGCGCTGGGTGTCTGCCGAAAGCTCACGGCCAGGCGATTCCAGCTGTTGATGGTGGTAACGGCGATGGTCAGGTCGACCATTTCGCTTTCACTGAACTGCTCCCTGGCTTGCGCGTAGACATCGTCCGGCACATGGCTTTCGGAGAGCAAGGTGACCGCCTCGGTCCAGGCCAGCGCGGCTCTTTCCCGAGGATTGAAAAAGTTGCTGTCGCGCCAGACCACAATGGAATACAGACGCCGGTCGCTTTCGCCCAGGCGCCGTGCATCCACCGAGTGCATATCGGTGCAAAAGGCACAGCCATTGAGCTGCGAAGCACGAATCTTGATCAGGTGCAGCAGGGCCTGCTCGATACTCAGGCTGCTGGCCAGGGCCTCCATGGCGATCATGGCTTTCATCGCTTTGGGCGACGCGCTGTAGTAATCCAGACGGGGGTTCATGAGGCGATCTCGTGCAGGCGTGATGTGATCTTCACGGTAGTCGCTGGCGCAGGGGCATGACAGATCCAATCAGGCGATTTCCCCGGGGACCACCGCCGCCAGACCAATTGACGGTTTTTCCACTGCACAACTTCTGTACCACAAGCGGATAAGAGTAATCTTGCGCGACGCACACGCGCCCAACAGCCCCGGAGCCTCGCCGGTATGGAACTACATGTTGTCATCAACGGTCGCAAGGACCTGGCCGGCCAGCTGTACAACCAACTGCGCAGCGCTATCGAGTCCGGTCGCCTGACCGCCGGGACACAACTGCCCCCCAGCCGCTTGCTGGCCGAACAACTGGGTATTTCGCGCAAGACCATTTCCGACACCTACGCCCAACTGACTTACGAAAACTTCCTCACCGGGGTGGTCGGCAAAGGCACCTATGTCAACGCGCGCTCGTCGAAGGTGCAGCGTAAACAGAACCACACCGAACTCGGCGGCTTCGAGGTGATCGAGTACTGGCGCAACCTGCCGGTGTTTCTGCGTCATCCGACCCTGGAAGGCTCGCTGCGCTACGACTTCATTGGTGGCGCCACCAGCAAGGGCCAGTTTCCCCAGGATGACTGGCGGCGCTGCACCTCTCATGCACTGCGCCAGATTGCCGGTTCCAAGGGCTTATACAGCCAGCCCGAGGGCTTGCCGGCGCTACGTAACGCCATTGCGCAGCACATCGCGTTCTCCCGCGGGGTCAATTGTCAGGATGAGGATGTGGTGGTGTGCAACGGTGCGCAGCAGGCGCTGGACCTGATTGCCCGGGTGCTGATCAGTCCGGGCAGCCTGGTCGCCATGGAAGACCCCGGCTACCCGCCGGCGCGCCTGCTGTTCGGCACCCATGGCGCCACGGTCATTGGCGTACCGGTGGACGCCGAAGGCATTGTGGTGGACCAGATTCCTCGCGGCACGCGCCTGATCTACGTCACCCCGTCGCACCAGTTCCCGCTGGGCATGCCGATGAGTCAGGCGCGCCGGGAAGCACTGCTGGCCAAGGCCCATGAGTTGGGTGCGATCATCATCGAGGACGACTACGACAGCGAGTTCCGCTATGAAGGCCGCCCCACCGATTCCCTGCAAAGCATGGATGAACGGGGAATCGTCGCGTACGTCGGGACGTTCTCCAAAACCCTGTTACCGGAACTGCGGCTCGGCTACGGGATCCTGCCGCCGGCGATCCTCGAGGCCGTGGTGCGCGCCAAGCAGCTCACCGACCTGCACACCTCCACCCTGCCCCAATGGGCGCTGGCCAAGTTCATCGCCGAAGGTTGCCTGCTCAAGCACATCCGGCGCTGCCATACGATCTATGCCGGGCGCCGCGAGCGGATCCTGGCGCGCATGGCCGGCGATCTTTCGCCCTGGCTGGAGGCGGTACCGTCCACTGCCGGCTTCCACATGGTGGTGATGTGGAAAGTGCCGATGGATATTCCATTGGTGATCGAACTGGCGAAAAAAGTCGAAGTCGGGCTATATGCCATCGACAGCTTTTTCTATCAGGAAACGCCCAGGGCCGGGCTTTTTTTGGGTTTTGGCGCCATCGAAACCCTCGACATCGACATCGCCCTGGACCGTTTGCGCGACATCCTGCAGCAAGTGGCCTGACGGATTGGCCTGCGGTTTTATCCGGGGATTGGCTATTGGCGGTCCCGGGGGCCGGGCCTATCCTGCATAGGCGTTATCCCTCAATGAGCAGGATTCGTCCGGCCTGATTCAGGAGTGTGAGCAATGTCCCATGAAGTGATCAATACCGTACAGGTACAAGCCGCCGCCGGGCGCTCGGATGAACTGGGTAAGCAACTGCAAAAGATTGTCGAAACCCTGCGTGAACTTCCCGGGTGCGAATCCTATATGGTCGACCGCTGCCCCGAGGACACCAATCGCTGGACCGTCAGCGCCCACTGGCAATCGGAAGAGGCCATGCGATCGCATTTCAACAGCCCGCAAGTCCAGGGTTTCATCGACCTGATCGATTGCCAACTGGCCAACTCCGTCGACTTCAACAGCTTTCCGATCCGCTAGGCCCTCCCTTGTAGGAGCGAGCTCGCTCGCGATGGTCGTCAACGATAACGCGTGCTTCCTGGTTAAACGCGGCGAATCTGAATCCATCGCGAGCAAGCTCGCTCCTACAGAATTACCCCCCGCTGGAGCGAGCTGCCCAGACATTGGTCCCCTGGCCTTCCCGAATATTGGCTGTTTGATTGCCCCTCGCGGCGGACTAGATTGGTTTCTGACCACTTATCCAACGCAGGTAATGAACCATGAACGTTTTGCGCTTCTGTGCCGCTCCCCTTGTTGCCCTGACCCTGACCATCGGTGCCCCGGCATTCGCCCATGAAGCCGGTGACCCCTCGGAAAAAGTCACGGTATTGCAGGACCACATGCTGAAAAACGTGCCGGGCAAAAAAGCGCTGATGATCGAAGTCGACTACAAGCCCGGCCAATCGTCCATTGCCCACAAGCACGACGGTACAGCCATGGCCTACGTCCTTTCAGGGTCTGTCACCTCTCAGGTGAAAGGCGAGAAAGCCGTGACGTACAAGGCGGGCGAATACTGGTACGAAGCAGCCGGCTCCGAGCATCTGGTATCGAAAAACGCCAGCGTTACCGAGCCTGCCAAGTTGCTGGTGTTCATGGTGTTGTCGCCGGACGAACAGGTGCTGGTCCCCCTGAAAAACTGATCGCTGATCGAATAGCCATAAATAAACACGCCCAAATTCGCTATTCGGGCGTTTTTAATTCCCGGGGCAATTAACCCGACTTGTTTAAACCAAACAAAACTATGGGCCGGCCAATAAGCACGCAATTGGCTATTTCATTCTTCACTTTGCGGTTTAGTCTGGAGCAACTGCCGAACACTTGCGGCAACTCCAACTTCCTTACTGATGTTGTTTCACTGGAGTAACACAATGAAACTTGCATTTGTCAGTACGCTCATCCTATCAGCTGCGCTTTTGGCTGGCTGCTCGGTTCCCACCGCACCCTCTGCGGGGCCTTCGCTGGAAAGTGTGTTCACCGAACCGGTCGGCCGCAGCAACGCGACTCGTATTCCCAACGGCAGCAATGTGGCCCTGGGCGTGGTGTACAGCCAAAACACCCAGGCTAACCGTGCCTATCTACAGGATTACCAGGCCAATGCCGGCACGGGTTTCGGCCAGAGTCTGCTGGTACGGGAGATCCACGACGCCTATGTCGCCACCTCCAGACCCGACCTCGCGGTGGATTGGGTCAAAGCCTCGCTTCAACGCCAATTCGGATCGGTCACCGTGTACCCGGACATGCAGAGCCTCAAGGCGGCGAAACCGGATGTGGTAGCCATTGTCGACAGCCGTAGCCAATTGATCACCTCGCGCAGTTCGGACGTCGAGTCCAAAGTCAGTGCCGATTTCTATGACAGCCAATTCAACTACATCGGCACGGCACAAGGTTATGACGCCAGAGCGCTCAGCCCGGTATGGGCGGACTATAAACGCAGTGAAGAGATTGTTGCCGATATTAACGAGCAACAAAACGTGCAAGTAAGGGCGCTGCAGAAGTTTGACCGGTCGCTCAGCAATTTATTGACCAGCCCGACAAGTAATGTCTCGATGATCGACACAGCGTCAGAGCTGAAACTGTATTAAGGCTGCGACAAATATTGTGAGTAAACCCCGACCGGGACAGGAAGGGTTTGCTCACAATCAATCAAGACCGCGACTTTTAAAATAGCGGTATCTTCAGATCTGCGCTACAGCGCCAACTACCATTTTCTACAGACAAGGAAGTCTTCATGACTAAAGACCAGGAAAGATCCTTCATTGCCCGCATCACGTGCAATGGAATGAACATGACATTTTTTGACCAGATATTGAGCGCGAGTCATTTTGAACCTCAGAGACTCAAATCGCCGATCCCGCCCAATATAGTGTCTACCTTTGAAGCCTATGATCCTGCAAGCCGAACAATGCGCCCTGTAGGTGGCAGAAAACGGACGGCCATGGTCATCCACTTCAGGTGTTATGACGACTACTACAACATGCAGATTCTGAGCGAAGCGTACTATCAGAAATATTTCAGCAAGGGCGGACAAGGCGTGCTTGGCGCCTATCCGGCGGCCGGCGGTGATACCACCTCCTTCAATTTGCTGGACAGCAATCAGCAAATCATCACGCTTGATGATTTAAGCGGCGACAAAGCGACCGTTCACTTGAAAGCACGTAACGCCGCCATTATCAAAAAAGAAATCTGGCGCGATCCGGCGTACAGCACTTGCTTCACCGATAAGTCTGGCGACATTGCCACGTTCAAGCTGGATATTCTGGAAAGGCAGGTCTCTTCACCCGCACGCTCTACTCCCTACAGCTGAGTTCCAACCATGGGCCGGCGTGTTGTCTTTTCCCTTGAATGAAAAAAGCCCCGCATCTCTCGATGCGGGGCTTTTTCATTCAACGCCTGATCAGGCAGCCGGTTCCAGCTCGGCGGCGGCGACGGCGGCAGGCACTACCGCTTGACCGCTCAACGCCAGGTCCAGCAGTTCGCGGTTGGCCACCGCGTACATGGCGTAGTCGGTGCCGCTGGCGGCACGGATTTCCACCAGCATGGCACGCCAGCGTTCGATCATGCCTTCATGCTGCTGCATCCACAGGTCCAGGCGTGTTTCCACCTCCTGGGATCCGTCGCCCTGTTGCAGGACCGAGATGGTGATCGCACGTTGCTGCCAGTCGACGTCATCACGGAACGCTTCACGGGCCAGGGCCTGCCAGTTGTTTTCAACCGGCAGAGCGCTGATCTGTTGCAGGTACCAGGTGATGTCCAGTGCACTACCCACGGCGAAGTAGGCCTTGGCCACGTCGGCAGGATCCTGGCCGGTCACGTCGGAAGCCTCGATGATCGGCAGCAGCGTATACAGGTGCGTGGTGCCCGCCACCATGCGCGCCAGCAACTCCGGCACACCGGCTTCGACGTACGCCTGATAACGGGTCTGCCAGGTTTCGCGGATCTCGCCACTGAGCAATTCGTCGAGTTTGAGGCCCAGCGCCGCCAGATGCGGACCGAAGTGCGCGACGTCACGGGCAGCGTTCTGCTCGTTGCGACGGGCACGCAGGAACCAGCGCGTGGCGCGACGGCCCAGGCGCATCAGCTCGTCCATCAGTTCCAGTTGTACGTCGGCGGAAACCTTGTAGTCCAGGTTTTCAATCTGACGGAACCAGTGCGGGAGGTGGAAAATGTCACGCACGATCACATAAGCACCGGCCACGTTCGCCGGGCTCATGCCGGTCGACTCTTTGAGTCGTTGAACGAAGGTGATACCCATGTGGTTGACCAGATCGTTGGCAATCTGGGTGCTGACGATTTCGCGCTTCAGACGGTGACGACGCATCGCCGCGGAGAACTTGCTCACCAGTGTTGGCGGGAAAGCGGTTTCCATGTCGCGGGTCAGGTAGTCGTCGTCCGGCACCAGGGAGCCCAGCAACTGCTCCTTGAGGTCGATCTTGCTGTACGAGATCAGCACCGACAGCTCGGCACGGGTCAGGCCATGACCTTCGGCGATGCGCTCGTTGATCGCATCTTCGGCCGGCAGGAACTCGATGGCGCGATCCAGCTTGCCGCGACCTTCCAGGTCGTTCATCAGGCGCTTGTATTCGGCAATCCGCGGCAATGCACGGCGGGCTGCCAACGACAGGGCCTGAGTCTGCTTGTAGTTGTTACCCAGCACCAGACCACCGACTTCGTCGGTCATGCTCGCCAGCAACTCATTACGTTGCTTGTCGGTCATGTCGCCGGCCTGAACCACTTCGTTGAGCAGGATCTTGATGTTCACTTCGTGGTCGGAGCAGTCCACACCACCGGCGTTGTCGATGAAGTCGGTGTTGGAACCGCCGCCATTGAGGCCGAACTCGACGCGACCCAGTTGGGTCATGCCCAGGTTACCGCCCTCGCCCACGACTTTGCAGCGCAGTTCGTTGCCGTTCACCCGCAGTGCATCGTTGGCCTTGTCGCCGACATCGGCGTGGCTTTCGCTGCTGGCCTTGACGTAAGTACCGATACCGCCGTTCCACAACAGATCCACCGGTGCCTTGAGCAAGGCGTTGAGCAGTTCGGTCGGGGTCAGCTTGTCGGCCTGGATATCGAAGCGTTCCTGCATTTGCGGGGAAATCGCAATGCTCTTCGCGCTACGGGAGAAGATGCCGCCGCCTTCGGACATGAGGCTGGTGTCGTAGTCCGACCAGGCCGAACGTGGCAGGTCGAACAGGCGCTGACGCTCGGCGAAGCTCGACGCCGGCTCAGGGTTCGGATCGATGAAAATGTGCAGGTGGTTGAACGCTGCGACCAGTTGCAGCTTGTCGGACATCAGCAAGCCGTTACCGAACACGTCACCGGCCATGTCGCCGACACCGACCACGGTGATGCTGTCTTCCTGGACATTGATGCCGCGCTCGCGGAAGTGGCGCTGTACGCCGACCCACGCGCCCTTGGCGGTGATGCCCATTTTCTTGTGGTCGTAACCGGCCGAACCACCGGACGCAAACGCGTCACCCAGCCAGAAACCGTAGTCGATGGCGATGCCGTTGGCGATGTCGGAGAAGGTCGCAGTGCCCTTGTCCGCCGCTACGACCAGGTACGGGTCATCATCGTCATGACGCACGACGTTGGCCGGCGGCACCAGGGCGCCGTCCTTCAGGTTGTCGGTGATGTCCAACAGACCCGAAATGAAGATGCGGTAGCAGGCGATGCCCTCGGCCGCGATCTCGTCACGGCTGCCGCCCAGTGGCAGGCGACGCGGCAGGAAGCCGCCCTTCGCACCCACCGGCACGATCACCGAGTTCTTCACTTGCTGGGCTTTTACCAGGCCCAGGACTTCGGTACGGAAGTCTTCTTCACGGTCGGACCAGCGCAGGCCACCACGGGCCACGTTGCCGAAGCGCAGGTGCACGCCTTCGACGCGCGGGGAGTAAACGAAGATTTCGAACTTCGGTACAGGCTTGGGCAGCTCGGGAATCAAGTGCGGGTTGAACTTGAAGCTGAAGTACGACTTGTTATGGCCGTTGGCGTCAGTCTGGTAGAAGTTGGTGCGCAGGGTGGCCTTGATCAGGTCCAGGTAGCGACGCAGGATGCGGTCTTCGTTCAGTACCTGGACGTCGTCCAGGGCGCTGAGGATCGCGTGTTCCAGGCGTTGCTGCTTGTCTCCCAGATCTTCGCCGGTCAGCTTGCGCGCCAGGTAGAAACGGGTCTTGAACAACCGGGTCAGCTCGTGAGCGATGTCGGTGTGGTTGTTCAGGGTGCTGGCGATATAGCCCAGGTCGAAGCCCAGACGGATCTGCTTCATGTAGCGGGCGTAGGCACGCAGCAGCGCCACGTCGCGCCATGGCAGGCCGGCGGTCAGTACCAGACGGTTGAACCCGTCGTTCTCGGCATCGCCACGCACGATGTGGACAAATGCGTCCTGCAGCGTGTCGTTCAACTGCTGGATGTCGATTTCCAGGCCTTCGGCGGCGGTGAACGCGAAATCGTGAATCCAGAACTCGCGGCCACTGTTGTGGCGCAGGCGATACGGGAACTCACCCAGCACGCGCAGGCCGAGGTTTTCCAGGATCGGCAGCACGTCGGACAGCGCCAGCGGGGTATCGGCGTGGTACAGCTTGCAGTGCAGCATGCGCTGGCCGGAAACCTGACCCAGCGGCTGGTAGAAGCTCATCACCAGCGGATTTTTTTCGTTGAGGCTCAGCAGGTGCTGCATGTCGACCACAGCCGAGTGGGCTGCGAAACGCTCGCGGTAACCAGCAGGGAAGCCTTTCGGGAAGTCGGCCAGCACGTTGGTGCCATGGGCTTCACCGAAGCTTTCAACGGTCAGGGCGGCGTAGTCGTCCTGCCAGCTGCGGCAGGCCTGCACCACTTCTTTTTCCAGCAGCAGCGGGTCGATATCGAGGCGGTTTTTCGGGTCGACGCGCAGAATCAACTGCACGCGGGCCAGCACGGACTCGGAGAAGAAGGTCCAGAACTCGCAGTCCGAGGCTTTCAGGCGATCCATCAGCACTTGCTGGATCTTCTGGCGCACTTCGGTGGAATAGATGTCACGCGGCACGTAGGCCAGGCAGTAGCAGAAGCGGCCGTACGGGTCTTTGCGCAGGAACACGCGAATCTTGTTGCGTTCCTGGATCTGCACGATCGACATCACGGTGCTGAACAGCTCGTCCACCGGGGTCTGGAACAGATCGTCGCGCGGCAGCACTTCGAGCACCTGCGCCAGTTCCTTGCCCAGGTGAGCCTTGGCCTGGAAGCCGGAACGGCGTTCGATTTCCTCGACCTTGCGGCGGATGTACGGGATCACCCGCACGCTCTCGCCATACACCGACGAGGTGTACAGGCCCATGAAACGGCATTCCTTGATGACCTTGCCGTCGGCGTCGATTTCGCGGATCGACACGTAGTCCGGGTAAGCCGGACGGTGTACACGGCTTGGGTGCGCGGCCTTGGCGAACGACAGCAGGGTCGGTTCGCGCAGGTAGTTCACGGCGTAGTCTTCGATGCGCAAGTCATCGTAGGTCAGGCCGGCACGCAGCAGCTTGGTCAGGCCGAGGAAGGAGTCCTTGTCATAGACGATATGGCCGCCATCGGCTTCGTCGCTGACCACGAACTCTTCGTAGCCGAGGAAGGTGAAGTGGTTGCCCACCAGCCATTCCAGAAAGCTCTTGATTTCGTTCTTCTCGTCGCCATCGACGGCGAACTGGCTGTTGTCCAGCTTGGTCAGAATGTCCTGGACCTTGGCCTTCATCGGCTCGAAATCGCCGACGGCCACGCGGACTTCACCGAGCACCTGCTCCAGCTCTTTGCTCAGCACATTGAGCTCGGCGGTGTTGGCGCAGCGGTCGATCTCCAGGTACATCAGCGATTCTTGCTGAATGTCGTCGCCCTGGGTGCCTTTAGGCAGGATTTCCAGCAACTCGCCCTTGCTGCCACGACGCACGCTCAGCACGGTGGTTTGCAGGGTATGGATGCTGTAGCCGCGGCGGTTCAGCTCGGTACGCACCGAGTCCACCAGGAAAGGCAGGTCGTGGTGCAGCACTTCGACCGCGGTATGGGTCGACTGCCAGCCGTGGCGTTCGTAATCCGGGTTGTAGACGCGCACTTGCGGCTGCGCGTGATCAAAGCGCTCAAGCATGCGCCATGCAGAAAGGGTGCAGCCAGCAAGGTCGGACAACCGACGCTGGGTCAGCTCGTCAAGGGAAATGATGCCGAAGAATTGTTCAGAAAACAGCGCCACTTGTGGCAGTGCCTGTTCACTGATGTGCTGCGCCAGTGCCGCTTGCAGTTGGTGCTGGAAGTCGGCTTTGCTGGCTGCGGTGAAGAACGCCATCTGTGGTACTCCGCTTGGGCTTGTTATTGATGAAAGCGTCGCGTGCAAAACCCCTTTCGGGGTGGTCCGTCACCCGGTTCCTGATTCTCGGGCAGAGGAAACAGGGTGACAGGTGGGTGAAGCTGGACGAGACACTCAGGTCACATTCACCTTCCGTGAATGGGCATCTGCAAAAACGACTGGACTGCGTGCAGCGCAATGTCTTTACGGGTGCTCATCCGTTGCGCAGCTTAACGAGTGCGGCAAGGCCCGTGCTTGCGGTGCTGCGACATATTCGGTCAACGGTACGCTGCTCAACGCATGCGCATCGAACAACACTAGCATTCGCACAGGAAAATGACGGTTTTCCGTCCGGTTTTACGGGACATGCGTACCAGAAATGACCAGTAACACTCTGGCCGTCCACGACCCGGTCATCGACACTCGGACAAGCAGAAATGTGCGCGGGCTGGCAGAATCGCCCGTTATTGCGTTTACCACGCTCGTCGAACCAGGAATTTCCCATGAAAATGAAAACTGCCCTCTTGATCGTCAACCCTTGCGACGACGAAGAAGACAACATGGCCATGCTCTGCTGCCACAGCGACCAGGGCGAAATGTTCCTGATGAGCCGCTACCCGGATGAAGACGAGCTGGAAATCACCCTCGACGGCGAGCCTTCGACCCTCGACGGCGTGAAAGTCACCCTAAGCCCTTCCCTGCTGAAGATCGAAATTGCCGCGGCTGATGCCGATGCGCTCAACGGCGACGATGTACTGGAAATCACCTTTGATGCCGACATGGTGGATATGGATGAAGTTGAGCTGACCTTGAAGAACATTCTTGATGGCACTGGCACCTTCATTAGCCAGCTCTGAATATCAGCGCCTGTTCCGACCTCATCGCGAGCAAGCTCGCTCCCACATTTGATTGCATGCCTCAGTGACGGCGTGGTCCCCTGTGGGAGCGAGCTTGCTCGCGATGGCGTCAGTAAGCCCGCCACAATACTGAAATGGAACGAACCTCCAACAATTTCACCCATCTTTTCCCGCACTTTGCGCAAAATGCCGTTAGTCGCCACCCCCCGCGATGGATTAAAGTAACGCCCCCAGCCCTGGCGCATTTCGAACGTCCTCGGCCACCCTTTTGCAGGAACAGTCATCGATGGAACATCGTGAAGCGCTGCTAGCGCTGCGAACCTTTCTTTCAACGCAGATTCTCGGCCAGGAAAAACTCATCGAGCGATTGCTCATCGCCCTGCTCGCCGACGGCCATATGCTGGTCGAGGGTGCTCCTGGCCTGGCCAAGACCAAAGCCATCAAAGAACTTGCCGAAGGCATCGAAGCGCAGTTCCACCGCATCCAGTTCACTCCTGACCTGTTGCCGGCCGACATTACCGGTACGGAAATCTACCGCCCGGAAACCGGCAGCTTCGTGTTCCAGCAAGGCCCGATCTTCCACAACCTGGTATTGGCGGACGAAATCAACCGCGCCCCGGCCAAGGTCCAGTCGGCCTTGCTCGAAGCCATGGGCGAGCGGCAAGTCAGTGTCGGGCGCAGCACCTACGAGCTGTCGCCGCTGTTCCTGGTGATGGCCACGCAGAACCCGATCGAGCAGGAAGGCACCTACCCGTTGCCGGAAGCCCAGCTTGACCGGTTCCTGATGCACGTGAAAATCGGCTTTCCCGATGCCACTGTCGAGCGCCGGATTCTGCAGCAAGCCCGTGGAGAGGCCCTGAACGGCGAAGCGAAGCCTGAGCGTCGGGTTACTCAACAGACGATTTTTGTCGCACGCAAGGAAATCCTCGGTCTGTACATGGCCGACGCCGTGGAGGAGTACCTGGTACAACTGGTCATGGCCACCCGCACCCCGGCCAAATTCGATCCGGAGATGGCCGAGTGGATCGCCTACGGCGCCAGCCCCCGAGGCTCGATTGCCCTGGACCGCTGCGCCCGCGCCCACGCCTGGCTGGCCGGGCGTGATTTCGTCAGCCCGGAAGACATCCAGGCCGTGCTGTTCGACGTGCTGCGCCATCGCATCATTCTTTCCTTTGAAGCCGAAGCCGCTGGCATCGATCAGGACCGTGTGGTCCAGCGGATTCTCGACGTCGTAGCCGTCGCTTGACCCCGATGAACGCCAGCCTGCCGCCCGAGCCGGGCATCCGTGTCAGCCTCGCCGACCTGATCGAGATGCGCCATCGCGTGCGCGAAGTGCAGCTGTTTTCCACGCCAGGCCAACGCAGCCCACTGATCGGCCTGCACCATTCCAAATTGCGCGGGCGTGGCGTCGACTTCGATCAGGTGCGGGTCTATCAGGCCGGCGACGATGTGCGCACCATTGACTGGCGCGTGACCGCGCGCACCCAGGAGCCTCACACCAAACTGTTCCACGAAGAACGTGAGCGACCGATTTTCATCATGGTCGAACAAAGCCACCGGCTGTTTTTCGGGTCGGGCCTGATGTTCAAGTCGGTGCTCGCCGCCCAGGCCGCGAGCCTGATCGGTTGGGCAGCCCTGGGCCACAACGACCGGGTCGGCGGGCTGGTGTATGGCGACAATGAGCACTATGAAATCAAGCCTCGGCGCAGCAAGCAAAGCCTGCTGCAGTTGCTCAACCGGCTGGTGCGGGTCAACCGGTCGCTGACCACCGAGGGCGAGCCGGACCGCGACGCCTTTGGCATTGCCTTGCGCCGAGCGCGTGAGGTGTCACGTCCGGGCAGCCTTGTCATTGTGATTTGCGACGAACGCGCGCTATCGGAAAGCGCCGAGCAACAGCTGAGCCTGTTATCGCGTCATTGCGACCTGTTGCTGCTGCCGGTGTCCGATCCGCTGGATCATGCCCTGCCCGCCGCCGGCCTTTTACGTTTCGCCGAACGTGGAGCGCAATTGGAACTCGATACGCTGAATTTCGACCTGCGCCAGGCTTACCGGGCCCAGGCTGAAGTGCGTATCGCGCGCTGGGAGCTGCTCGCGCAAAAACTGCGGGTGCTGATGATGCCGTTGAGCACTCAGAGCGAAATGGTCGAGCAATTGCGCGAATACCTGAACCCACAGAAACCGGGGAAAGGTCGATGAGCAGCCTTGATCAACTGCAACCACTGATATCCCCGCCACCGGTGGAATTCTGGCCTCCGGCACCGGGTTGGTGGTTGCTGCTTCTGTTGGTGCCGCTGATCGGTTTGGGCCTGTGGAAGCTGCGTCGCTTTATTCCGGACAGGCGCCCCGTGGTGCGTGCAGAACAGCCGCTTGACCCGGTGCGTCTTGCCGCCCTGGCGGAGCTGGCCTTGATGCCCAAACCCTATGACGGTGCGCCGGCCGGTGCCTGGCTGCAGCAACTCAACGGTTTGCTCAAACGCCTGTGCCGTAACCACTACCCCTACAGCCAGAGCCACACCCTCAACGGGCGAAAATGGCTGGCGTTCCTCGACAATCGCTGCCCGGCCGCCGGCCTGACTCGCTGGATGGTGCTGGTTGAAGGCGCCTACAAACCCGAATGCAAACTCGACGACAAGGCCATCGCCGGCCTGACCCAGGCCGTCGACACATGGATTCGCAAGCATGTTTGAGTTCGCCTGGCCGTGGATTTTTGCCCTTCTGCCGCTGCCGTGGCTGATGCGCATCGTATTGCCGGTGGCCGACAGTGGCGAACCGGCGCTCAAGGTCAGCTTCCTCAGCGACCTGGAAGGCCTCGCCGGGCGTCGCGCCCGGGCCAACCTGCCAGCATGGCGCCAGCAGGCACCGTTCATAGTGCTGTGGCTGTTGCTGCTGGTCGCGGCGGCACGCCCGCAATGGCTCGGCGAACCCTTGCCGATTGCCGCCAGTGGCCGTGACTTGCTGGTGGCGGTGGACGTTTCCGGCTCCATGGACTTCCCTGACATGCAGTGGCAGGACGAAGAAGTGAGCCGACTGGCGTTGGTCCAGCACCTGCTCGGCGATTTCCTCGAAAGCCGCGAAGGTGACCGGGTCGGCCTGATCCTGTTCGGTAGCCAGGCCTACCTGCAGGCGCCGCTGACCTTCGACCGCCACACCGTGCGCGTCTGGCTCGATGAAGCGCGTATCGGCATTGCCGGCAAAAACACCGCCATCGGCGATGCTATCGGCCTGGCCCTCAAGCGCCTGCGTTCTCGTCCGGCAACAAGCCGCGTGCTGATTCTGGTCACCGACGGCGCCAACAATGGCGGTGAAATCGACCCGTTCACCGCAGCCCGGCTGGCGGCCAAGGAAGGCGTGAAAATCTATCCGATCGGCATTGGCGCCGATCCAGAGCAAAGCGGTTCCGTGGGTTTCCTCGGCGTCAACCCGAGCCTGGACCTCGACGAGCCGTCCCTCAAGGCCATCGCCGAAGTCACCGGCGGCCAGTACTTCCGCGCCCACGATGGCAAGGAACTGCAATCGATCAAGGACACCCTTGACCAACTGGAGCCCGTGGCCCAGCAACCGACCCAGGCCCGCCCGGCCCAAGCGTTGTATCACTGGCCGCTGGCCCTGGCGCTGTGGTTGAGCATGCTGCTGCTGGCCCCCGTACTCTGGCCGGACAACCCCTTGCAACGCCTGTTTACCAGGGATCTGTTTTTGCAAACGCAATTGCTGCCCGACTGGCGCCAGCGTCTCAAACGCCTGCGCCTGCGGAGGCGCCGATGAGCGCTCTGTGGCCGTACTGGTTCCGCCCTTGGTGGCTGCTGTTGCTGCCGGTGCTTGGCTGGTTGCTCTGGCAACTCTGGCACCGCAAGAAGCGCGCCGGGCGCTGGCAAATGATCCTGCCTGCGGCCTTTCACACGACATTGCTCAGCGGTGGCAGTGGACGTGACAGTAAATTGCCCTGGATCGCCCTCGGTCTCGCGTGGCTGTTGACCGTGCTCGCCCTGCTGGGTCCGGGCTGGCAGCGTGTCGAGCAGACCAGTCAAAAGCCCGCCGATCCGCTGGTGGTGATCCTCGAGCTGACCCCGGAAATGCTCGCCACCGACGTCACACCCAACCGACTCGAACAGGCACGACGCAAGGTGCTTGATCTGCTACAGATTCGCAGCGACGCGCAAACCGCCATCGTCGTCTACGCCGGCAGTGCCCACACACTGGTGCCGCTGTCAGATGATCTTTCCACCAGCCGCAATCTGTTGGATGCACTGAAACCGTCGTTGATGCCAGCGGCCGGTCATCGCGCCGATCTGGCGGTGCTCAAGGCCCTGGCGTTGCTCGAACAGGCTGCTTTGGGCGATGGCCGGATCCTGCTGATTGGATCGTCCCTGACCGACCAGGAGCGACTGGGCATCCGTCGCGCGCTGAACGGCAAATCGACTCAATTTTTGATGCTCGGCATCGGCACCGCCGAAGGCTCGCCGATCACCCAGGAAGACGGCAGCTTCCTCAAGGATGAACAAGGCGCCATTCTCGTGCCGCGCCTGGACGAGCCCGGCTTGAAAAATTTTGCCAACGACCTGGATGGGCGCTATCGCCAGGCGCGCCTGGACGATAGCGACCTGCACGCCCTTGGCCTTCTCGACGGTCCACGCCACTTGCGCAACGACGGTCAGACCTTGCGCCTGGACACTTGGGCCGATCAGGGGTACTGGCTGCTGCTGCCACTGCTGCTGCTCGCGGCCTGCGCGGGACGTCGCGGTTGGCTGCTGTGCCTGCCGCTGCTATTGGCGCTGCCTCAACCGAGCTACGCCTTCGACCTAGCGGACCTTTGGCTGCGACCAGATCAACAAGGCTTGCATTTACTCAAGCAAAAGCGCCCTGCGGAGGCCTCCCGACGCTTCGAAAATCATCAGTGGCAAGGCGTGGCGCTCTATGAGGCCGGCGACTACGCAGGCGCCGCCGAGCGGTTTGCCGAAGGCGACGATGCCCACGCCCACTACAATCGAGGCAATGCCCTGGCCAAAAGCGGTGAGCTGGAGGCAGCCCTGGACGCTTACGAACAGGCACTGGAACGTCAACCGGATTTGCGTCCGGCACTGACCAACAAGGCGCTGGTCGAACGCCTGCTGAAGGAGAAAAATACTCCTCCTGAGCCAGACGCCGCCAGCAACGCCCGGCCCGAAGCCGAATCGCCGGAGCCACCGCCAGGTGCCGCCGCACAACCCTCGAGCAGCGGCGAACCGAAAACCGAGGGGCAACCGACCCGCCCGGGTGAGGAACAACCACCCACCACACCGCCGGAACCGGGGGGCAACGAGGTTCCGGGCAGCGAACTGGGTGACGAACAACACACCACACCGCCCTTGCGCCCGGCCACCGACAGCATCGAAGGTGAGCAGCGCCAGGCACTGGAGCAATGGCTGCGACAGATCCCGGATGACCCCGGCGAACTGCTCAGGCGCAAATTCTGGTACGAACAGCAACAACATCAGGATCAGGAAGAAACTCGATGACCCGCTTCACCGTTTTATTGCTCGCGCTGCTGCATGGCCTGTTGTTCTGCACCGTACAGGCACAGGCAGCAGAACTGGTCGCCAGTGTTGATCGCAGTCGCCTGAGCTCAGGCGAGACGGTCGAGCTGACCCTGGAATCCAGCGATGTCACTCAGTTCGGCAAACCAGACCTGGCTGCGCTGGAGCCGTTGTTCGAAGTGCGCGGCACACGCCAGGTCAACCAGCTGAACACCCTGAGCGGAGAAAACCAGGCCACCACCCGCTGGATCGTCACCCTCCTGCCCCGGCAAAACGGCAGCGTGGTGATTCCGTCATTGCAACTGGGGGAACTGCAGAGCCAGCCGATCACCCTGCAAGTGGTCGAGAGCGAAACACCGGACAACCCGAACCAGCGGGCCGCGGTGTTCATCGATGCCAGCCTCGATCAAACCAGCGTGTACGTGCAGGCCCAGGCAGTCCTGACCCTGCGCATCTACCATTCGGTGTCGCTGTACGACGACAGCAGCCTGCCACCCTTGCAGATACCTGACGCACGCATCGAACAATTGGGCGACTCACGCACCTACGAAAAGGACATCGACGGCCTGCGCCATGGCGTGATCGAAATGCGCTACGCGATCTACCCGCAACACAGCGGCGAACTGATCATTCCGGCACAGGTTTTCAACGCCGCGCTGGTCGACCCACAACCGGTACAGGACGCAGCCCAGGGGCCAAAAGCCGGCAAGCTGATGCGCGTCACCTCGGCCGAACTGCTGTTGACGGTCAAGGCCAAACCCCTCACCTATCCGGTCGACGCGCCCTGGCTGCCTGCCCGCAGCCTGACCCTGAGCGAAATCTGGAACCCGGAGCCGGATCACACTCAGGTCGGCGATTCGCTGACCCGCAGCCTGACGGTGAAGGCCGAAGGCTTGTCCAGCACCCAACTGCCACCGCTGCCCGGCACCGACGTCGGCGGCCTGCGCCGCTACCCGGATCAACCGGTGCTCGGCAACCAGAACAGCGAACGCGGCCTGGTCGGCAGTCGTGAAGACCGCGAGGCCCTGGTGCCGACAAGGACCGGCGCCATCGAGCTGCCCACCGTCGACGTGGTCTGGTGGAACACCTTCGAAGATCATCTGGAACACAGCAGCCTGCCTGCTCGCACGCTGCACGTGGTGGCCAATCCGAGCCTGCTGGCCGACACCCCGGCCGGCGCCTCACCGGTCGATGCCAGCGCCGACAGCGAAGCACTCTGGCGCTGGAAACTCAGTACCTTGATCCTGGCCTGCACCACCCTGCTCGGCTTTGGCCTCTGGTGGCGTGCCCGCTGGCAACCGGCGGTGGCGCGTGTCGCGCAAACCGGCCCGAGCCCGCGCACCGTGCTCGACGACCTCAAGCGCGCCTGCCAGGCCAACGACTCCCACGCCACCCGCCAGGCTCTCGACGCCTGGGCCCGCCAGCAGCCGGAAACCCTGGCCGACATGGCCGCCCGCTTCGTACCTCTGTCCGACGCCCTCGACGGCCTGAACGGCGCGCTGTACAGCGAAACCGGCCAGTACTGGCAAGGTGACGAACTGTGGCGGGCGATCAAGGCGATCCCGATGGCCGAACGGGTTCAGGACCCTGCCGGTGACAGTGGGTTGCCGCCGCTTTATCCCAAGTAAACAGCGGCCTGGCGACAAAGATGCATTTGTGGCGAGGGGGCTTGCCCCCGTTCGGGCGCGAAGCGGCCGTAAATCCGGGCGGCTCGGTGTACCAGGAAAAACCTGGGGCCGCTCCGCAGCCCAACGGGGGCAAGCCCCCTCG
Source organism: Pseudomonas sp. PDM30 (assembly GCF_019218985.1). NCBI lineage: Bacteria > Pseudomonadati > Pseudomonadota > Gammaproteobacteria > Pseudomonadales > Pseudomonadaceae > Pseudomonas > Pseudomonas sp. PDM30. The sequence continues at coordinate 435,105 of NZ_JAHUWM010000005.1, forward strand.
CCACAGAACTCCCTGCCATAAGAAGTTTGGTGTGCAACCACACCCGACCGGTTTACCAGTAAACTCTCCCCCCTTTCACCGCCTTCATTTTTCACGCGGCCATTACCTATTTTGTAGCGGAGTTCGCCTTGCGCTTGTTTCACACCTCCGACTGGCACCTCGGGCAGAACCTGCACGGCCAGGATCGCGATTTCGAACACGGCTGTTTTCTCGAGTGGCTGTTGCGTCAATTGAAGCTCGACCAGCCGGATGTGCTGTTGATCGCCGGCGATATCTTCGACACGGTCAATCCGCCGGTCAAAGCCCAGGAGCGTCTCTACGACTTCATCGTCAGCGCCCACGAACAGCAGCCGTTGCTGACCATCGTGATGATTGCCGGCAACCACGATTCCGGCTCGCGGATCGAACTGCCCGCGCCGTTGATGCGCCGCTTGCGCACTCACGCGCTCGGTCGTGTGTTGTGGCTGGATGACGGGCAACTGGATGCCGAGCGTTTGCTGTTGCCGCTGCCGGATGCCAAAGGCAAAACCGTCGCCTGGTGCCTGGCGCTGCCGTTCCTGCGCCCTGCCGAAGTCACCGGCGCGCATCTGGGCGACAACTACCTGCGTGGCATTGGCCAGGTCCATGAATGGCTGATCGAGGCGGCGAACGCAAAGCGCAAGAAAGGCCAGGCGCTGATCGCCATCAGCCACGCACACATGGCGGGCGGTTCGGTGTCGGAAGACTCGGAGCGCAGCCTGATCATCGGCAATGCCGAAGCCCTGCCCGCCAGCCTGTTCGGACCGAGCATCAGTTATGTGGCCCTCGGTCACTTGCACAAACCGCAGAAGGTCAACGGCGAAGAGCGCATCCGCTACAGCGGCTCGCCGATTCCGTTGTCGTTCTCCGAGATCAGCTATCAGCACCAGATCCTCGACATCAAACTCGATGGCGAAACCCTGGTCAGCGTCGAGCCGAAACTGATCCCCCGCGCGGTCAACCTGCAACGCATCGGCCCGGCGCCATTGAGCGAGATCCTGGTGCAACTGGCGGACCTGCCGAACATCGACCTGTTGGCCGACATCCAGCGCCAGCCATGGCTGGAGGTGCGGGTGCGCCTCGATGAACCGCAGCCCGACCTGCGCAATCAAGTGGAAACAGCCCTGCAAGGCAAGGCCGTGCGCCTGGTGCGCATCGCCGCCGAGTACGCCGGCAACGGCGGCCGTGACGGTGCCGACGAAGGCAGCACACTGATCGAACTGGACCAACTCACGCCTCAGGAACTGTTCAGCCGCGCCTGGCAGGACAACTACGGCAGCGAGGTCGACGAGCAGACCCTCAAGGACTTTGCCGAGCTGTTGCAGGACGTGCAGATGGAGAGCGAACAACCATGAAAATCCTCGCGATCCGCCTGAAAAACCTCGCCTCCCTGGCCGGGCCATTTGAAATCGACTTCACCGCCGAACCCCTGGCCAGTGCCGGACTGTTCGCCATCACCGGCCCCACCGGCGCTGGTAAAAGCACCCTGCTCGATGCCCTGTGCCTGGCGCTGTTTGGCGCCGTACCGCGCCTGAACAACACCGGCCGCGACGCCAAGGTGCCGGACGCCGACGGCGAAATCGCTACCGGCGACCCGCGCACCCTGCTGCGTCGCGGCACGGGTGAAGGCTATGCGGAAGTGGATTTCGTCGGCGTCGACGGCCGCCGCTACCGCGCCCGCTGGGAGGCCAATCGCGCCCGGGACAAGGCCGCTGGCAAGCTGCAGGCCAGCCGCCAGAGCTTGCGTGACATCGATCAGGATCAATTGCTCGCCAGCCAGAAAGGCGAATACAAGACTCAGCTCGAAGCCGCGCTGGGGCTGAATTTCGAACAATTCACCCGCGCGGTGATGTTGGCGCAAAGCGAGTTCAGCGCGTTCCTCAAGGCCGACGACAACGACCGCAGCGAACTGCTGGAAAAACTCACCGACACCGCGCTCTACACTCGCCTCGGTCGTCGGGCCTTCGACAAGACCAAGGAGGCCCGCGAGACGCACAAGCTGCTGCAGGATCAGGCCAGCGGGGTAACGCCGCTGTCACCCGAAGCCCGCGCGGAACTGGATGAGCGCTTCAGCCAGGCGCAGCAACAACTCAAGACCCAACAGGCGCAGCTCAAGCAGCTTGAACTGCAGGACACCTGGCTCAAGGACCTGCGTCGATTGCAGGACGAGCATCTGGCCGCCAGCGAACAACTGCAATCGGCGCAGACCCACTGGGAGGCCTTGGCCAGCGAGCGGTTGAGGCTCACCCGTCTCGAACAGCTGGCCCCGCAACGGCACCAGTTCGCCCGTAAAGCCGAGGTCGACGCGCTGCTGACACCCTTGGCGGCGCAAATTGCCTTGCAGACGCAGCAACATGGCGAACTCGGTGAGCGCCAGACGCTGCTTGAGCAACAGCTCAGCAGCGCCCGGATCGCCTTGAGCGAAACCCAACAGCGACAAGCCGACAGCGCGCCGTTGCTGCGTCAGGCCTTCGAAGCCCAAAGCACCCTCGCCCGCCTGGCCAAGGACACCGCCCTCAGCGCCGAAGCCAGGCAGCAGGCGCAACAGGCCTGCACCCAGGGCCAGGGCACGATTCAGACCTTGCTCGATCAGCAAGCCCGAGGCGCCGGGGACTTGCAGCGCATCGCCACCGGGCTTGAGCAAAGCACGCATCTGGCACCGCTGAGCGATGCCTGGAATGCCTACCGTGATCGCCTGCAACAGTTGATGCTGATCGGCAATCGACTGAATCAGGGCCAGGCCGAACTGGCCAGCCTCGAACAAAACGCCGCGAGCACCAACCAGGCGCTCACCGCGCAGAAGCAGCAACTGGAGGTGCTGTTCAAGGAGGCGGGTGCCGAACCGGATGCCGTCGCCGAACAGATCGGCATCCTGGGTAGCCTGTTGCAGGACAACCGCAAGCAACTGCGCGCCGTCGAAGACCTTGCGCGCCTGTGGGCCAGCCAGCAGGACCTGGACAAACGCAGCGCCGAGCTGCAACAGCGCCAGCTCACCGCGCAGCAGGAGCGCGAACGCCTGACCCAGGACGGGGTCAAGGCCAAGGCTGATCTGAGCGTTGCCGAACAGACCCTCAACGTCACTCGCGAACTGCTGGAGCGTCAGCGTCTGGCGCGCAGTGCCAGTGTCGAAGAGCTGCGCGCGCAGTTGCAGAACGATCAGCCATGCCCGGTCTGCGGCAGCAACGAACATCCGTATCATCAGCCGGAAGCCCTGCTGCAAAGCCTCGGTCGCTTTGATGAAAGCGAACAGGCCAACGCGCAAAAGGCCGTCGACCTGCTCAAGGAAAAACTCACTGACCTGCGTGCCGAAGTCGGCGGGCTGATCGCCCAGCAAAAGGAACTGCTGCAACAGCAGGAGCAACTGGCGACCCAGCAGCAAGCCCTCGCACCGAGCCTGGAAGCGCACCCGCTGGCGGCCCAACTGCTGAATCAGGATGCCGCCAAACGCGATGCCTGGCTCGTTCAGCAAAACAGTCAGCTCAACCAAAGCATCAGCCAGGACGAGCAACGGCAGAGCGCGCTGCTCACCCTGCAACAGGATGCCGCACGCCTGACCCAGCAACTGCGCCATGCCGAAACCGCGCACCAGCAAGCGGCCCAGCACCTGAGCAATCAACAGCGCGAATTGAACAACGACCGCCAGCGTCTGGACGAAGAACTCAAGGCATTCGCCAACCTGCTGCCGGCCGAAACCCTGCAAGCGCTGCGCGTCGAACCGGCCGCGACCTTCATGCAGCTCGACCGGCAGATCGCCGAACGCCTGGCGCAACTCGAACAGCAAAAGGAAGAACTGGCCGAGCAGCAACAGCGCCAGCAACACCTGGAGAAGGAACAGGATCGCCAGCAAAGCCGCGTGCAGCAATTGCAGGCCGCCGAACAGCAGTTCAATGGACTGGCCGAGCAGCAACAGGCGAGCCAGCACACACTCGGGCAATTACTCGGCGAACACAGCAGCGCCGAGCATTGGCAGCAGCAACTGGAACAGACCGTGGAACAGGCGCGCAGCGCCGAAGCCAGCACTGCGCAGACGTTGCAAAGCGTCGTCACGCAGTCAGTGCAAATCGCCGCCGAGCTCAAGGCCCAGCGGGAACGCTTGCATGCACTGGAAGGCGAAGAACTTGAGCTCGCTGGCAAGATCGGCGACTGGCGTGCCCGTCATCCCGAGCTGGATGACGGCGGCCTCGAAAACCTGTTGAGCGTCGACGACACCCAGGTCAGCGAACTGCGCCAGCGCTTGCAGCACAGCGAGAAAGCTATCGAACAGGCCAACGTCCTGGTACAGGAGCGCAACAAACACCTGCTCAATCATCAGGCACAACAGAACGGCAATCTCGATGCCGAGCAATTGGCCAGTGCGCTGATCGACCTGCAAAACCTCGCTGCCACCAGCGAGCAACACTGCGCCGAACTGCGCGCCGAGCAGGCCGAGGACCAGCGCCGGCAGAACGCCAATCAGGCCCTGGCGCAGCAGATTGCCGACGCCTACAACGAGTATCAACGCTGGGCACGCCTGAATGCGTTGATCGGCTCCGCCACCGGCGACACCTTCCGCAAGATCGCCCAGGCCTACAACCTCGACCTGCTGGTGCATCACGCCAACGTGCAATTGCGCCAACTGGTGCGCCGCTATCGCCTCAAGCGCGGCGGCAGCATGCTCGGGTTGCTGGTGATGGACACGGAAATGGGCGACGAACTGCGTTCGGTGCACTCACTGTCCGGTGGCGAGACCTTCCTGGTGTCGCTGGCGCTGGCCCTCGGTTTGGCGTCGATGGCGTCGAGCACGTTGAAAATCGAGTCGCTGTTCATCGACGAAGGCTTCGGCAGCCTCGATCCCGAATCCCTGCAACTGGCCATGGATGCCCTCGACGGCTTGCAGGCCCAGGGCCGCAAGGTCGCGGTGATTTCCCACGTACAGGAAATGCATGAACGTATTCCGGTGCAGATTCAGGTCCAGCGCCAGGGCAACGGCCTGAGTACCCTGGAGGTGAAATGAACACGCTGTATTCCTTCCGCCGCTGCCCGTACGCCATGCGCGCACGCATGGCCCTGCGTTATTCGGGAGTGGCCGTGGACATCGTCGAAGTCAGCCTGAAGGCCAAGCCCGCCGAGATGCTCGCACTGTCGGGCAAAGGCACGGTGCCGGTACTGAGCGCCGATGGCCGGGTGATCGACGAAAGCCTCGACATCATGCGCTGGGCCCTGGCTGAGAACGATCCGCAGGACTGGTTGCTCAAGGATGATCCTGTCGCAGCGGAGCAAATCGCCCCTTTGATTGAACAGAACGATCAGGTGTTCAAGGTGCACTTGAATCGCTACAAGTACGCCGAGCGTTATCCCGAGCAGCCGATGGAGGTTTATCGCAGCGAGGGTGAGGTGTTCCTGCGCAGGCTGGATCAGTTGCTGGAAGGGCGCGACTATTTGCTGGCGGACCATCCGAGCCTGGCGGATGTGGCGTTGATGCCCTTCGTGCGCCAGTTCGCCCACGTCGACCGCGACTGGTTCGCGCAGACGCCGTATCGGCGCTTGCAGGCGTGGCTACAGCAGCTTTTGGAGTCGGACCTGTTCACATCAATCATGAAGAAATAACCATCCCCTGTAGGAGCCAGCTTGCTGGCGAAGGTGTGTCAGTTGACGCTGTGGTGCCTGATACACCATCGCCAACAGGCTGGCTCCTACAAAGGTCCGTGGTGCGTCGAAGACTCAGGCCAGAACCTGACACATCCCGATGGCTGAGCAATCGACCTGGAACGGGCCGAAAACCACACCTTCACTCCTGATCGGTGGATTGCCGGCCAGCATGCCCTGGGCATTGGCGTTTTCGATGTTGCGGGCAATGTTGTGGTTGGCTTCGATGGCCCGTGCCACCGAGCCTGCCGAGCCCTGGCCGATCCCCAACAGGGAGGATCCATTGGTCATGAACGCCAGGAAAGCGATGACCCAGAGTCTGTGCCCTTTCATGCGCCGACGACTCCTGCGAGTTCAGCCTGATCAACGCTGGCGTTTTGCGCACGGTGTTCAAACTGGATGCCGGGATGAGCGACCTGGATCGGTGCTTCGAAAGAGGATTGCGCCTGTGCTGAAAGGCTGACCACCAGCACCATGGCCAGGTAAAGACCGATCGCCACATAGGCGCCGTGTTTGGCAGAAGTGAGAATTGCGCTGGCCATGATGTTCTCCGCAGGCATGTTTCAATGCCCACAGAATCGATCAAAAAAGCCTGGTTAACCACTCAGGGATATCCATAGTGACCATCAACTTCATTGATCATTAAGCCAGACTATTTCAGTCTTCAATAAAACTCATCAAGCGCTCGCGCGCAGCATCCGGCTCACTCGGAACAGGGTCGGCTGCCGACAGAATGGGGGTGGAATAGAGAAAAAGTAGAACCAATGCCAGACGCGTCACCATGCTGTCGATCCTTGCCGTGAGGAGGAGTCAAAAAATCAGCGTCAATTTAAACTCATGGCGATGTGATATCAAGCGCGACATTGATGGCAAAGTGATGCTGTCGCAAATGCGTTATGCAGGAGCGACATCACTCTGATCGTTTTCAACACCTGTTTTTCAACATCAGGCTCTTCGATCATCAGTGACTTCGCTCCTGCATAAAGGCAGGGCTGACGTTCAGGCTTGGGTTTTGTGATCCAGCGCGGCGTAGAAGTTGGCGCTCTGTTGCAGGTACTTCGGGGTGTAGCTCTGGGTGTGGGCTTTTTTGTCGCTGATTTCAACGTTGGCACTGGCTGGCAGCGCAACGGTGGCGGAAATGGCGGAAGCGGCGATGACAGAGAATATGTTGAAGTTCATGGCAGTATTCCTCGGATTCGGTTGGCTTGCTTGCCCGGTGGGGCCGTGAAGCAAACTTAACCCTCGAGGGTTCGTGCCTTGAAATGCTTTGTAGCAGTACCAGATATCAGCGTCATTGATAAAAGCAGGCAGGCCCCATCAACCGGGGCCTGCAGCTTATTGACGCAGTAGAAACCTGAGGTCGCTCGGGGCATCCATCGGCAGTTTTTGCACAGTCTTGCCCAGCAGACCGGTCCTGACGTCGCGTTCGACGACGACAATCTGGTTGCTCTTCTGGTTGGCGATCAACAGGAATTTGCCGCTCGGATCGAGGCTGAATTCCCGCGGATGATCGCCCTCCACCGCCCGCCGTTGCAGCTCACTGAGGTGGCCGGTCGCCGGATCGATGGCAAACACCAGCAGTTTATTGGCCGTGCCACGGTTGCTGACGTAGAGGAACTTGCCATCAGCCGAGGCATGCAACGCTGCCGCAGCCTTGTCCGATACCGGTTGCCCGGCAGCCAGATCGACCATCTGCGTCTGTTCGAGTTGGCCGTCGTGGTAATCGAACACCGCCACTTGCGCGCTCATTTCCATGGTCAGCCAGGCGTGTTTGCCGTCGGCGCTGAACAGCAGGTGGCGCGGCCCGCTGCCCGGCGGCAGCTGCACGAATGCCGGGGTGGCCGGGGTCAACGGCAGTTCCGGGTTGGCCTTGGGGTCGAAGCGGTAGGCAAACACCTTGTCGGCGCCCAGGTCATTGGCGAACACGTATTTGCCGTCCGGCGACGGGATCGTCGAGTGCACGTGGGCCGAGGCCTGGCGCTCGGGATTGACCCGACTCGCCGGGTGGCTGCTCATCTGCACCACCGGTTTGAGCTTGCCATCGGCCGCCACCGGCAATACCGCCAGGGTGCCGCCCGGGTCTTCGGCCACCGAGTAATTGCTGACAAACAAATGGCTGCCGTCGATGCTGAGGCTGGAATGGGTCGGCTCGTTGCCCAGGCTTTGCACCTGGCTGATCAGGCTCAGCGCGTGGGTCTTGGGATCAATCGCGAAACTGCTGACGCGCCCTACCGGATCGGTCTGACCCGGGCCGTTTTCGTTGACCACGAACAGCTGTCGCTGATCCTTCGACAGGGTCAGCCACGACGGGTTTTCGCTCTTGAGCACTTGCAGGGGGCTGGCATCGATCTGTCCGGTGCGGCTGTCGAACGCCAGGCGGTAGATGCCCTGGCTTTGACCGGCTGTGTAGGAGCCCACCAGCAGTTGATAGTCCTCGGCGGATGCGACCTGAACGCCCATGGCGCCGATGCTGCCGGCCATCAACAGTGGCCAGAGGTTACGCATCGTCTTGTTCGTCTTCTTCGTTGTCACCGCTGACGACATCGCCCAGGCACACCAAACGGTGTTCACCCGAGTCACCGGTGATCAACCAGCTTTGCAGCGTAGAGTCGAAGGTCGCGGCCTGGACCTGCGCCGGAGTGAACTCCCAGTGTTTGGCCGCACGGCCATCCATGCATTCAATGTGCAGGTTATCGAACTCGTCGAGGGCGAATTCGAAGGCATGCAGCCCGTCGATCTCCACCATTCCGCAGTGTTCGAGGGCATTGAGCAAGGTGTCGGTTGGGGAAGTCATGGCAATCAATCTTTGAATGAGAAAGACGCAATGATAGCTCATGCACCCGACCAAAGTTTCACACAAACCTGTGGGAGCGGGCTTGCTCGCGAAAGCGCAGTGTCAGCCAACAGAGATGTTGAATGATAAACTGCATTCGCGAGCAAGCCCGCTCCCACAGGGATTGTGGTCAGCCGCTAGAGTGCCTCGCGGGACGACTGCCCATCCACCAGTCGCTGGATGCGCAGCGGATTGCCGTTCTTCAGTGCATCCGGCAGCAAGCTGTCCGGGTAGTTCTGGAAGCACACCGGGCGCAGGAAACGATCGATGGCCAGTGTGCCCACCGATGTACCGCGCGCATCGGACGTTGCCGGGTAAGGCCCGCCGTGGACCATCGAATCGCAGACTTCCACGCCCGTCGGATAGCCATTGAGCAGGATGCGTCCGACCTTCTGCTCCAGCAACGCCGTCAGTCCGGCGAACCGTTCGAAGTCTTCCGGCTCGCCAATGACGGTGGCGGTCAACTGGCCGTGCAGACCATTCAGGGCGGCCATCAGTTGCGCATGATCGGCCACTTCAACCACCACCGTGGTCGGACCGAACACTTCCTCCTGCAGCACTTCGTCGCCATCGAGCAGCAGGCTGACGTCGGCCTTGAACAGCTGCGGCTGTGCCTGATTGCCCTGTTGCGGATTGCCGGCCAGGTGCTCAATCCCCGGATGCGCGAGCAGATTTTGCAAGCCCTGACCGTAGCTGCTCAGGGTTCCGGCATTGAGCATGGTTTGCGCCGGCTGATCGCCCATCAACCCGGCCACTTGCTGCACAAAGGCACTGAACGGCGCTGAGCGAATGCCGATCACCAGGCCCGGATTGGTGCAGAACTGGCCGCAGCCCTGAACCACCGACGCCGTTAGATCCCGGGCGACCGTGTCGGCCCGCGCCTGCAACGCCTCGGGCAAGACGATCACCGGGTTGATGCTCGACATCTCGGCAAACACCGGAATCGGTTGTGCACGGGCCGCTGCCATGTCACACAAGGCTCGACCGCCCTTGAGCGAACCGGTGAAGCCCACGGCCTGAATTGCCGGATGCTTGACCAGCGCCTCGCCGACGCCACCGCCGTAGATCATGTTGAACACGCCGGCCGGCATCCCGGTTTTCTCGGCGGCTCGAATGATCGCGTCAGCCACCCATTCAGCCGTGGCCATGTGACCGCTGTGGGCCTTGAACACCACCGGGCACCCGGCGGCCAGCGCCGAGGCGGTATCGCCGCCGGCGGTGGAGAACGCCAGCGGAAAGTTGCTGGCACCGAACACCGCCACAGGTCCCAAGCCGATGCGGTATTGACGCAGGTCCGGACGCGGCAACGGTTGACGCTCCGGCAATGCCCGGTCGATCCGTGCGCCGTAGAAATCACCGCGACGCAGGACTTTGGCAAACAGGCGCATCTGCCCGCTGGTGCGTCCACGCTCGCCTTGAATCCGGCCGGCGGGCAGCGCCGTCTCGCGGCAGACCACCGCGACAAAATCATCACCGAGGGCATCCAGTTCATCGGCAATGGCCTCGAGAAACTGCGCCCGTCGTTCCGCGCTCAGGCTGCGATAGGCCGGATACGCGGCCGCCGCCGCGCCGGCCGCCGCATCGACTTCCTGCACTGTCGCCTGATAAAAGGCGTGAGGCAAAGCCTCGCCCGTTGTTGCATCGACACTCTGCAACTTGATGCTGCCGGCGGCGCTGCGCTGGCCGCCGATGTAGTTGTGACCAAGGATCCGGGTCATGGGTAACTCCTCAAAGTGTGCCGACGGTGCCGGGCTCGAAAGCCGCTGCGACCGGTGCGATGCCGTTGATCAATGGCGCGCCGAATTCAGCCTGGGTGATCTCGAACACGTCACCCGGTTGCGTGCGAATGCCATCGGCAAAGGACAGGGTCGCCGTGCCGAAGAAGTGAATGTGCACGTCCCCCGGGCGCAGGAACTGGCTGTACTTGAAATGATGGAATTCGAGGTTGGCGAGGCTGTGGCACATGTTCGCCTCGCCGCTGAGAAACTCGTTCTGCCACAGCACTTCGCCGTCACGCAGGATGCGGCTGGTGCCCGCCAGATGCTGCGGCAGTTCGCCAACCCGCAGTTCCGGGCCATAGCTGCAGCTGCGCAGTTTCGAGTGGGCCAGGTACAGGTAGTTCTTGCGCTCCATGACGTGGTCGGAGAACTCGTTGCCCACGGCAAAACCCAGGCGATACGGCTTGCCGTCGTGACCAATCACGTACAGGCCAGCGATCTCCGGCTCTTCGCCGGCATCTTCGGCAAACGGCGGCAGGGGAAACGGCTGGCCCGGCCTGACGACGATGCCGCCATCGCCTTTGTAGAACCACTCCGGCTGCACACCGGCTTCATCCACCGCCGGCTTACCGCCCTCCACGCCCCATTTGAAGATGCGCATGGTGTCGGTCATCGCGGTTTCGTCTCCACTTTGCTGGTGCATCTTGTCCCGGGCCGAGGCGCTGCCCAGATGCGTCAGGCCCGTGCCGCTGATCAACATGTGCGCCGGGTCCGCATGGTCCAGGGGCGGCAGGATGCGCCGTTGTGTCAGCAACTCGGCATAGTCGTGGCTGATGCCCAGCCCCAGGCTTTGCACCTGCTGCTCAAGGCTTGCGCCCGCCTCGATCGCCGCCAATGCCAGATCGCGAACGGTGCGCGTGTCCTGTACTTCTCGGACCAGGCCCGCCTCGACCACGCCGACACGACGTTCGCCGTTACTCAATTCGAACTGAACCAAACGCATGAATTTTCTCCTGTTAACCCAGAACCTGGGCAAACACGACTCCCTGTGGGAGCGGGCTTGCCCGCGATGACGGCGGCACATTCAACATTGATGTGCCAGACAGATTGCTATCGCGGGCAAGCCCGCTCCCACAGGGTCCGTGATGATTTGTTGTTTCCTGTCAGGTGCGCGAAGCCCCACGTGCACTTGCTGCAAATTGATCGGCTGGCAGGACGTGTTTACGTTCCAGCAAGCGATACACCACACCGGTCAACACCAGCCCGAACACCATCACCCCCGACAGGAAGTACAGGCCCGAAGCCAGGTTGCCGGTGTATTCCTTGAGTGCGCCGATCACGAACGGACCGAGGTAGCCGCCGAGGTTGCCCACCGAATTGATCAACGCAATCCCCGCCGCCGCACTGGCACCGGCGAAGAAGCGGCCCGGCAAGGTCCAGAACACCGCCGTGCAGGAGAACAGTGCGAACGCCACCAGGCACAGCGCCGCCAGTTGCAGCACAGGCACCGACAGCCAGGCGCTGAGGAACAGGCCAATCGCACCCAGCACGTAAAGCACGGCGAGGTGGCCATAGCGGTCGTTCAAGCGGTCGGAACTGCGCGGGATGATCAGCAGACCGACGATGCCAAAGATGTACGGCACCGCCGAGACGAATCCGGTCACCAGGTCGCTGCCGCCGAACTGTTTGATCAGGGTCGGCAGCCACAAACCCAGGCCATAGATGCTCAGGGTCACCGGCAGGTAGAACAGCGCCAGCAGCAGGACGCGCTTGTCCTTGAGGGCGTGCAACGGGTTGCCGTGACGGGTCTGGCCGTAGGCATCCAGATCCTTTTTCAGCTCGCCACTGAGCCAGTCCTTTTCCCCCTGGTCCATCCACTTCACTTGCTGCGGGCCGTCCGGCAGGTAACGCAGCACCGGCCAGGTCAACAGGATCGCCGGGGCACCAATGACGATGAACAGCCACTGCCAGCCGTGCAGCCCCAACACGCCGTCCATGCCCAGCAAGCCACCGGACACCGGGCCGGTGATCATCATTGCGATGGGTTGCGACAGGATGAACAGCCCGAGGATCTTGCCGCGATGGCGCACCGGGAACCATTGGGTGATGTAGTACAGAACGCCCGGGAAGAACCCGGCTTCGGCGGCGCCGAGCAAAAAGCGCATCACATAGAAGCTGTTCGGCCCCTGGACGAAGGCCATGCCGATGGTGATGGCACCCCAGGTGACCATGATCCGCGCGAACCAGCGCCGTGCGCCGAAGCGGTCGAGCATCAGGTTGCTGGGGATTTCCAGCAGGAAGTAGCCGATGAAGAACAACCCGGCGCCAAGACCGTAGGCGGCATCGCCCAGGCCGATGTCAGCGCCCATGTGCAATTTGGCGAAGCCCACCGCGGAGCGGTCCACATAGGCGATCAGGTACAGCAGGATCAGGAAGGGAATCAGTTTCAGCGTGATGCGGCGGATAAGCCGCAGTTCCTGGCTCATGAGAACGGTCTCCGATTGTTGTTGTTATAGAACCTCGGGGGACGCCTCTCGCGAAATGTTCGCCAGGGCCATCCCTCCGTTTGAGCGGACTATATAGTAATACTATTTACTCAACAACACTTCCAAAGCGCGGAATTTGCGCTTATGTTACGCCTCAGCTCGAACAATATAGTCATACAATAAGAGAATCGATCATGTCTGATAAGAAACCCACCCTGCGCTCCGCCCAATGGTTTGGCACCGCCGACAAGAACGGCTTCATGTACCGCAGCTGGATGAAGAATCAGGGCATCGCCGACCACCAGTTCCATGGCAAGCCGATCATCGGCATCTGCAACACCTGGTCGGAACTGACCCCGTGCAACGCGCACTTCCGCCAGATCGCCGAGCACGTCAAACGCGGTGTGATCGAGGCCGGGGGCTTCCCGGTGGAGTTTCCGGTGTTCTCCAACGGCGAATCGAACCTGCGCCCTACCGCCATGCTCACCCGCAACCTGGCGAGCATGGACGTGGAAGAAGCCATTCGTGGCAACCCGATCGATGGCGTAGTGCTGCTGACCGGTTGCGACAAAACCACCCCGGCCCTGCTGATGGGCGCCGCCAGTTGCGACGTGCCGGCCATCGTCGTCACCGGCGGGCCGATGCTCAACGGCAAGCACAAGGGCAAGGACATTGGCTCCGGCACCGTGGTCTGGCAGCTCAGCGAACAGGTCAAGGCCGGCACCATCAGCATCGACGATTTCCTTGCGGCCGAGGGCGGCATGTCCCGCTCGGCCGGTACCTGCAACACCATGGGCACCGCCTCCACCATGGCCTGCATGGCCGAAGCGCTCGGCACCTCCCTGCCGCACAACGCGGCGATTCCGGCCGTGGACGCGCGCCGTTATGTGCTGGCGCACATGTCCGGCATGCGTGCCGTGGAGATGGTGCGCGAAGACTTGAAGCTGTCGAAGATCCTCACCAAGGAAGCCTTCGAAAACGCCATCCGCGTCAATGCCGCCATCGGCGGTTCGACCAACGCAGTGATCCACCTGAAAGCCATCGCCGGGCGCATCGGCGTCGAGCTGGACCTGGACGACTGGACCCGTATCGGCCGCGGCATGCCGACCATCGTCGACCTGCAACCTTCCGGGCGCTTCCTGATGGAAGAGTTCTACTACGCCGGTGGTTTGCCTGCGGTACTGCGCCGCCTCGGCGAAGCCAACCTGATCCCGAACCCGAACGCCTTGACCGTCAACGGCAAGTCCATCGGCGAGAACACCAGGGACGCGCCGATCTATGGCGAGGACGAAGTGATCCGCACCCTCGACAACCCGATCCGCGCCGATGGCGGCATCTGTGTATTGCGCGGCAACCTGGCACCGCTGGGCGCTGTGCTCAAGCCGTCCGCCGCCACGCCCGAACTGATGCAGCATCGCGGCCGTGCAGTGGTGTTCGAGAACTTCGACATGTACAAAGCTCGGATCAACGATCCGGAACTGGACGTGGATGCCAACTCGATCCTGGTGATGAAGAACTGCGGGCCGAAGGGTTATCCGGGCATGGCCGAAGTGGGCAACATGGGCCTGCCGGCCAAGCTGCTGGCCCAGGGTGTGACGGACATGGTGCGTATTTCCGATGCGCGCATGAGTGGCACGGCGTACGGCACGGTTGTGCTGCACGTCGCCCCGGAGGCCGCTGCCGGCGGTCCGCTGGCCGCAGTGAAGGAAGGCGACTGGATCGAACTCGATTGCGCCAGCGGCCGCTTGCACCTGGATATTGCGGACACCGAGCTGGCCGCGCGCATGGCCGATCTGCAACCGCCACAGAACCTGATCGTCGGTGGGTATCGTCAGTTGTACATCGACCACGTGCTGCAAGCGGACCAGGGTTGCGACTTCGACTTCCTGGTCGGTTGCCGTGGGGCCGAGGTGCCGCGTCACTCCCACTGACACCCCCCCTTGTAGGAGCGAGCTCGCTCGCGATGGACCCGAGACCGCCGCGGGGTGTCAGGTTCCCCACGTTATCGTTGACGTCCATCGCGAGCGAGCTCGCTCCTACAGTCGACTCGCCGCGCCTGCTATCATGCGCGACACCTCTTCGCACAGGACCGTGCCGTTTCCCATGGATTACCGCAAACCCTCCGACCGCAAAAGCATGCACTCGCGCATCGTCCAGGAACTGGGCATGCAGATCGTCTCGGGACGTTTCCTGCCCGACGACAAACTGCCCGCCGAAGCGCTGTTGTGCGAAGAATATGCGGTCAGCCGGCCGGTGCTGCGTGAAGCCACCCGGGTACTGGTCGCCAAGGGCCTGGTGTATTCCCGCCCGCGGGTCGGCACCGTGGTCAAGCCGCGAAAGGACTGGCACATGCTCGATCCGGACGTGCTGCACTGGTTGATGCAGAGCAGTCCGCAGAATCAGTTTTTCGACCTGCTGACCAGCGTGCGCAGCATCATCGAACCGGCCGCTGCCGCCCTCGCCGCGCAATTCGCCACGGAAGCGGATATCGCCTCCATCGGTGAGGCCTACCAACGCATGGAAGCCGCACCGACGCCGGAGGCTCTGTTGCAGCCGGACCTGGACTTCCACAGTCGCATCGCCGACGCCACGCACAACGACTTGCTGGCCAACCTGTGCAACATGCTCTCGGTGGCCATCGCCGAAGCCTTGAAGCATTCGAACCAGCGGCCGAACCTGCATGAACTGGCGCTGCCCCGGCACAAGGCGATCCTGACCGCCATCGAAAACCGCGACGCCCTCGGCGCGCGGCATGCGACGTTGGTGCAACTGGACGATGCCCGCAGCGCGCTGAATGTGGTGCTTGGCAGCGATCCCGCCTGATCACCGAAGAACCCTGTGGGTGCGAGCTTGCTCGCGATGGCGGCCTAATGTTCGATATCAATGCGGCTGACACTCCGCTATCGCGAGCAAGCTCGCTCCCACAGGTTCCAGGGCGAAACCATCGGGCATAAAAAAGCCGCAACCCAAGGTTGCGGCTTTTTTGTTTCAGCTGTCGATCAGTGGGCGAACAACGAATTGCCCTTCTGCCCCGCCAGTTTCTCCGGCTTGATCAGGAACCGCGCCAGCGCCGGCAACAGCCACAGCGCACCGAACATGTTCCACAGCAACATGAAGGTCAGCATCAGGCCCATGTCGGCCTGGAACTTGATGGCCGAGAAGATCCAGGTGCACACGCCGATGGCCAGGCACAGACCGGTGAACAGCACCGCCTTACCGGTGGACTTCAGTGTCTGGTAGTACGCCTCTTGCAGCGGCAGGCCGGCACGCAGGAAGCTTTCCAGGCGGCTGTAGATGTAGATGCCGTAGTCCACGCCAATCCCCACCCCGAGCGCCACGACCGGCAGGGTCGCCACTTTCACGCCGATACCCATGAAGGCCATCAGGGCATTGCCGAGTACCGAGGTCAGCACCAGCGGCAGCACGATGCACAAGGTCGCCGCCCACGAACGGAAGGTGATCATGCACATGACCGCGACGCAGATATACACCAGGACCAGGATGGTCAGTTCGGACTTCTTGATCACCTCGTTGGTGGCCGCCTCGATCCCGGCGTTACCGGCAGCGAGGATGAACTCCAGGCCTTCCTTGTTGTTTTCCTTGGCGAACTCCTGCACCGCATGTACCGCGCGATCCAGGGTCTCGGCCTTGTGATCGTTGAGGAACACCAGCACCGGCGCCACGGAACAGCTGTTGTTGTACAGGCCGTCAGCACGGGCAATGGAGTTGTTCAGCACATCAGGGTTACGCGACAGGGTTTCCCATTTCAGGTTGCCCTCGTTCATGCCCTTGATCATTTGCTTGGACACGGTCACCAGGGAAATCGCCGACTGCACGCCCTCGGTGTTCTGCATCTTCCACATCAGCTCGTCGATCGGCGCCATGGCTTCGTAGCGCGAACAGCCTTCGGACTTGGTCTTGACCATCACCACCAACACGTCGGAGCTGGTGGAGTAGTTGTTGATGATGAAGTTGTTGTCCTTGTTGTAGCGCGAGTCCGGACGCAGCTCCGGGGCACCCTGGTCGAGGTCGCCGATTTTCAGGTTCTGGCTGTACCAAAGGCCGCCACCAAAGGCGACCAGTGCCAGCAGAATGGAAACCGGGGCCACTTTCGCGCTGGCAAAGTTCGACAACAGGCGCCAGAACGGATGCTCGCGAGTCGCGTCCTTTTTGCTGCGTTCGACGGCACGCTTGCTGATGCCGACATAGGAAATCGCCACTGGCAACAGGATCAGGTTGGTGAACACGATCACCGCCACACCGATGGATGCGCCGATGGCCAGCTCACGGATCACACCGATATCGATGATCAGCAGTGTGATGAAACCCACGGCATCGGCGAGGATCGCAATCATCCCCGGCAGGAACAATTGACGGAAGGTGCGACGCGCCGCCGTCAGGGCGTTGTCCGCCTCACTCGATTGCAGGGCGATCCCGTTGATCTTCTGCACGCCGTGGGAAATACCGATGGCGAAGATCAGGAACGGTACCAACATCGAATAGGGGTCAAGCCCGAAGCCGAAGAAGTGCATCAAGCCCAGTTGCCAGATCACTGCCACCAGCGTCGTGCTCAATACGGCGACGGTACTGCGCAGGCAGTTGGTGAACCACAGCAAGAGGATCAGGGTGATGACGAAGGCAACGCCGAAGAACATCACCACCATCACCAGGCCATCGATGAGGTCACCGACTTTCTTGGCGAAACCGACGATGTGGATCTTCACATTCGGGTTCTGTGCTTCGAACTTGGTGCGGATCTTGTCCTCAAGCTCGTGGGAGAACTGGCGATAGTCCAGCGCCAGCAGCTTGCCCTGGTCCTGCGGGTCCGGATAGGACTCCAGCAACGGAATGTCGACGATGCTCGACTTGAAATCGTTGGACACCAACCGCCCGACCTGACCCGACTTGAGCACGTTGTTGCGTAACAGATCGAGGCTGGCCTGGGAGCCGTTGTAGCTTTGCGGAATCACTTCACCGCCGGCGAAGCCCTCTTCCGTCACTTCGGTCCAGCGAACGCTGGGGCTCCACAGCGACTTGAGGCCGGAACGGTCGACGCCGGAGATGTAGAACACTTCGTCGTTGATCTGACGCAGAGTCTCCATGTACTCCTTGGAGAAGATGTCGCCATCGGTGGCTTCCACCGAGATCCGCACGGTGTTGCCCAGGTTCGCCAGATCATTGCGGTGCTCCATCATCTTCTGGATGAAGGGGTGCTCCAGCGGGATCATTTTTTCGAAGCTGGTGGACGGACGGATCAGCGTCGCCTGCCAGAACAGAAAAATACTGACCAGCAGGCAGATCGTGATCACTGCCGGGCGGTTGTTGAAGATCAGGCGCTCGAGGAACGTCGCCTTGTCCTGGTGATGAGTACTCAAGGAAGTCATAGCTCCGCCTTCTTATTATTAACCCGGCTCATTTGCCCGACTCGGTGCCGCTTGGCGAAGTGACGCGAACGCCACCCTGCCCGGCCAGAACCAGATTGCCATTGCCTGCCGCAGTCACTGCCGAGACGGAAATACGGTCCGGGCGGTTGACCACCTTGAAGGTTTCGCCATTGTCACTGCTGCGAATGACCGAACCGCCGTTGCCGACGATCACGATGGAACCATCGTCGAGCAGCGTACCGCCGGACAGCCCGAACTCCAGGTCGCCACGTTCAGCCTTGAGCTCGACCTGGTCCCAGGTGGTGCCGAAATCCGTGGAACGGTAAAGATTGCCGCGCAGGCCGTAGGCCAGCAACGTATTGGACTGCGCCGTACCGATCACGCCGAACAGCGAGCCTTCGTACGGGCCTTCGAGTTTCTCCCAGGTCTGGCCCCAGTCCGCGGAGCGGAACATGCTGCCCTGCTCACCGACGATGAACAGCCCGGCGTCCTTGACCGCGGCGATCGCGTTCAGGTGGTACTGGTCTTCGTTGTCCAGGCGGTCGCTGGCGTCTTCCCAATGCTTGCCACCGTCGGTGGTTTCCATCAGCGAGCCGTAGGCGCCCACGGCAAAGCCGCTGTCGACGTCCTTGAACCAGACATCGAGCAGCGGCGATTCGCGTTTCAGATCTTCGAATTGCTTGGTCCAGGTCGCGCCGCCGTCTTCGCTCGCGAGGATCTGCGCGTCATGGCCGACGGCCCAGCCGTGCATGTCATCGACGAAGAACACCGACGTCAGCAGGGCCCGGGTCGGGACCTTGGCCTGGGTCCAGGTAGCGCCCTGGTCATCGGAATACAGGATGTGCCCACGATCCCCGACCGCCACCAGGCGCTTGCCGGCGTGGACGACATCGAGCATCAGGCTTTTGGCAGCCTTGGCCGATTCAATGGAATAGACAACATCGGATGCTGGCGCCGCCGCGGCCAGCGCAGGCGCCGACAGCATGGCAGAGCCCAACAGCGAGAGCGCTGTGGCCAGCAACGCGAATTTGCGTAATGCCGGCGGGCGGCAGATACCCACACCCATGACAGGCTCACTCATAGACCTTCTCCCATTATTATTGTTAGGTCGTTCAACCTTACTGGGCGCCGCAAGGGTGCGTGTCCGGACCGGCTGTTTCAGAGCATAGTCCTGAAACCCGCAATCCAGAGCCCCTTCGGAAGCTGGCCTATCCTATCGGTGTTTTTTAATGTCTGACAATCGACGCCACGTTATGTTTTGTTAACCAAGGGGGATGGGCGCTTGTTCTGAATGGTTGGGTATCAGGTAGGGTGATTGCGGTTTCGGTGGTGGGGGTAGCGACCGGTGTTCGGTGTACATATCCGTTGCAGCGGTAACGGCTGCTTTTCCAATCGGCGTACATATCCATTTCTGCGGTAACGGCTGCTGGCGGTTTCGCTCTTACAGCGAGTCCCTTTTTCAAACGCCAAAAAGGAACCAAAAGGCTTCGCCCCGGCGTACGGCACCTCGCCAAGGCTCGGTGTTCCCTCGCTACGGTGTCCATCAGGGGGCATCGCCTACGGTCTGCTTCGCGACGACCTCCTCTCGATGTGTTCGACTTCGTCGAACGGCGCTACGCGCCAAACCCCCTGATGAACACCTACGCTCGGCCTGCCGAAGGGGCGAAAGATCAAAAGCCAGATCAAGATCAAAAGCCAAAGCCAAAGCCAAAGCCAAAGCCAAAGCCAAAGCCAAAGCCAAAGCCAAAGCCAAAGCCAAAGCCAAAGCCAAAGCCAAAGCCAAAGCCAAAGCCAAAGCCAAAGCCAAAGCCAAAGCCA